>CALWXR010000019.1 GCA_944385535.1 uncultured Oscillospiraceae bacterium
TGCTACCGGATGCAGTCAGATTTTTCACTTGGTTTCGTGAAAAGGATTCTTGCCAATTATTACTTGACACATACTCCATCAGCAAGCAGGCAAAGGCGCGTTGACAAGGGGCGTTTCCTTGTTTATAATTGAAGCAGATTTGAAAGCATTTCTGGAGGGATCGTGATGGAGCGGGAACATTTGGCAAGCCGTCTTGGATTTATTCTGCTCAGCGCCGGCTGTGCCATCGGCATCGGCAATGTATGGAAATTTCCCTGGATGGCGGGGCGGTATGGAGGCGGCGCCTTTGTGGCGGTGTATTTGCTCTTCCTGCTGATCCTGGGGGTGCCGGTGCTGACCATGGAGTTTGCCATGGGCCGGGCGGCCCAGAAAAGCCCCTTGCAAATGTATCAGGCGTTGAAGCCCGGCGGAAAATGGGGCTGGCACGGCTGGGCATGCCTGATCGGCAATGTGGTGCTGATGATGTTCTACACCACCGTCTCCGGCTGGATGCTTCAGTATTTTGTGGATACGGCCCGGGGCGTTTTCACCGGTCTGGACGCCGCCGGGGTGGAAGGAAAGTTTTCTCAGATGCTCTCTTCTCCCGGCACCATGGGGGTGTATATGTCCATTGTGGTGATCGGCTGCTTTGCCGTAATCTCCGTGGGCGTTCAGAAAGGATTGGAGCGGGTTACCAAGGCCATGATGCTGGCCCTGATCCTGCTTATGTGGATCCTGGCCGTCAATTCCATCTTCCTGGAAGGGGGCGGCGAGGGCCTGCGTTTCTACCTGATCCCGGATATTGACCGGATGCAGGCGGTGGGCGTGGGCAATATGATCGCGGCGGCCATGAACCAGTCCTTTTTTACCTTAAGTCTCGGCATCGGCTCCATGGCCATTTTCGGCAGCTATATCGGCAAGGAGCATGCCCTGGCGGGAGAGTCCGTCCGGGTATGCCTGCTGGACACGATGGTGGCGCTGTGCTCCGGCCTGATTATTTTTCCCGCCTGCTTTGCCTACGGAGTGGATGTGAACAGCGGCCCCGCGCTGATCTTCATCACCCTGCCCAATGTGTTCAACAACCTCCCCATGGGCCGTTTCTGGGGGACGCTGTTCTTCCTGTTCATGACCTTCGCCGCCTTGTCTACGGTGCTGGCGGTGTTTGAGAACATCGCCTCCTGTGTCAGCGAGAAAACCGGATGGAGCCGGAAAAAGACCTGCGTCCTTTGCTGCGTGGGAATTTTGCTGCTGAGTCTGCCCTGCGTGCTGGGATATAATGTATGGAGCGGAGTCAGGCCCATTGCCGGTCACGACATTCTGGACAGTGAGGACTTTATCGTCAGTAACCTTTTGCTTCCTCTGGGGTCGTTGGTCATTGTGGTCTTTTGCACCAGCCGCTATGGCTGGGGCTGGGAGAATTTCCTGAAAGAGGCAAACCAGGGCAAGGGCCTGAAAATGGCCAAATGGCTCCGGCCTTACGTAGCCTATGTGGTGCCGGTGATCATTTTGACCATCTTCGTTCTGGGGCTTTTCAGCTTCTTTGGGGGATAAAAATACCGCGGCTGTATAAAAACGCGGCCGCGATATTTTTGTAGGAAGGGTGCCACAGATGCGGCGTTTTGGGCGTTGTTTTTTGTACGGGAGAATGATAAAATAAACAAAGTAAGGATCTGTACACGAAAAAAATTGTGCGAACAGTCCAACGCGCCTTTGGCGTAAATCTATGATCGGAGGAATCAACGTTATGAATATGTCTTTGCTGTATCCCCGTGCCACGGCTTCCCGCCGGGTGATCTCTCTGGACGGAATGTGGCAGTTCCAGTTTGACCCGGAATCCGCCGGCGAGGCTGCCGGCTGGACCGGCGGCCTGCCGGAAAGCTGCTCCATGCCGGTGCCGTCCTCCTTCTGCGACGTCTTTACCACCAAGGACGCCCGGGAGTACACCGGCGACTTCTGGTATGAGACGGACTTCTTCGTCCCCGGCGAGTGGGAGGGGAAGGAAGTGGTCATCCGCTTCGGCTCCGTCACCCACAAGGCCAAGGTCTTTGTGAACGGAGCGGAAATCTGCTCCCACGTGGGCGGCTTCCTGCCCTTCAACGCGGTGGTTACCGATGTGGTCAAGTACAACCAGGTGAACAAGCTGTCCGTGCTGGCTAACAACGAGCTCAGCGAGACCATGCTGCCCTGCGGCAAAACCCAGGTGCTGTCCAACGGCAAGAAGGTGTCCGCCCCCTACTTTGACTTCTACAACTACGCGGGCATCCAGCGCCCGGTGAAGCTGCTGTGCCTGCCCAAGGCCGCCGTCACCGACTATGAGGTGAAGTTCACCCTCCAGGACGCCGACGCGGAAGTGGACTACAGCGTGAAAACCTGCGGCGAAGGCGATGTGACCGTCTCCCTGTACGATAAGCAGGGTAATCTGGCCGCGGAAGGCAAGGGCGCGGCAGGGAAGCTGCTGGTGAAGGACGCCAAGCTGTGGAACGTCCACGCTCCCTACCTGTACAAGATCGTCATCCGGCTGTACCAGGACGAGAAGCTGGTGGACGAGTACTATGACACCCTGGGCATCCGCACCTTCGAAGTGAAGGGAGATAAGCTGTTGCTCAACGGCAAGCATGTGTACCTGCGGGGCTTCGGCAAGCATGAGGACGCGGACATCCGGGGCCGGGGCCTGGATCTGGTCACCGTGAAGCGGGACTACGAGTGCCTGAAGTGGGTGGGGGCCAACTGCTTCCGTACCTCCCACTACCCCTACGCGGAAGAGCTGTACTACATGGCCGATGAGGAAGGCTTCCTGATTATCGACGAGACCACCGCGGTGGGCTGCATGGAGTCCACCATGAACTTCCTGGCCGCCAACCAGGGCACCGGCAAGAAGCTGGGCTTCTTTGAAAAGGAGACCACACCCCAGCTGCTGGAGCACCATCGCCAGGTTCTCCACGACATGATCACCCGGGACAAGAACCACGCCTCCGTCATCGCCTGGTCCATCCTGAACGAGCCCCAGTGCACCTCCGATGGGACCGAAGAGTACTTTAAGAACCTGTTCGACTACGCCCACGAGCTGGACGTGCAGAAGCGGCCCCGGACCTACGCCGTGGTCATGATGAGCCTGCCCCACACCTCCAAGGGCCAGCAGTTCGCCGACATCATCAGCCTGAACCGGTACTACGGCTGGTACGTTATGGGCGGCGCGGGAATCGTGGACGCGGAAGCCGCCTTCCGGAAGGAGATGGACGGCTGGAATCAGGTGCGGGGCGACCGTCCCGTGATCTTCACCGAGTACGGCGCGGACACCCTGGCCTCCGAGCACAAGCTGCCCAGCGTCATGTGGAGCCAGGAGTATCAGAACGAGTATCTGGAGATGAACCACCGGGTCTTCGACAGCTACGATTTCGTCCAGGGCGAGCTCATGTGGAACTTCGCCGACTTCCAGACCACCGAGGGCATCCTCCGGGTCAACGGCAACAAGAAGGGCGCCTTCACCCGTCAGCGTCAGCCCAAGGATGTGGCCTATGTGCTGAAGAGCCGCTGGGAGGCTCTGCCCACCGACTACAAATCCGATAAGTAACAATAGAAAAACCAGCCGATCCGGTTTCGGGTCGGCTGGTTTTTTTGGAGGCCCAAGGGGTTCCTCAGCTCCTCTTATTTTGAATGGCAATGAGCACGCATCCAAAGTAGCCTTTTCTCTTTAAAAATGCCTCAAGACTGGGGCCGTAGAGATCCGGGCCGGTGGAATTCCGGTAGGTGTTATAGCCCACAAAGCCGCCGCCGGTGTGATGGAGGGCCACAAAGTGAGCCCCAAAGCGGAGTCCTCTGCGCCAGCGGTAGAACAGGATGCACACGTCCGACGCTCCGGCGATTCGGTCGAAGGCATTTCGCCGGAAGCAGAACCGCACGGGAAAGCCCCATTTCCGGAAGCACAGGGCGGGACACCAGAAGCTGGTTCCGGCGTTGCCGTGGATCAGCGGCAGCTGCCAGGCAAACCAGCGGATCAGCTGTTTTTTGTCCGTGTCATAGCCCAGAAGCCGCAGGGCGTTATAGGCGGCGATCCAGCCGCAGCCGGTGGCGGCGGAGGAGCGCAGGCCGTAGCGGTACCGGTTCCGGGGGATGGCCCGCTGGTTGTAGATCAAATCACTCATTTCTCTAATCCGCCTTTCTCCGGCAGAGGGTGCTGGTCTATGTACGCGTCCAGCACCCGGGCGGCGGTCATCACCATGCGGGCGCAGGGCCGCTTCTTGTAATATTCCTGGGTTCTGGGGGTGGGGTTGGGATCCGAGGGAGGATTCTTCAGAATCTCCCGGCAGACGATGCTTCCCACTTCCTCCCGGAAGGCCCCGGCCAGGGCCTGAACCCGGACATAGTGCTCCCTCTTGCGGCAGTCGTTCTCTCCCGGCTCCTCATAGCCGTAGAGCAGCCCCGCTACCATAAGCATGCCGCTGACGGCCCCGCATACCTCCCGCATCCGGCCCATCCCGCCGCCAAAGGACGAGGAAAGCCTGGCCGCGAAGCCTTCCTCCAGCCCGGTAACATCGCAAAAGGCCACCACAATGGCCTGGGCGCAGTTGCTTCCGGATAAAAACAGCTCCGCCGCTTTTTCGCTGTGATTCATATAGACTTCCTCCTGCTTGTCTGTTTCTCATGAACAGGTCTGTAAGGCCGGAATGGGCACGCGATGGATTATTCCCAGTCGAATCCCCGGAATACCGGCTCGCCTGTGTACCGGTTGGCCTGCCTGCTGCCCTGGAGCACCTCCAGAACGGCCTGGGCCATGGCCTCCTGCTCACACTCCCCGGGGTAGACCGAGATGGGGGCGATCCAGCCGCATCGGGCTTCCACGCCCTTGATAATGTCCGCGTAGATTATCAGGCCGCCGGTGAGCAGGATTCCGTCCACCTTTCCCTCCAGCACCGCCGCCATGGCGCCGATGGATTTACACAGCTGGTAGATCATGGCGTTCCAGACAGTGGCGGCCTTCTTGTCTCCCGACGCCGCCATGGCGTGGATTTTCGACGCGTCGGAGGTGCCGAAGTGGCTGACAAACCCGCCGGAACGGGACAGCATGGCCCGCATTTCCCCGGTGGTGTGGCCCTGATCCAGGTATTGCAGCACCTCCATAATGGGAATGGAGCCCAGCCGGGTGGGGGTGAAGGGGCCGTCGCCCCCGGCGCCTTCCGTGCTGTCGATCATGCGTCCGCCTTTGTGGACGGTGATGGTAATGCCCCCGTCCACATGGCAGACGATCAGGTTCAGATCCTCGTAGGATCTTCCCATTTTTCCGGCGTGGATGGCGGCGATGCCCTTCTGATTCAGCACGTGGGTCTGGGCCCGGCGATAGAGTCCGGCAATGCCGGTGATCCGGGCGTAGTCCCACAGCTCGTCTACGTTGGTGGGATTGACGGTATAGGCGGGCTTTCCGTATTCGTTTCCCAGGGCATAGGCAAGCATGACTCCCAGCTTCGCCGGGTGGTCGCTGCCGCCCTTGTCCGCGGCGGTATCCGCGTTCAGCCGCTGGTCAATTTCCATCACACCGGCCGCCTGAGAATAGGCGCAGCCGCCCCGGCCCACAAATACGTCCATATCCCCGGGGGTCAGCCCATGAGAGTGCAGAACGTCCAAAATCACCTGCCTGCGCATGGGGAGCTGGTGGTTGGTGGTGGGATATTTCAGAAGCTCCGGGGCGTCGTGGAAGATGCTTTCGGTAAAAATATTATGTTCGTCTTGAAAGACGCTTACCTTGGTGGAGGTGGAGCCGGGGTTGATGATGAGCAGTTTCTTTGGGGAATGCATGGTAAAAACCTTCTTTGCATAAAAAATTCGCTCCGGAGAAAGGGGGGCTCCGGAAACGCGCCGCTTTCTATCGGGTGTTATCATACCACTTTTTTCCGCAAAAAGAAAGGGGGGGCTCACAGAATAAGAGCCGGAGATGATTTCCGGATGCCATTTCAAAGCAGGAAGCAATTCATTTACGAAAAAACAGCCAGCCCCTTGGGGCTGGCTGTTTTGGAGCAGGGTACGGGAATCGAACCCGCCTTCACGGCTTGGGAAGCCGTTGTATTACCGATATACGAACCCTGCGCATGGGTAGATTATAGCAGACTCCTTTGAAAAATGCAACCACTTTTTTGCCGGAATGGGCAGGGTGTATTGAGGTTTTTTCTCTGCTGTGGTAAAATGATCTCAGAATATCCCCGGGAGGGGGAGAATGGGAGGATGCCCTATGGCGGAATATGAGCTGGTTCATGAGATCAAAAATCTGTGCCGGAACAACCAGATGCGGGATGTTTTCTTTGAGGAAGTGGAGTGCGACGACCCGGTTGCTTACCTGGAAGGAAGGCTTCGGGGAAAGGCGGTGGAGCTGTCTGTGGAGCCGGGAACGGACGGGGCGGTGACTGTTCACGCGGTGGTGGATGGGCTGATTCAGAAATTCGTCTTTACGCCCATTTAGGCCGCTTGATTTTTTTTGTTATTTGCCTAAATTGTGGGTTGAATTTGGGCGGTTTATGTGTTACGATATCGTTGTATCGATATGGGCGCATTGCGCCTTTTCGAATATCATACCTGTTAACCCAAAATAGGAAATATAGTTGGAGGTAAAAAAGTATGTCTGTTATGGATATTCTTGACAAGCGCGCCGCGTTCTCTTTTGAGGTGTTCCCCCCCAAGACCGACGTGGGCATGGAGAAATTGTGCGGTGAGGGCGGCGTGCTGGAGCAGCTGTACACCCTGAACCCGGATTACATCTCCTGCACCTACGGCGCGGGCGGCACCAATGTGGGCAAGAACCTGGAGGTTCTGGACAAGATCCAGAAGGACGGCAAGTGCGTCCCCGTCACCCACTTCACCTGCATCGGCAACACCAAAGAGGGCATTAAGGAGCAGCTGCAGACTTATCTGGATCATGGCATCAACCATATGCTGGCTCTGCGGGGCGACCTGCCCTTCGGCTGGACCGGCACCGGCGGCGACCTGCACTACGCCACCGAGCTGGTAAAGTTCGTCCGTCAGGAGTTCGGCGACAAGTTCACCATCGCCGTGGCCGGTTCTCCCGAGGGCCACATTGCCTGCCGCTCTCTGGAAGCGGACATCGCCTTCCTGAAGCAGAAGCAGGACAACGGCGCCGACTACATCATGACTCAGCTGTGCTGGGATATGGATCAGTTCCGCTACTGGCTGGACGCCATCCGGGCCGCCGGTATCTGGATGCCCGTGGACGTGGGTATCATGCCCATCCTGGATCAGGCCGCTACCATCAACATGGCCCTGTCCCGGAACGGCTGCGTCATGCCCCGGGAGCTGTGCGAGATCATCTCCAAGAACTGGATCTTCCCCAACCCCTTCGTCAAGGATCCCTTCGACGCCGACGTAGAGGGCAAGAAGGCCTCCTTCAAGGCTGCCGGCATCGAGTACACCATCCGTCAGATCGACGAGTACCGCGCCTGCGGCATCAACGGCATCCATCTGTATGCCCTGAACAAGTTCGACGACGTGGCCTACATCGCCAAGGCCGCCGGTCTGATCGACCTGATCTAAGGGAAGCGGTAAGCATGAAGCGTGAAGAAGTGAGGCATATCGCCTCGCCGATTCACGATTGCCGATTTCTTCAACACTGCGCATTTTACCAAAAGGAGTAAACTGACTATGCCTCATACCATTGCCGTGGCAGGAAAGGGCGGCGTGGGTAAAACCACCACCTGCGGCATGCTCATTGATTATCTGTGCAAGAAGAAGCAGGGCCCTGTCCTGGTGGTGGACGCCGACGCCAACAGCAACTTAAACGAGGTGCTGGGGGTGGAGGTGGAGACCTCCCTGGGCCAGATCCGGGAGGAAATGGCTCAGGCGGAGCTGAAGGGCACCATTCCCAAGGGAATGACCAAGGCGGACTACGCCGAGCTGAAATTCAACAACGCCCTGATTGAGGACGACGATTTTGATATGCTGGTCATGGGCCGCACCCAGGGCAAGGGCTGCTACTGCTATGTCAACGGGGTGCTCCAGTCCCAGGTGGCCAAGTACGCCAAGAACTACACCTATGTGGTCATGGACAATGAGGCGGGCCTGGAGCATATCGCCCGGGGGACCCTGCCCCATGTGGACACCATGCTTTTGATCTCCGACTGCTCCCGCCGGGGTGTCCAGGCCGTGGCCCGGATCGCCGAAATGATCGGCGAAATGGAATTAAATCCCGGCCAGATGGGCCTGATTATCAACCGGGCCCCGGATGGAAAGCTGGACGAGGGCGTCCGGGAGGAGATCGAAAAGCACGGCCTGAAGCTCTTCGGCGTGCTGCCCCAGGACGAGGCTGTGTACCGCTGCGACTGTGCCGGAGAGCCCTCCGCCAAGCTGCCGGACAGCGATCCTATGAAATCCCAGCTGAGAACCATCATGGCCGCCATCGGGCTGTAGCCCCTGGCCGCCCCGCCTGAAAAGGCAACCAAATCTGTTATCCAAATAAAACTATATTATATAACTCAAGGGGGATAATTCACTATGGCTTTCACTCCCAAGACGGCTCCCTTCCGCGGCAAGATCAATGCCGTGACCCTGGGCGCCGGTGACAAGGCAATCGTCATCGGCGGCCAGAATGTGATGCCGTTCTACACCTTCGACGCACCCATCGAGAACGTGCCCAAGATCGGCGTGGAGATCTCTGACCTGGCTGGGGAATGGACTGCCCCCGCGCTGAAGGAATTTTACGCCGGCTGCGTCACCATGGCCGACTACGCCAAGAAGGCTCAGACCATGCCCGGCGCGGATTTCCTGTGCCTGCACTTTGAGTCCGCCGACCCCAACGGCGCCAACCGGTCCGTTGCCGAGTGTGTGGCCGACGCCAAGGCGGTTGCCGAGGCCGTCACCATGCCCATTGTGATTATGGGCTGCAAGAACCTGGAAAAGGACGGCGAGCTGTTCTCCAAGATCGCCGAGGCCCTCCAGGGCAAGAACATCCTGGTTCTGTCCGCCAGAAGCGAGGACTACAAGACCGTGGGCGCGTCCGTGGCCCTGGCCTACGGCCAGAAGGTGGGCGCGGAGACCGCCGACGACATCAACCTGGCCAAGCAGCTGAACATCATGCTCAAGGGCCTGTCCATCAATCCCGAGAACATCGTTATGAACATCGGCACCGCCGCCGTGGGCTACGGCTATGAGTACGTGGCCTCCACATTGGACCGGGTTCGTCTGGCCGCTCTGGAGCAGTCCGACGCCGACCTGCAGATGCCCATCATCGCGCCTGTGTCCACCGACACCTGGGGCGTGAAGGAATCCACCGCCACCGAGGAAGACGAACCCGCCTGGGGCTGCGCCGAAGAGCGGGCCATCGAGATGGAAGTCTCCACCGCCGCCGCCAACCTGACCGGCGGCGCCGACGCGGTGATTATGCGTCACCCCGCCGCCGTGGCTACCATCAGCAAGTTCATTACCGAACTGGTCTAATCGGAAGGAGGATACATACAATGGCTTTGAAAGGTCTTGACATTTTTAAGCTGTCGCCCAGGAAAAACTGTAAAGAGTGCGGCAGCCCCACCTGTATGGCATTCTGCATGAAGGTGGCCCAGGGCTCCGTGTCCATCGACAAGTGCCCCTACTTCTCTGACGACGCCAAGGCAATGCTCAACGAGCAGACCGCGCCTCCCATGAAAACCATCGCTGTGGGCGAGCACAAGCTGGGCGGCGAGACCGTGCTGTACCGGCATGAAAAGACCCTGGTGAATAAGAACCTGTACGCTGTGGCCGTCAGCACCGACATGACCGCCGAAGAAGCGGACAAGAAGCTCTCTGATCTTCAGAAGGTGGACTACGAGCGCATCGGCGAGCGGATGTATGTGGAGTTCGTGTTCGTCTCCAACACCCAGGCCGACCCCGCCGTGTACGCCGAGCTGGTGAAGAAGGCCGCCGCCACCGGCCGCTGCCTGATCCTGGAGTGCTGGGATGTGGAGTGCGCCAAGGCCGCTCTGGCGGCCGCCGGCAAGAACGTGATCCTGGACGGCGCGACCCCCGACAACTGGGAGGCCATGAACGCCGCTGCCAAGGAGGCCGGCGTGGTGCTGGGCGTGTACGCGGAGAACATCAGCGACCTGTATGACACCGTGAAGAAGCTGGAAGCCGCCGGCAACAAGGATCTGGTGCTGGACGTCACCGGCAAGACCGCTAAGGAGACCCTGGCCAACGCCGTGCTGGTCCGCCGCACCGCCATCAAGGACGGCGACCGGAGCTTCGGCTATCCTTCCATCGTGAACCTGGCCCGTCTGGCCAAGGGCGACGACCGGCTCCAGACCGCCTACGCCTCCATGTTCACCGAGAAGTATGCCTCCATCATCGTCATGGAGAACATGACCTACGCCCAGGCCCTGCCTCTGTACGGCCTGCGCCAGAACATCTACACCGATCCTCAGAAGCCCATGAAGGTGGAGTCCAAGATCTACCCCCTGAACGGCGCCGACGAGAACAGCCCCTGCGCCCTGACCGTGGACTTCGCCCTGACCTACTTCCTGGTCTCCGGCGAGCTGGAGCGTTCCAACCAGCCTGTGAACCTGATCATCACCGACGCTTCCGGCATGTCCGTTCTGACTGCCTGGGCCGCCGGCAAGTTCTCCTCCTCCACCGTGAAGAAAACCTTCGAGGAGCTGGACATTGAGAACAAGATCAAGAACCGCACCCTGATTATCCCCGGCAAGGTGGCCGTGATGAAGGGCGAAATCCAGGAGAAGCTGCCCGGCTGGAACGTGGTAGTCGGCCCTCTGGAAGCGGTTCAGCTGCCCAAGTACATGAAGGACAAGGAGTACGAGGCCGCCGCCAAGGCCGCCCAGGCCGAAGCCGCCGCCAAGGCTGCCGCCGCGCCCAAGGAAGAGGTTAAGGAGCTGTCCTTCGAAGAGCTGCTGGCCACCAAGGTTCCCGAGATCAAGGTGGTGGACATGGGCGTAAAGTACAAGGGCCACAACCCCGAGAGCAAGACCTTCGTCACCATCGGCGAGCGGATCCACTGCATCTCCCCCGTCATCCGCAAGGCTATGGACGAGCGGGATCCCGAGCCCATCCTGAAGCGTGCCGCTGAGCAGATCGCCGCCGGCGCCACCTACCTGGATGTGAACATCGGCCCCGCGGAGAAGGACGGCCCCGAGCGTATGATGTGGGCGGTCAAGCTCCTGCAGGAGAACTTCAACAACGTTCCCCTGGCCCTGGACACCGCCAACAAGAAGGCCATCGAAGCCGGTATCAAGGTCTACAACCGTACCAACGGCAAGCCCATCGTCAACTCCGCCGACGCCGGTTCCCGAATCAGCAACATTGACCTGGCTGCCGCCAACGACGCCATCGTCATCGCCCTGTGCTCTGCCGACGGCATTGCCAAGGACAACGAAGAGCGGATGAAGCACTGCCACAACATGCTGGAGCGGGGCCTGAGCCTGGGCATGGCCTCCGACGACCTGTGGTTTGACCCCCTGTTCCTGGTGGTCAAGGGCATGCAGGACAAGCAGATGGACGTGCTGAACGCCATCAAGCTGTTCTCCGACGAGGGCCTGAAGTCCACCGGCGGTCTGTCCAACAACTCCAACGGCGCGCCCAAGGCTGTCCGTCCCATCATGGACTCCGCGCTGGTGGCCATGGCTATGATGCAGGGCCTGACCTCCGCCATCGTCAACCCCTGCGACCTGCGGCTGATGGAGACCATCAAGTCCTGCGACATCTTCAAGAACCACGTGCTGTACTCCGATTCCTACCTGGATCTGTAAGCGCGGCCAATACCGTATTTCCCAATCAATCCTGGCTGGGAGGGGACCTCCCTCCCGGCCAGTTTGCGTTTTCGATCCTTAAAAATTTATGAACATCACACAACCCTGGCAGTACTGCCTGGCAGCCGCCGGAGCGGCGCTGCTGCTAACCCTGGCGGTTCGGTCCGCCGCCGGGAAAAGAAAACGACTGGCCCAGCGGGATTTTACCCGCAGACTGGAGACCGTCCTGCAGCCAAGAGAGAATATTAAGCTGGTATGCCCTCAAAAGGGAGGACACTGTGTGCTCACTTCCCGCCGGCTGCTTCTGGAACAGGGGGAGAATTTTACCGCCATTCCCCTGACAAAGATCAAGCGGGTGCAGGGCTTCACCGCCGAAGGCAAAGCTACCACATCCCCGGCAAAGATGCAGCGCCTGACGGTGAAGGCGGAGAAGGAGTATACCTTTACCCGTACCACAGAGGAATTCACCCAACTGGCAAAGCAGTTGAACGTCAGAAAAAAACCGGAGAAGAAGCCGGGCGGAAAAAAGACCGCCTCTTCTTAAAATAATATAACTCCGGCTTTATCATATAGGTACACCCTTAATTTTTTATGGGAGGAATCATTTATGAGTGTATTAACCGATCTAATCTACGGCGGCAGCAATGCCGTGGCCGGCCTGACGGAAGCCGCCGTCAACGACGCCATTGCCAAGTACGGCGCTGACAAGGAAATCGCCTTCCCCGACACCGCCTATTACTTCCCCACCATCTACGTGGCCACAAGTGTGAAGGTTCAGACCCTGGGGGATCTGACCGCCTGCGTGGGCGTGCTGAAAAGCCTGATTACCAACAAGGAGGATCTGGGCCAGGCCCTGAATGCGGGCCTTGCCACCGCGGTGGGCGCGGAGATTATTGAGGGCCTGAAATATGTGGAGGGCGGAGATCCCTACGCCGCCGATTCCGGCATTGGCTTTGTGCCCGATCCCGTCATCCGCTCTCTGGGCGTGCCCCTGGTCACCGGAGATATCCCCGGCGTGGCCGTGGTGCTGGGCAAGTCCGAAAAGGACGAGGACGTGGTCAGCGTGGTCAAGGACTATCAGTCCAAGGGCCTGCTTACCTTCCTGGTGGGGGACGTGATCGAGCAGTGCGCGGAAGGCGGCGTGAAAATGGGCCTGGAGTACCGGGTGGTGCCTCTGGGCCACGACGTCACCTCTGTGATCCATGTGGTCACCGTGGCCATTCGGGCCGCCCTGATCTTCGGCAACATTCAGCCCGGGGATCTGGCGGGGCTGCTGGATTACACCAAGAACCGGGTTCCCGCCTTTGTCAATACCTTCGGGCCCATTGACGCGGTGATGGTATCCGCCGGAGCGGGCGCCATTGCCCTGGGCTTCCCAGTGGTGGTGGACATCGACCTGGCGGAGAACCAGGTGCCCGGCGCTCTGGAATCTGTGGTCATCCACAGCGAGACGGTGAAAAAGTCCCTGGAGCTGCGGGGCATCAAGATCAAGGTGAAGGAGCTGCCCATTCCCGTGGCCTTCGCCGCCGCCTTCGAGGGTGAAATCATCCGCAAGAGCGATATGCACAACGAATTCTGGTCCTCCAAAAACCCCACCGCCGAGCTGGTGATTATGCGGGAAATGAACCAGGTGGAGGATCACAAGATCACCATCGTAGGCCCCGATCTGGACGAAGAAAAGGACCTGGCCCTGGGCACCTTTGTAGAGGTGGCGGGCCGGAAGATGCAGGAGGACTTTGAATCCGTCATCGAGCGGAAGTTCCACGCCTGGTTCAACTACATGGAGGGCGTCATGCACACCGGCCAGCGCAATCAGGTTCGGGTTCGGGTGTCCAACGCCGCCTTTGAAGCCGGTCTGCGGCTGAAGGATTTTGCCGAAGTGCTCTACACCATGATTATGGACGAGTTTGACGCGGTGGTGGACAAGTGCCAGATCACCTTGTACACCGAGCCCGCCCAGGCGGAAGCCTTCCGGGACGAGATCGCCATGCCCAGATATAACCAGCGGGACGACCGCCTGGCCTCCATGACCGACGAGGCGGTGGACCGCTACTACACCTGCATCCTGTGCCAGTCCTTCGCCCCCGCCCACTGCTGCGTGGTCACCCCGGAGCGGCTGGGCCTGTGCGGCGCGGTCTCCTGGCTGGACGCCAAGGCCACCTACGAGCTCAACGCCAACGGCCCCTGCCAGCCCATTGTGAAGGAGGGCTGCACCGACGAGCGCACCGGCCGGTTCGATTCTGTGGATCAGGCCATCAAGGACGCCACCCACGGGGCGGTGGAGACGGTGACCTTGTACTCCATTCTGGAGGATCCCATGACCTCCTGCGGCTGCTTCGAGTGTATCTGCGGCATTGAGCCCATGTCCAACGGCTTCATCGTGGTGAACCGGGAATTCAAGGGCATGACTCCCGCGGGCATGACCTTCGGCGAGCTGGCCTCCTGCACCGGCGGCGGCGTTCAGACCCCGGGCTACATGGGCCACGGCCGTCACTTCATCTCTTCCAAGAAGTTCATCGCAGCGGAAGGGGGCATTGAGCGGATCGTCTGGATGCCCAAGGAGCTGAAGGACGATGTGGCGGCGAAACTGAACGCCACGGCCAAGGAGCTGTACGGCATTGAGAATTTCACCGACTATATTGCCGATGAAACCGTTACCACCGACTGCGAGGAGCTGCTTTCCTGGCTCACCGAGCGCAACCACCCGGTGCTGGCCATGGAGCCGCTGATGTAAAAACTGTGCCGGCGGGGCCTTGCCCCGCCGGAAAGGAAAGATTATGCCAATGTTTGAATTGGAATACACTGCCGGCCGAAGGATGATGACGGAGGTTTACAGAAAAATTACCATTGGCCCCCGGCCGGTGACCACAGCCGTCATTGCCGGGATGTTTATCATGGTTTTCTTGTTCGCCAATTGGATGGGCATCTGGAAAGAAATATCCGGAATGTTCTTTTTCATGCTGACACTGGAAGTTGTTCTTTTCTTCCTTCCGAATCTGGTTGCGTGGAGTTCTCTGAGAGGCGCCCGAAAGAAAAATGGTGGACAAATCCCTGTAACCCGGGTAAGTCTGGGGGAGGATGATGTTCAGCTATTTGAAGGAATGACCCACATAACCGTGCCGTACGGCGAAATCTGCCGGGTGGTGAAGCTGAAGCACAGCTATGTGCTGATGCTGGGAAAACGCAACGGCCTTCTTTTAGACCCGCATGGATTTACCAAAGGAAACCTGGAAGAATGCAAGATCTTTCTGCAAACAAAATGTCCGCAGCTGCGGATTCCCTGAGACAATATAAAGCCGGCAAAGCTCCGGGGCGCCGCCCCGGAGTTTTTTTGCCCCAATTTTCCGGGGAAACGGAAGATATCCATTGCAAATGTACCGCCGGTATGGTATCATTTAAAGGAATTAGGATAGGGATATTCCATTAATAGCTTTTCGTGTGCGCAATGGAAGTTTTGAACAGGAAGATCATAATGAAGCCGCCGGCGCCTCGGCGCGGCGGCAACCTGACAAGAACCGAGGGCTTTTATTGGATTTTGGAATGAGATTCCAAAACAGGATTCAAACGCCTGCCCGGCCCGGTTTTCCGGCTGCTGTCCTATGGAAGACAAGCAGCAGCCGCGTCAGAATATCCATGAAGGAAAGGAACGAATCTCATGAGCAAGGTAACCTTCCAAATTGAAGAAGGAACCCCGGTTTGCGTGGAGTGCAACGCCGGGGATAATCTGCTGGAGCTGGCCCGTCGGGTCAATGTGGCCATCGACGCGCCCTGCTCCGGCAACGGCTCCTGCGGCAAGTGCCGGGTGAAGCTTTTGGAGGGGACGGTAGAGTCTCCCCAAAGCCGCCATATTACCGGCGAGGAATACGAGGACGGCTGGCGTCTGGCCTGCTGCTCCCGGGTGGTGGGGGACTGCGTTGTATTCGTCCCCGACATTGCCAGCGCCTACCAGTCCCGGATGAAAACCGCCGACCTGAGCAGTCCTCAGGAGGTGGCCATCTTCGAAGCCTGCGAGCAGGGTCTGGCGGAAAGCGGCATCCACTTTGTCAACCGGTTCCGGTCTGTGGTGGTCACCATGACGCCCCCCAGCCTGGAGGACACCATGCCGGACAACGAGCGGTTCAGCTGGGCACTGGAAGAGGCCTTGGGGGTTGACAAGGTGGAGATCCCCTTCCCGGTGATGCGCTCTCTGGCTTCCAAGCTTCGGGAACATGACTTTACGGTGCGGGTTAAGGGCGTGCTTACGGAAGCCGGATTCCGCTGCATGGAGATCTCCGACCCGGAGGATCGGGTCATTGCCGGGGCTGCCATCGACATCGGCACCACCACTGTGACCATGGTGCTGACGGATCTGGAAACGGGAAAGCTGCTGGCAAAAGGCTCCTCCGGCAACGGCCAGATCCGCTACGGCGCGGACGTGATCAACCGGATCATCCAGCAGAGCCGCCCGGGAGGACGGAAAAAGCTCCAGGACGCGGTGATCCGGGAGACCCTGAACCCCATCCTGGTGAAGCTGTGCCAGAGCGCGGGAATCACCGCCAGAAGCATTTTGCAGCTGAGCGTGGCGGCCAACACCACCATGAACCACCTGTTTGTGGGGGTGGACGCGGAGCCGGTGCGGGTGGAGCCTTACATCCCCAGCTTCTTTTCCTGGGAGGATCTGACGGCCCATGACCTGAAGCTGACGGCCAACCCCCTGGCCCCGGTGCGCATTGCCCCAAACATCGGCTCCTACGTAGGCGGGGACATTACCGCGGGCACCCTGGCCTCCGGTATCTGGAACATGGAGGAAATGAGTCTGTTCATCGACCTGGGCACCAACGGAGAGATCGTATTCGGCAACCGGGATTTCCTGGTCAGCTGCGCCTGCTCCGCCGGTCCCGCCTTCGAAGGCGGCGACATCTCCTGCGGCATGCGGGCCACAGACGGAGCGATAGAGGCCTGCGAGATTGACAAGGATACCATGGAGCCGGAGCTTACCATCATCGGCGATGAGGGCCAGCGGGCGGTGGGCATCTGCGGCAGCGGCATCATCGACCTGATTTCCGAGCTGTTCCGCTGCGGGATCATCAACGCCAAGGGCCTGTTTGTCCGGGAAGGACGGCGGGTTCTGCGAGATCAGCACGGTATGGGCCGGTATGTGCTGGTGTTCCCCCAGGACAGCGAGACTGGCCGGGAGGTGTCCATCAACGAGGTGGACATTGACAACTTCATCCGGGCCAAGGGCGCGGTGTTCTCCGCCATTGACACCCTGCTCCAAAGTGTGGACATGACCGTGGACATGATCGACAAAGTGTACGTAGCCGGGGGCATTGGCAGCGGCATCAATATGAAAAACGCGGTGAACATCGGCATGTTCCCGGACGTGGAGCTGGAAAAGTTCCGCTATATCGGAAATTCCTCCCTGGCCGGGGCCTATGCCATGGTCATGAGCGACGAGGCGGCGGCCAAGACCGGGGAAGTGGCCGCCAACATGACCTATCTGGAGCTGAGCACCTACCCCGGGTATATGGACAGCTTTGTGGCAGCCTGCTTCCTGCCCCACACCGACGCCCGCCTGTTTCCCCACAGCCGCCAGGAGTGCTGAGCCCTGATCGCCTATGGAACAATCATTTTGACGAGGACAGACTATGCAGATCGAGAATCATAAAGAAGAAGTGCCCTTTGCCCACTATGCCCAGCTGTTTTCCGTCCTGGATCCCCGGGAAGCCCTGGAGCGGCTGCCGGATGTGGGCTGGGACGGAAAGGAATTCCAGGTAACATTGCTGGGAAGAACCTACGCCATCGCCCATCCGGACTACGCCATTCGGGCCTTGGATGGGGGAAAAGCGCCCTCTCTTCCCGCCCAGACCTTCCTGCTGCGATACCTTCTGGAAAGCCGGGAGGTTCCCTGGGGAGGCCAATGGAAAACCTTCCGGGAAATGCCCTGGGGGGAAATGTACATCCAGCCCTACACCGGAAGAGTGCTGACCCGGGCGGCCTTTACCTTCGGCACCCGGCTGGAGGCATTCCGCCGGGCGGCGGAGAAAATGGGGGCCGTTCCCCTGAAACACGGGGACGCGGGCTACCAGTTTACCTTGGTGGGAAATTATCACATCCAGCTGCTCATTTGGGAAGGGGACGAGGAGTTTCCCCCCAGCGCCCAGGTGATCTACTCGGATAACTTCGCCCAGGGCTTCGCCGCGGAGGACCGGGTGGTGGCGGGGGATCTGCTGATTACCGCCGTGAAGGGAAATATGTAAAACAATCGCCGCGGCCGGCTCTCTTCCAAAAAAAGAGGGCCGGATTTCTCTTTACCCGGTCTTGTCAAACCTGGAAAGACATGGTATAATGCAACTTACGTGCTTTTTGGTGAAAAGGAGGGGAAAGACATGATTTTTGGAAAGCATATCAATCGGTATTATGTAAAGTATGGGCCCATGCTGCTTTTGGGTGTAATCACATTGATTGTGGTGGACTACATGCAGCTGGAGATCCCGGAGCTGTATCAGATGGTAATCAACGGCATGAACCAGGGATACGTGATGGTTGACGGGACGCGGACGGCCTTTGATATGGCCTTTTTGCTGGATGAGATCTGCATGAACATGATCCGGATCATATTGTGCCTGGTATTCGGCCGCTTTCTGTGGCGGGTGTGCTTCTTCGGCGCCGCCATTAAGGTGGAGACCGATCTGCGCAACCGGATGTTTGACAATGTGAAGAACCTGAGCCGGGAGTATTTTCAGGTAAATAAGGTGGGCAGTCTCATGAGCCTGTTTACCAACGACCTGGATACCATTCAGGAGTGCTACGGCTGGGGCGTGCTCATGTTCTGCGACGCCTTGTTCCTGGGCCTGCTGGCGGTGGGGAAGATGTGGCGGATGGATCCGCTTCTGACGATTCTTTCCATGATTCCCATGGTTCTGCTGCTGGCAGCGGCCTCCATCGTGGGAAAATACATGTCCCAAAAATGGGATTACAGGCAGGACTGCTTTTCCCGGCTTTCGGACTTTGCCCAGGAGAGCTTTACCGGCATCGCGGTGATCAAGGCCTTTGCCAAGGAAGCCAGGGAATTGATGGCCTTCCGCAAGCTCAATGAGGAAAATGAAATCGCCAACATCGACTATACTAAAGCCTCCGTGCTGCTGCGGATCCTGGTGACCTTGTTTGTGGAAAGCGTGATCTGCGTGATCCTGGGCTATGGCGGATACCTGGTTTACCGGGAGCAGTTCAACGCCGGTCAGCTGGTGGAGTTTATCGGCTATTTCAGCTCCGTGGTGTGGCCTATTATGGCGGTGTCCGAGCTGATCGACATGACCTCCCGGGGCAAGACCTCCCTGGAGCGGGTCAGCCAGCTTCTGGACGCCAAGCAGACCGTGGTGGATCGGCCCGGGGTAAAGGATCTGACCGATGTGAAGGGCGGCATTGAATTCCGGCACTTAAGCTTCCGGTATCCGGACGGGGAGCATGAGGCTCTGGAGGATGTGTCCTTCACCATTGCCCCCGGCGAGCAGGTGGGCGTGGTAGGCAAAACCGGTTCCGGCAAGACCACCCTGGTGGATCTGATCCTGCGGATTCACAACGCCCCGGAGGGCACGTTGTTTATCGACGGGCAGGATGTGAACGATGTATCCATCCGCTCGGTTCGGGCGGCCTGCGCCTATGTGCCCCAGGATAACTTCCTGTTCTCCGATACCATTGAGAATAACATTGCCTTCGGCCTTCCGGGGTATGACCACAGCGCCATTGCCCGGGCCGCCAAGCTGGCGGATGTTCACGGCAACATCAAGGAGTTCCAGCAGGGCTACGATACGGTTCTGGGAGAGCGGGGCGTGACCGTCTCCGGCGGTCAGAAGCAGCGGATCTCCATTGCCCGGGCTCTGCTGAAGGACGCGCCCATCCTGATCCTGGACGACTCCGTATCCGCGGTGGACACCAAAACCGAGGAGACCATCCTGGACAATCTGCATTCCATCCGGGCGGGCAAGACCACCATTCTCATTGCCCACCGGATCTCCACCATCGCCCAGATGGACAAAATTCTGTTTATTGACGAAGGCCGTCTGGCGGCGGCGGGTACCCATGAGGAGCTGTACGAGGGAAATCCCGCCTACCGGAAAATGGTGGATCTCCAGCGGCTGGAAGAGGAAGGAGGCGCCCACAATGGCTGAGTATCTGCCTATTTTGATCGTCGGCGCCATCATCGGTGTTTTTACGGTGATCTTCGTAGGGGTGTACGCCTTAGAAAAAAGAAAAACGGGAATCAAAGGCTATGACCGGCATATGCCGGATCGGGAGATCGTCCGGCGGCTGATGCACTATGCCCGGCCCTACTGGAAGGAGTTCGCCCTGGCGCTGGTGGTGATGCTGGTTTCCATTGTCTATGACCTGGCCTCTCCGCTGATTATCGGCGATGTACAGGCGCTGGTCAAGGGGCCCTTCCAGCTGAAGGATCTGTATCTGCGGGTGGCGGTGTACGCCGGCATTCTGGTGGTGAGCATGATCTGCACCTATATTCAGGCCATGATTCTGCAAAAAACCGGCCAGAAGATCCTGTCCGCCTTGCGCCAGGATGTGTTTACCCATATTGAAAGTTTGTCTCAGGAGCAGCTGAACAACATCCCCGTAGGCAAGCTGGTGACCCGGGCCACCAACGATCCCAACGCCATTTCCTTCATGTTCACCAATGTGCTGGTGACTCTGGTGAAAAACTGCATGGTGATCCTGGGGGTGCTGGGGGCCATGCTGGTGCTCAATTACGCGCTGACGCTGATGGTACTGTGCTTTGTGCCCTTTGTGGTGCTGTTCGCGGTCATCTTCCGGGCCTTCTCCCGGAAAGCCCACCGGGCGGTCAGCGACGCCACCACCGATGTGAACACCTATCTGTCGGAAAATCTCTCCGGCATCAAGATTACCCAGATCTTCAACCAGGAGCAGCGGAAAATGGAGGACTTCCTGAAAAAAAGCCGCCAGCTGGAAAAAGCCAAGGAGCAGCGGATGCTGGTGTTCGGCATCTTCCGGCCCATGGTGTATATGCTCTATATCTCCACGGTCATGTGCCTGCTGTACCTGGGAGCCAAGGGCAGTATCCAGGATCGGGTGTTTTTCGGACAGGTCATCACCAGCGAGGTGGTGGTGGCGTTCTACATGTACATTTCCAAGTTCTTTAACCCCATCCAGACCCTGGCGGAGCAGTTCGACATGCTGCAAAAATCCTTCGCCTCCGCGGAGAAGATCTTTACCATTTTGGATATGGATCCTGCGCTGGTGGACGAGCCGGACGCCATAGAGCTGGAGGAGATCCGGGGAGAGATCGAGTTTCAGGACGTTTGGTTTGCCTACAAGCCCGGGGAGTGGGTGCTCAAGGGGGTATCCTTCCATGTGCTGCCCAAGCAGACCGTGGCCTTTGTAGGCGCGACCGGCTCCGGTAAGACCACCATCCTCAGCCTGATCTGCCGGAACTACGAGTTCCAGAAGGGCCGGATCCTCATTGACGGGGTGGACATCCGCAGGATCAAAACCGACTGCCTGCGCCGCCATTTCGGCCAGATGCTTCAGGATGTGTTCCTGTTCTCCGGGGACATCCGCAGCAACATTCTGCTGCGCAGCGAAGGGATTTCCGATGAAGAGGTCTGGGAGGCCTGCCGGTATGTAAATGCCGACAGCTTTATCAAGAAGCTGGAAAAGGGCCTGGACGAGCCGGTTTTGGAGCGGGGCAACAACTTCTCCGCCGGCCAGAGGCAGCTCCTCAGCTTTGCCCGAACCATCCTCCATAAGCCCTCGGTGATGATCCTGGACGAGGCCACCGCCAACATCGACACGGAGACGGAGCTTCTGATCCAGGACTCCCTGGAAAAGATGAAGAACATCGGCACCATGCTGATCGTGGCCCACCGGCTGTCCACCATCCAGCACGCGGACAACATCATCCTTCTGTCCGACGGCCAGATCGTGGAGCAGGGGAACCATCAGCAGCTGCTCCACCAGAAGGGCCGGTACTACCAGCTGTACTCCCTGCAATTTAAAAAGCAGCAGCTGCAAAATAGCTGACAAAAGCGCCGCGAAAGCGGCGCTTTTTCGCACGCAAGGGAGCTGTGCCGAAATGACTGCTGGGCAGTAAGCCCCCCTTGTGTAAAGGGGGGGTAGGGGGGATTGACGCGGTGGGGTGGTTCCCTGTTCGCCTGAGTGCGGGCGAATTCGGAAGTGCCTGCTGCACAATCCCTCAGTCGCTTCGCGACAGCTCCCTTTACACAAGGGAGCCTTTTTGGGCGCTGCCGCGCCAGAGGGAGCCTTGGGGCGCTGCCGCGGCGGACCGTTCTTTCGCTATGGCGGATTTTGTTTTCTTTTCTAAAAAAAGCATGGTTGTTTTCAACAAATATATTGCTTTTCTTTTGTATAAGTGCTATAATTTTCAGTTGAGAGTTTATGCAAATCACACTTCAATAAGGAGTTTTCATATATGGTATCTCAGGAGAATATTCGAAATATCGCCATCATCGCCCATGTTGACCACGGCAAGACCACCCTGGTGGATGAAATGCTGAAGCAGGGGGGCATCTACCGGGAGAATCAGGCCACGGTGGAGCGGGTCATGGACTCCGGCGATCTGGAGCGGGAGCGGGGCATCACCATCCTGGCAAAGAACACCTCCGTCCACTACAAGGACTATAAGATCAACATTGTGGATACCCCGGGCCACGCCGACTTCAGCGGCGAGGTGGAGCGGATCCTGAAAATGGTCAACGGCGTGATTCTGCTGGTGGACGCGGCGGAAGGCCCCATGCCCCAGACCCGGTTCGTGCTGAAAAAGGCTCTGGAAATGGGCCACAAGGTGATCGTGGCGGTGAACAAGATTGACAAGCCCGACGCCCGGGTTCATGAGGTCATGGACGAGGTGCTGGAGCTATTGCTGGATCTGGACGCCACCGACGAGCAGTTCAACAGCCCCACGGTATTCTGCTCCGGACGCAAAGGCACCGCCGCCTACGGCCCGGATCAGGAGGGCACCGACCTGACCCCCCTGTTCGAAACCATCGTCAACTATATTCCTGCCCCGGAAGGGGACGTAAGCGGCCCCCTGCAGCTGCTGGTGTCCTCCATTGACTACAACGAGTATGTAGGCCGGATTGCCGTGGGCCGGGTGGAGCGGGGCGCCATCCAGGTGAACCAGGAGGTCACCATCTGCGATTTCCACGACCCGGAAGTGAAAACCAAGGGCAAGGTGGTGGCCCTGTACGAGTTTGACGGCCTGGGGAAAAATCCCATCCAACAGGCCGGGGCCGGTGAGATCGTGGCCCTGTCCGGCATGTCGGACATCACCATCGGCCGGACCCTGTGCGCGCCCGATTGCGTGGAGCCCCTGCCCTTTGTAAAGATCTCCGATCCCACCATTGAAATGACCTTCGCCGTCAACGACTCTCCCTTTGCCGGTAAGGAGGGCAAGTTCGTCACCTCCCGGAACCTGCGGGACCGGCTGGAGAAGGAGCTTCTGAAGGACGTTTCCCTCCATGTTACCGAGCAGGGCACCGACGCCTTTAACGTGGCGGGCCGGGGCGAGATGCACCTGAGCATCCTCATGGAAACCATGCGCCGGGAAGGGTACGAATTTTCCGTGTCCACCCCCCGGGTGCTGACCAAGGTGATCGACGGCAAGCTGTGCGAGCCCATCGAGCGGATGGTGGCGGACGTGCCGGAGGAGTGCATGGGCGCGGTGATCGAGAAGATGGGCCGCCGGAAGGGGGATCTGCTGGGCATGACCCCCATGGGCAGCCGGTACCGTCTGGAATTCCTGGTGCCCTCCCGGGGCCTGTTCGGCTACCGGAGCGAATTTTTAACCGATACCCGGGGCGAGGGCATTATGTCCTCGGTGCTGGATTCCTACGCCCCCATGAAGGGGGAGATCGAGCGGCGGCTCAACGGCTCCCTGATCGCCCACGAGTCCGGGGAGGCTGTTGCCTACGGCCTGGGAGCCGCCCAGGAGCGGGGCGCGCTGTTCATCACCCCCGGCACCCCGGTGTACGCCGGTATGGTGGTGGGCATTTGCAGCCGGAACGAGGATATGACCGTAAACGTGTGCAAGCGCAAGCAGCTGACCAATATGCGGGCCGCCGGTTCCGACGAGGCCATTCGGCTGGTGCCTCCCAGAAACTTTTCTCTGGAACAGTGCCTGGAATTTCTGGCGGACGATGAGCTGCTGGAATGCACCCCCAAGAGCCTGCGGATCCGGAAGCGGGAGCTGGATCACGGCATCCGCATGCGGAACCTGATGAAAAAACGGGCCCAGGAAAATGGCTGACATTCCGTTTCCGGCGGCAGGAAGGAGGCACTGGAAATGGACACCAGAGTGATCAAAGGGCTGATGCTGGCGGTGGCGCTTTTGGGGATTGTGGGCTGCGGGGGAAAAGAACTCCCTGACCAACCCGAAACCACAGAAACGGCGATAACCCAACCGGCTCAGATCCTGGAAACCCAGCCGCCTCAGACGGAATCTGCTCCGACGGAACCGGAAATTGAGCGGTTTGTGTTCACCTTTGCCGGGGACTGCACCTTCGGCGCCACGCCCTCCAACTATAATCTGGATATTGGATTTCCCAAAACCGTGGGGGAGGATTACGGCTATCCCTTTGCCAATGTGATCGAGTATTTGGAAAATGACGAATTCACCATGGTGAATTTGGAAGGGCCTTTGACAGACCGGGGCTATCCGGCGGAAAAAAAGCATGTATTCCAAAGCTCTGCCGCCTTTGTAAACATCCTGACGGAGAATTCTGTGGAGGCGGTGACCATCGCCAACAACCACACCATGGACTACGGCAATACCGGCTACCAGTCCACCCTGGAGACTCTGGAAAATGCCGGGGTGCCCTATGTGGAGCGGGACAGCTCTACCCTGGTCACCACGAAAAACGGCTTGACCGTGGGGCTTTACGCCGCCGTATACTACAAGCTGGATGTGGAGGATATGACCGAGGAGATTGCCGCGCTGAAGGAGCAGGGCGCGGATGTGATCATTTTCGCCCCCCACTGGGGAGCGGAAGGGGTCTACCGTCCCACGGAGGAACAGAAGCGGGTGGGCCGGGCGGCCATTGACGCGGGCGCGGATATCGTCTTTGGATCCCATCCCCACGTGCTGCAGCCGGTGGAACGCTACGGCGACGGGATCATTTATTATTCCCTGGGAAATTTCAGCTTCGGCGGCAATATCTATCCCCGGGATCTGGACACGGCCTTAATGTGCCAGGAGGTGATCCGGGAGGACGGACAGGTGCGCCTGGGGGAATTGACCATCATTCCCGCCAGCGTCAGTTCGGTTTCTGACCGGAACAACTTCCAGCCCACGCCCTTTCAGCCGGGCACCGAGGACTATGAGCGGGTCATGTCCAAGCTGGACGGAACCTTTGACGGGCCCAATTTGAAAATCCAATAAAATGCGAAAAAAATATTGACCAAACCATGTTTTTCGGTTATAATGTACGGGTATGACCGTTATGGTCATTTATTATGTGTTGCTGCGGCCTTCGGGCTGTCGAGCATAGAAATTGTCTTTTGACAGGAGGTGTAAATGTAATGAAGCGTACCTACCAGCCCAGCAGGCGTCATCGTTCCAAGGTTCACGGTTTCCGTCAGAGAATGGCTACTTCCAATGGCCGTAAGGTTCTGGCCCGCCGTCGTGCGAAGGGCCGCAAGGTTCTGTCCGCCTGATGCGCACATAAGTGGGTAGACCACCGGGAAATATGCGCACAGAAGCGAAACGGGAGCTGCAGCGGGGTGAATGGAACATTCGCCCCGCTCCCTTTTTAGGAACAAATGTTTTATCCGGCTTTCGCTTTTCGAAGAACAGGGGAAAAACCATGAAGTATTCAACCAGTCTGAAACAAAACCACATTTTCCGCCGGCTTTACCACACCTCCGGCGTTGCCGACGGGTACATGGTGCTCTATGCCAGACGAAACCGCACCCCCTATAACCGGGTGGGGATCACCGTCAGCAAAAAGCTGGGCAAGGCCCATGTGCGCAACCGCGCCCGCCGCCGCTTCCGGGAGGTCTACCGGCTGAATGAGGAGCAGTTTCAGCCGGGGTGGGATATTGTGGTGGTGGCCCGGAGCAAGGCTGTAGAGGCTCCCTTTGACGCCCTGACCAAAAGCTACCTGTCTCTTGCCAAAAGGGCGGGCATTCTGAAAGGGGAGGGAAGCCGGTAAACGATCCCGCGCCGGATCCTGCCGCTGATTATGAGAATCCTTCTTTTGAAGCTGATCCGCTTCTACCAACGCTATCTTTCCAAGGCTACCCCGGCATGCTGCCGCTTCCGTCCCACCTGTTCGGCCTATGCTTACCAGGCAATCCAAAAATACGGGGCAGTAAAAGGCGGTATTCTGGCGCTGAAGCGCCTGTCCCGCTGCCATCCCTTCTACCGGGGAGATATTTACGACCCTGTGCCATGACTTCCATGGGCAGCGTATGACCCAGACCCTGCGCTGACCCAAACCACAAGGAGGAAAGCCAATGTTTCTCGCATTCCAGTTATCCGATATCATCACCGTGCCCTTCGGCTGGCTGCTGGCCCAGCTGTATGACCTGGTGAGCAACTATGGCGTTGCCATGATCCTGTTCGCTCTGCTGGTTCAGCTGATCATCACCCCCATCAATGCCAAGAGCAAGAAGAGCATGATGAAGATGTCCCGTCTGACCCCCCGGCTGCAGGAGCTGCAGAAGAAATACGCGGACGATCCCCAGCGCCAGAACCAGGCCGTTCAGGAGCTGTACCAGCAGGAGGGCGTCTCCGTCATGGGCGGCGGCTGCCTGTGGAGCTTTGTGCCTCTGCTGATTATGCTTCCTTTGTACGCGGTCATCCGCCAGCCCATCACCTATATCCTGATGGAGTCCGCCGAGCCCGCCCAGCAGATTGTGGATGTGATCAAGACCGCCGCGCCGAATCTGTTTACTACCAATAATAACTTCTACGACCAAGTTGTGGCCGCCCAGGCCATCCCTCAGTATGTTGAGGAGCTGAAGGCCGCCATCCCCGCCATCAGCGAGCGTACCCTGGCGGGCATCAACTTTAACTTCCTGGGCATTAACCTGGGCTCCATTCCCAGCTTCTCCTTCTGGAACTGGAGCGCCTTTGACTGGGCCCACATCGGCGCCTTCCTGATCCCCTGCCTGTCCGCCGGCTCTCAGGTGCTGCAGATGTGGATCAGCCAGAAAACCAACGACTCTCTGGTGACCAATGAAAAGGGCATTCAGGACAAGGAAACCGCCAAGAATTCCCAGACTGCCCAGACCAACAAAATGATGATGTGGATGATGCCCCTGATGTCTCTGTGGATCGGCTTCACCGTGCCCGCGGGACTGTCCCTGTACTGGTTCGTCGGCGGCGCATTCCGTATGCTTACCGACCCCATTATGACCAAGCATTACCGGAAGATCTACGACGCCGAGGACGCCGAGCGGCTTCGCAAGGCGATGGAGCAGGAAAAAATTGAGGCGGAGAAGGAGCGGGTTCGGGCAGAGCGCCGGGCCGCCAACCCCGACGGCATCACCACCAACACCAGTAAAAAGAAGCTGCAGAAGCAGCAGCGGGCCGAGGTAGAGGCTGCCAAGGCTGCCGCCGCCAAGGAGTATGCCGCAAAGAAGGGCATCCTGGAGCCGGAAGCGGAAAAGAGCAGCTGCATGTCCGGTATCCCCAGCCGCCCCTACTGTAAGGGCCGCAACTATGATCCCAACCGCTACGCTCCCCAAACTACGGAGGAATAAGCAATGGAAAAAACCATCATTACCACCGGTAAGACCATTGATCTGGCCATTGAGGCCGCCCTGTCTCAGCTGGGACTGGACCGGGACAGCGTGTCTGTGCTGGTATTGCAGCAGGCCAAAAGCGGCTTCCTGGGCTTCGGCGCCCAGCCCGCCAAGGTTCAGGTGACCTATGAGGCCCTGGATCCTGTGCCGGAAAAGGAGCCGGAGAAGCCCAAGAGCGCCCTGGGCAGCGCCTCCCGCTCCAAGCCCAAGGCCCCTGCCGCTCCCGTGAAGAAGCCCGAGGCCCCCAAGGCAGTCCAGGCCCCTAAGGCGGAGACGGTCAAGCCGGAGCAGCAGGACAAGCCCAGGCAGGAGAAGAAGGCGGACAAGGCCCCCAAGGCCCCCAAACAGGAGAAGCCCAAGGCGGCTCCCGTCCAGCCCAAGGAGTACGCTCCCGCCCAGCCCGGCTCCATCGAGGAGAAGATCGAGCAGTTCATTAAGGGCCTGCTGGAGCATATGAACTCCCAGGCTGTGCCCCACTGCTGGAACGCGGAGGGGAATACATACAAGGTAGATCTGGTGGGCGATGATCTGGGCTACCTGATCGGCCGCCGGGGAGATACCCTGGACGCCATCCAGCACCTGACCAACTACGCGCTCAACCGGGATGTGGAAGGCCACATCCGGGTGAACGTGGACGCGGAGTGCTACCGGGAGAAGCGGGAGGAGAGCCTGCGCCGGTACGCCCGGAAGAAGGCCCAGCAGGTGCTGAAGGCCCGCCGCCGTACCACCTTGGAGCCTATGAACGCCTACGAGCGGCACATCATCCACGCCGCCCTTCAGGACATGGACAACATCACCACCTACTCCACCGGCACCGAGCCCAACCGCCGGGTGGTCATTGAGTACGTAAGATAAGCATAATGCCTGCCGCCGCAGCCTGTGTTTGGCTGCGGCGGATTTTTCTGTCTCGGCCTTATTTGGGTTATGCGGGTAGGTCACGGGCATCCATTCACCAGCCGTCCGTGCTACCGGGGACAGAGTTTTTTGACGGCGCATAGCCTGTCTTATTGATCCAGCTTTTTCTTTCCTTTACTCAAAGATTTAATAATTACAACAGTGAGCTTCCAAAGCAACCATCCAATAATAAAGCTCACGACACCAATCAAAATAGAAATAGGGAAAAATTCAATCGCACTAGCGGAATAAGTGCCGATGTTAACCCCAATTTCTGTAATCTCATATCCCAAAAAGTGGGCCACAAGTTTGATAATACCCGCAATCGGACAAAGCACGCCGCTTACCATAAAGGTGATAGCGCCAATGCTGGTAATTGGCAAAACAAACATACCACCAATTCCAGCAAGGCTGTAAAAAGCAATTACGGCACTCAGCCGGCGCCAGCCAGCTAAAACCACTGTTTTTTTCAATAGCTTCTCCTAAATAGGCTTTTGCAAGTTCTTTAGGATTACCAAGTCGTTCAATGATTTGTTCTGCGGAAGTACCGCTTGCCTGTAATTCAAGCATTTCACTTTTAATTTCTTTGACAATATCCACACGCTCTGACACAGTCAGCGGTTTCAGATATTTTTCAATTTTCTCAAGATATTCGTTAAGGGATTTTTCCAGTTCCATTGTCTTATTCTCCTTTAATTTCATTGATTGCATAGACTTTTTAGAAAAGACCAGTAGTTTGGCTGCCTCTGTCAGCTGCCGCCTGCTCACATAATCATGGATCGTCATGCCTACTGTTTCGGTAAACATACGGTGCAAATAATATTTGGAATAATGGACGGCTGCTGCAACTGTGTCAAGCTCCAATTTTCCATCAAGGTTGCTTTCAATAAACGCAATGACTGTTTCCATGGTGATAACTTTTTGGATTTCCATGTGCGCTCCCTCCTTTCCATAGAAAGATTATCAGAAATCAACATCAAAGTTTTAATAATTCTTGCGTTCTTGCTGCATATCGCGTACCACAGCATATTATAATCTCTTACCTAGGATAAATCAAAGACGGATCTGAATTAAATAATGGGTACGGAATAACACAAAACAGCTTAAAAGCCAAGGCTTTCCCCTTGAGTTTGTGTTATTCGGGCGCAAGGTTTTTCTTCAGCGGGCAGCTTCCGCCTTTTTATTAGAGAATCAGTATGAAGCTTCATCGGTGAAGCCATCCCGCCGGGGGACGATCAGACTGCGGAACGGCAAAGAAAAAGCAGGACGGCATGACCGTTCAGCCATGCCGCCCTGCGATAATCGGATTACATCCTTATGGGGGCGCTTTTTGACAGGGGATTACTTGAAGTACTTCACCGCGGCTTCGAACATGCGGATGTCATATTCTCCGGGGACGTTTTGGTACAGCCCGGAGCCAATGCGTTCGCTGTGGCCCATCTTGCCGAAGACACGCCCGTCGGGGGAGGTGATGCCCTCCACGGCGAACAGGGAGCCGTTGGGGTTAAAGTGTACGTCGGCGGTGGCATTGCCTGTCAGATCCACGTACTGGGTGGCAATCTGACCGTTGGCGGCAAGCTGGCGGATCAGCGCCTCGCTGGCCAGGAACTTGCCTTCCCCGTGGGAGATGGGCACGCTGTACACGTCGCCTACCTGGGTCAATGCCAGCCAGGGGGACTTGTTGGAGGCCACCCGGGTGCGGACGATCCGGCTCTGGTGCCGGGAGATGTTGTTGAAGGTCAGGGTGGGACAGCTCTCGTCCGTGTCCATGATTTTACCGTAGGGCACCAGTCCCAGCTTAATCAGGGCCTGGAAGCCGTTGCAGATGCCGCACATCAGGCCATCCCGGTTGTCCAGAAGATCGGCCACGCCCTCCTTTACCGCCGGACTGCGGAAAAAGGCGGTGATGAATTTGGCGGAACCGTCCGGCTCATCGCCGCCGGAGAAGCCGCCGGGGATGAACACCATCTGGGCCTCCTTCAGGGCCTGGGCGAAACGGTCTACGCTCCTGGCGATATCGTCGGCGGACAGGTTGTTGATTACCAGAATCTCCGGTTCCGCCCCAGCGTCCCGAACCGCCTTGGCGGAGTCGTACTCGCAGTTGGTGCCCGGGAAGGCGGGGATCAGCACCTTGGGCTTGGCGACTTTCACCGCCGGGGCCTTCCGGGTGGATGCTTCGTAGGAGAAGGTCTCCATGGGCTGCTCCTGGGCGGGGATGTTGCAGGGGTAGACAGATTCCAGCTTGTCCTCGTAGGCCGTCAGTACCTGCCCGTGGGAAAGGGTCTCTCCTTGATAGGAGAAGCTTCCGTCGGCGGTGGTCACGCCCAGAACCCGGCCTGCTTCCCCTTCCGCCATTTCCAGAAGGAAGCTGCCGTACCGGTAGCCGAAGATGGTATCCAGGGTCACATCCCGGTCAAAGGCCAGCCCCAAACCGTTGCCGAAGCCCATCTTCATCACCCCTTCCGCCACGCCGCCCATGCCGGGGGTGTAGGCGGCTACGGCCTTGCCGGAGCGGAGCAGGGAGGTGACGGTTTGGAAGTTCTCCAGCAGGGAGGCGGTGTCAGGCAGGTTGCTTTCATCATATTTACATTCCAGCAGGCACACCTTGCGGCCCGCCGCTTTGAATTCGGGGGATACCACGTCCCCGGTCTTGCCGGTGGTCACGGCGAAGGACACCAGGGTGGGGGGCACGTCCAGATTTTCAAAAGAACCGGACATGGAGTCCTTGCCGCCGATGGAGCCGACGCCCAGATCCATCTGAGCCCGGAAAGCCCCCAGCAGCGCCGCCATGGGCTGGCCCCACCGCTTGGGATCCTTCCCCAGCCGGGGGAAGTACTCCTGGAAGGTCAGGTAGGTATCCTCAAAGGAAGCGCCGGTGGCGATCAGCTTGGACAACGATTCCACCACCGCCAGATACGCCCCGTGGTAGGGGGAGGCGGAGGTGATGAAGGGGTTGTAGCCGAAGGACATGAAGGAGCAGTCGTCGGTGTGCTGCTTTTCCACGCTGATTTTTTGCACCATGGCCTGAATGGGGGTGAGCTGATGCTTACCGCCGAAGGGCATGAGCACCGTGCCCGCGCCGATGGTGGAGTCGAACCGCTCGGACAGGCCCCGCTTGGAGCAGGTGTTCAGATCGGAAGCGACGGCGAGGAAATTCTCACTAAAGCCGCCGGCAACAGCCTTTTCATAGGGGGTGGGGGCGGCGGCGGAGACGGTGATGTGCTTGTCCGCCCCGTTGGAGTTCAGGAATTCCCGGCTGATGTCGCAGATGGTCTTGCCGTTCCAGACCATTACCAGCCGGGGATTTTCCGTGACCACCGCCACGGGAACGGCGTTCAGGTTTTCCGTAGCCGCCAGCTCCAGGAACCGGGGGGCGTCGGCGGCCTCTACCACCACCGCCATCCGCTCCTGGGATTCGGAAATGGCCAGCTCCGTGCCGTCCAGGCCCTCGTACTTCTTGGGCACCGCGTTCAGGTCGATCTCCAGGCCGTCCGCCAGCTCGCCGATGGCTACGGACACGCCGCCCGCGCCGAAGTCGTTGCACCGCTTAATGAGGCGGGAGGCTTCCGGATTCCGGAACAGCCGCTGGAGCTTCCGCTCCTCGGGGGCGTTGCCCTTCTGAACCTCAGAGCCGCAGACCTCCACCGACTGGGTATTGTGGGCCTTGGAGGAGCCGGTAGCCCCGCCGATGCCGTCCCGGCCGGTGTTGCCGCCCAGGAGGATGACCACATCCCCGGGCTGGGGACGCTCCCGCCGGACGTTCTCCGCCGGGGCAGCGGCGATGACTGCGCCGATCTCCATCCGCTTGGCGGCGTAGCCGGGATGGTAGATTTCATCCACAATGCCGGTAGCCAGGCCGATCTGGTTGCCGTAGCTGGAATAGCCCGCGGCGGCGGTGGTGACGATCTTCCGCTGGGGCAGCTTGCCCGGGAGGGTTTCGGACACGGGCTTCAGGGGATCCGCCGCGCCGGTGACCCGCATGGCCCCGTACACGTAAGCCCGACCGGACAGGGGATCCCGAATGGCGCCGCCGATGCAGGTGGCCGCGCCGCCGAAGGGCTCGATTTCCGTGGGGTGGTTGTGGGTTTCGTTCTTAAACAGCAGCAGCCAGGGCTGGACCTCCCCATCCACGGTCACGTCCATCTTCACCGTGCAGGCGTTGATCTCCTCGCTCTCGTCCAGCTTGTCCAGCTTCCCGGCGGCCTTCAGGTGCTTGACGGCGATGGTAGCCAAATCCATCAGGCAGATGGGCTTGTGCTCCCGGCCCAGGGCCTTCCGGGTGGCCAGGTATGCTTCGTAGGTTTTTTGCAGCAGTTCATCCGCAAACACCGCGTCGTCGATGATGGTGCCGAAGGTGGTGTGGCGGCAGTGGTCGGACCAGTAGGTGTCGATCATCCGGATCTCGGTGATGGTGGGATCCCGGCCCTCGGAAATGAAATACTGCTGGCAGAAGGCAATGTCGTCTAAGTCCATGGCAAGCCCGTAGCTGCGGATAAAGTCCTCCAGCCCCGCCTTGTCCAGTCGGGTAAAGCCGGTCAGGGTGGCCACATCTGTGGGGATGTCATACTGGATGGCCAGCGTCTCCGGCTTATCCAGGGCGGCCTCCCGGCACTCCACCGGGTTGATGACGTACTTCTTGAAGGCCGCAATCTCCCCATCGGTCAGAGGGCCGTACAGGGCGTAGACCTTGGCGGTGCGGATCAGGGGGCGGTCCCCCTGGGAGATGATCTGGATGCACTGGGCCGCGGAATCCGCCCGCTGGTCAAACTGGCCGGGCAGGGCTTCCACCGCGAACACATAGGCCCCGGGAACCTGAATTTCCTCGGCGGCAATGTCCAGCTGGGGTTCGGAAAAGACCGTCTTAACGCAGTCGGAGAACAGCTCCCGGGAGATGTTTTCCGCGTCGTACCGGTTGAACAGCCGGATGTTTTCCAGTTTGGAAAGGCCCAAAAGGTTTCTGGCCTCGCTGAGCAGGCCCCGGGCTTCGTTGTCCAGGCCCTGCTTTTTCTCAACAAATACGCGATAAACCATAGGGTTCCTCCTGTTTTTGATTATTTCCCGGCCTGCAAAGCCCGCCGGCCGATGTCGCTTCTGCGGTAGGCGTTTTCGAATTTCACCCCGTCGGAAAGCCGGTAGGCCTCCCGGATGGCCGCTTCCAGAGAGTCCGCCACGGCGGTGGTGCCGGTGACCCGGCCGCCGGAGGTGAGCAGCTTCCCATCCTCCAGCTTGGCCCCGGCCACAAAGGTGGCTTCCCTGGCTTCGGGGGTCATGGTGATCTCATAGCCCTTTTTGTAGGCGGTGGGGTAGCCCTGGGAGGCCAGGATCACGCAGCAGGCGTGCTTGGAAGAAAATTTGACTTCCGTATCTGCCAGGGTGCCGTTGGTGCAGGCGCGCATAATGGTCAGCAGGTCGCTTTCCAGCAGGGGCAGCACCACCTGGGTCTCCGGGTCGCCGAAGCGGCAGTTGTACTCGATCACCTTGGGGCCCTGGGGGGTGAGCATAAGCCCAAAGTACAGGCAGCCCCGGAAGGTGCGGCCCTCCGCGTTCATGGCGGCAATGGTGGGCAGGAAGATCTCTTCCATGCACTGTTTGGCCACTTCCTCTGTATAGTAGGGGTTGGGGGCCACGGTGCCCATGCCGCCGGTGTTCAGGCCCGTATCATTGTCCCCGGCGCGCTTGTGATCCATGGAGGACACCATGGGCTTGACCACCTTGCCGTCGGTGAAGGCCAGCACGGACACCTCTGGGCCGGTGAGAAATTCCTCGATGACGATGTGATCCCCGGAGGCCCCAAAGATCTTATCCGCCATCATGGACTTTACCGCGTCCTTGGCTTCCTCCCGGGTCTGGGCGATGATGACGCCCTTGCCCAGAGCCAGACCGTCCGCCTTGATCACCGTGGGGATGGGGGCGGCGTCCAGGTAGCGCAGCGCGGCGTCCATATTGTCAAAGACTTCATAGGCGGCGGTGGGGATGCGGTACTTTTTCATCAGGTTCTTGGCAAATACCTTGCTGCCCTCGATGATGGCGGCGTTGGCCCGGGGGCCGAAGCAGGGGATGCCCTTTGCTTCCAGAGCGTCCACACAGCCTAAGACCAGAGGATCGTCCGGGGCCACTACGGCATAGTCCACCTGATTCTCAACGGCGAAAGCCGCGATGTTTTCAATATCCGTGGCGGGGATGGGCACGCAGACAGCGTCCGACGCGATGCCCCCGTTGCCGGGGAGGGCGTAGATATCCGTAACGGCAGGGTTCTTCTTCAGAGAGCGGATGATGGCGTGCTCCCGGCCGCCCCCGCCTACAACAAGCAGTTTCATAGACGTTCCCTTTCTATGGATCAATGGTGGAACAGCCGCATGCCGGTGAAGGCCATGACCATGCCGTTCTTGTCACACTCGGCGATTACCAGATCGTCCCGGATGGAGCCGCCGGGCTGGGCGATGTACTTGACGCCGGAGGCCTTGGCCCGCTTGATGTTGTCCGGGAAGGGGAAGAAGGCGTCGGAACCCAGGGCAACCCCGTCAAAGGTCGCCAGGAAGGCGTTCTTATCCTCCTGGGTCAGAGGCTCGGGACGGGAGGTGAAGTAATTCTGCCAGATGCCCTCGGCGCACACGTCCTCTTCGTTGCCGTTGATGTAGCCGTCGATCACGTTGTCCCGGTTGGGCCGGCCCAGATCCGGGCGGAAGGGCAGGTTCAGGGTCTTGGGATGCTGGCGCAGGAAGAAGGTATCCGCCTTGCTGCCTGCCAGCCGGGTGCAGTGGATCCGGGACTGCTGGCCCGCCCCCACGCCCACCGCCTGGCCGTCATAGGCAAAGCAGACGGAGTTGGACTGGGTGTACTTCAGGGTAATCAGGGCCACGATCAAATCAATCTTGGCGTCCTGGGGCAGTTCCTTATTCTCGGTGACAATGTTGGAAAGCAGAGCCTCGTCAATCTTAAAGTTGTTCCGGCCCTGCTGGAAGGTGATGCCGAATACCTGCTTGGTCTCCTGTTCCTCAGGCACGTAGCCCGGGTCAATGGCGACCACGTTGTAGCCGCCCTTGCGCTTGGTCTTTAAAATCGCCAGGGCTTCCTCCGTATACCCCGGGGCGATGACGCCGTCGGACACCTCCCGGGCGATGAGCCGGGCGGTGACTTCGTCGCACTCATCGGACAGGGCAACCCAGTCCCCGAAGGAGCACATCCGGTCGGTGCCCCGGGCCCGGGCGTAGGCGCAGGCGAGAGGGCTCTGGTCCAACTCCGGCACGTCGTCCACAAAGCAGGCCTTTTTCAGCGCGTCAGACAGGGGCTTGCCCACGGCGGCGGAGGTGGGGGACACGTGCTTGAAGGAGGTGACCGCCACCATGCCGGTGGCCTCCTTCAGCTCCTTCACCAGCTGCCAGGCGTTCAGGGCGTCCAGGAAGTTGATGTAGCCGGGCTTGCCGTTGAGCACGGTCAGGGGCAGGTCGGAGCCGTCGCTCATATAGATCCGGGAGGGCTTCTGGTTGGGGTTGCAGCCGTATTTCAAAGCAATTTCATTCATTGTAAATAACCTCCTGATATGGTCCTGCGTTTACTGATGTTTGTTGAGGATGCGCTGCTGATAGGCCCCGGTTTCCAGGTTTGTATAGCGGACAAACAGGGAGATCTTGTTGTCCGGGTCCAGGTTTTCCCACAGCTCGTTGGTAAAATCGTCGATGGCGTCGGGGATGGACACCCGCTCCGGCTCCCCCTGGAAGGTGGGGATCACCGGATTGCCGTCGCACACGTAGGTATGCAGGAAGTGGCCCAGACCGGCCTTGCCGGGGTACTCATAGGTGAACCGGGCGCAGCCCTCCCCATCCGGGTCGTTGGCCTTCAGAATGGACAGCTTATAGCTGCCGTCGGGGCTCATCAGGCCGGAGATCCGGGGGGTCCAGTTGGGGCCGTCGTGCTCAAATTTCCGGGTCCGCAGCGCCTGCTCCATAGGCAGGCCCTTTTTCAAAAACTCCCGGATGGTGTCGGTCTGGTCGCCGTTGGTGACGATCAGGCCCCGGCCCACCTGCCGGACGGGGTGGTAGATAATCAGGCTGGGATCCACCATTTTGCTGGGATCAAAAGCCTCTGTACGGATGCCGTCCGGTTCTTCCACAAAGATCCGGTTCCGGCTGTTGACGCTGCGGCCCATGATGAAATAGGCGGCCACGGAAGTCTTGCCGTCGGCGGTCAGGCCCAGGACGATGCCCCGGCCAGGGTAGGTGTTCCCCGCCAGCCTCGCGGCCATGGTTTTGGTTTCGTAGACGTTCATGGTGTTTGCCCTCCTTTATGCCTTGTTTTGCAGCCCGGCGCAGACCCGCTCCGCCGCCTGGGGGAGCAGCACCCATTCCGCCTGCTCCATCACCCGGCGCTGCAAGGTCTCCGGGGTGTCGTTTTCTTCAATGTACACCGCCTTTTGGGCGATGATCTCTCCCCCGTCGGGGATTTCGTTTACATAATGCACCGTGGCTCCGGTGACCTTGACTCCATAGTCCAGAGCCGCCTGGTGTACCCGCAGGCCGTAGAAGCCCTCCCCGCAGAAGGATGGGATCAGGGAAGGATGGACATTCAAAATCCGCTTGGGATAGCGGGAAGTGAAGGATTCAGTGAGAATGGTCATGAAGCCCGCCAGGATGATAAGTTCAATATGATGGGCCGTCAGCACCTGGTTCAGTTTTTCTTCAAAGGCCGCCTGGGAACCCCATTCCTTTTTGCTGACCACCGCGGTATCGATCCCCGCCTTTTTGGCCCGTTCCAGGGCGTAGGCGTTGGGATTGCTGGACACCACCAGGGCGATCTCCCCGCTTTTCAGGGTCTTTCCCTGGGCGTCGATCAGGGCTTGCAGGTTGGTTCCGCCGCCGGAAACCAGAACAGCGATTTTTGTTTTCACGCCAGGATCACCTTTTCCTCGTTTTCCACAATGGAGCCGATCACGTAGGCGTCCACCCCGTTGTCCTTCAGAATCTGAAGGGCCGTATCTTTCTGGGCGGCGGGAACCACAACGCTCATGCCCACGCCCATGTTGTAGGTGTTGTACATATCCCGCTCAGGGATATTGCCGGTCCTGGCGATGAGATCGAAGATGGGCAGCACCTTCACCGCCCCTTTTTCGATCCTGGCGCACAGGCCGTCGGGAATGGAGCGGGGGATGTTCTCGTAGAAGCCGCCGCCGGTGATGTGGCTGATGCCCTTCACATCCACCTGTTCCAGCAGGGCCAGCACCGGCTTTACATAGATCTTGGTGGGGGTCAGCAGCGTTTCCGCAATGGTCTTGCCCCCCAGGTCTTCACAGGGAACATACAGCTCGGCGGGGTTCTCGTCAATGCGGAACACCTTCCGGATCAGGCTGAAGCCGTTGGAGTGGATGCCGCTGGAGGGCAGGGCGATGACCACATCCCCGGGGGCCATGCGGGTATTGTCGATGATCTTTTTCTTATCCACAATGCCCACGGCGAAGCCTGCCAGGTCGTAGTCCTCCACAGGCATCATGCCGGGATGCTCGGCGGTCTCCCCGCCGATGAGGGCGGCCCCGGACTGGACGCAGCCCTCCGCCACGCCGGACACGATTTCGGCGATCTTCTCCGGCACATTCTTCCCGCAGGCGATGTAGTCCAGGAAGAACAGGGGCTTCGCGCCGGTGCAGATGATGTCGTTGACGCACATGGCCACGCAGTCAATGCCGATGGTGTCGTGTTTGTCCATCAAAATGGCCAGCTTCACCTTGGTGCCGCAGCCGTCGGTGCCGGAGACCAGCACCGGCTCCTCCATGCCGCCCATGGGCAGGCCGAAGCAGCCGCCGAAGCCGCCCACATCGTCCAGGCAGCCTTCGTTCCGGGTCCGGGCCACATGCTTCTTCATCAGCTCCACGGCCTTGTATCCGGCGGTGATGTCCACACCGGCGGCGGCGTAGCTGGCGGACTGAGAGTTCTTGTGATCCATGTTCATACGCTCCTTTATATGATACGGTGGAAAGCTTAGTCTTCTTTGCCGTTCCAGCAGTAGGTGCAGACCTTGTCCTCGGGCAGGCCGATGGCTTCCAGAAGCCCCTCCAGGGACTGATACCCCAGGGAGTCGAAGCCCATTTCCTCACAGATGGCCTTCAGCAGGCACCGGCCCCGCTGGGTGGCGCCGTCGGCGTATTCCTCCAGATGGTTTTGCCCTTCGTCTCCTTCCAGCTCCTGAACCTTCCGCCGGGCGATCAGCTCCATGTCGGAGTTGGATCGGGAGAAGTTCAGGAACTTGCAGCCGTACATAATGGGCGGGCAGGCGGAGCGCATGTGCACTTCCTTGGCGCCGCTTTCGTACAGGAATTCCACGGTCTCCCGCAGCTGGGTGCCCCGGACGATGGAGTCGTCCACGAACAATAGCTTTTTGTCCTGGATCAGCTCCGGCACGGGGATCTGCTTCATTTTCGCCACCAGGTTGCGCATTTCCTGATTGGCGGGGGTGAAGGATCGGGGCCAGGTGGGGGTGTATTTCACAAAGGGACGGGCGAAGGGCTTATGGGACTGGTTGGCGTAGCCGATGGCGTGGGGCAGACCGGAGTCCGGGACGCCGGCCACATAGTCCACGTCCGGCATGGTGCCGTTTTTTATTTCCTCCCGGGCCATGATCTCGCCGTTGCGGTAGCGCATGACCTCTACGTTTCTGCCTTCGTAGTTGGAGTTGGGATAGCCGTAGTAGGTCCACAGGAAGGCGCAGATCTTCATCTTATCTCCGGGGGCGGACAGCTGCTCCACCCCATCGGGGGTGAGCTTTACGATCTCCCCGGGGCCCAGCTCGTAGCAGTCCTGATAGCCCAGCTTGTGGTAGGCGAAGGACTCGAAGCTGACGCAGCAGCCATTGTCATTTTTTCCTACCAGCACCGGCAGCCGGCCCAGGCGATCCCGGGCGGCGATGATGCAGTCCTTCATTAAAATCAAAATGGTGCAGGAGCCGTCGATCACGTTCTGGGCGTAGCGGATGCCGTCCACCAGATTGTCACAGCGGTTGATCAGGGCGGCGGTAAGCTCCGTGGAGTTCACCTTGCCGGAGGACATGGCCATGAACTGATAGCCCGGGCCGGAGAAGGTCTCTTCCACCAGCGCTTCCGCGTTGTTGATGATGCCCACGGTGGAGAGGGCGAACAGGCCTAAGTGAGAGCGAACCAGCAGGGGCTGTGGGTCCGTGTCGGAGATACAGCCGATGCCCGCGTGGCCGCTGAATTTGTGCATGTCGTTGTCAAACTTGGTACGAAAGGGCGTGTTTTCAATGCTGTGGATCTGACGCTGGAAGCCTTTTTCTCCGTCATAGAAGGTAAGTCCGGCCCGGCGGGTGCCCAGGTGGGAATGGTAGTCGGTGCCGAAAAACACATCGTAAACACAGTTTTGCTTGGAAATGGTTCCAAAGAAACCACCCATAGTGTATTCCTCCTTGCAATCAAAACAGGGCTTCAGGGCTTCCCCGGGGGAAAGCCCTGGTGGGATCGGTTTTGGGAAAACCGAAGGGATCAGGCGAAGAACAGCTTATTCAGCGTCATGGGATCGATGTAGACCCCGTCCTTGTAGACCCGCATGTTGCCGGAGGCAATCTCATCAATGAGCATCACATTGCCATCGGCGTCGTAGCCGAACTCAAACTTGATGTCGTACAGATCCAGGCCCTTTTCCTTCAGGTCATCGGCCACGATCTTGGTAATGGCCTGGGTCTGAGCCTTCAGAGAGTCGTACTGCTCCTCGGTCATAACGCCCAGAACCACCAGGCCGTCCTTGGTGACCAGGGGATCTCCCAGGGCGTCGTTTTTGAAGGTGGTCTCCACGTAGGCGGGCAGATCCTGGCCTTCTTCGCAGTACTGGTTGTACCGGCGGTAGAAGGAGCCCACGGCCTTGTAACGGCAGATGACCTCCAGACCCTTGCCGAAAACCTTGGCGGGGAGTACTTCCATGGTGGTGTTTTCCAGGTCGGCGGAAACGTAGTGGGTACGAATGCCGGCGGCGTTGATCTTTTCGAAGAAGTAGATGCTCATCCGCAGATTCACATCGCCTACGCCCTCGATGGTCAGACCCACGGAGTTTTCACCGGGATCGAACACGCCGTCCTTGCCGGTGCAGTCGTCCTTGAATTTCAGCAGGCAGTTGCCGTTGGGCAGGGCATAAACATTCTTGGTCTTGCCGGTGTACAGAAGCTTGTAGTTTTCCATAAATAAAGTACCTCTTTCTAAAGTCTGTTTTTCGGATGGGCGTTTATGGGAAGAGCATTGGCTTATACATTCAGTTCCGCCTGAAGGGCGGCGTCCTTTTCCAGAACCTTGGCGGCGTCGGCCCGGCGCTTTTGGTCCAATTTGGCGGCCAGGGCCGGATCCTCCACAGCCAAAATCTGGGCAGACAACAAAGCGGCATTCACGCCTCCATTGATGGCTACGGTAGCGACGGGGATACCGGAGGGCATCATCACAGTGGAAAGAAGGGCGTCAATGCCGTCTAAGCAGGTGGATTTACAGGGAATGCCGATGACCGGCAGGGTGGTGTTGGCGGCAATGGCCCCGGCTAAGTGGGCGGCCATGCCCGCGGCGGCGATGATCACGCCAAAGCCCTTTTCCCGGGCGGATGCGGCAAAATCCCGAGCTTCCTCGGGGGTGCGGTGGGCGGAATAGACGTGACATTCATAAGGAATGTCCAGGGAACCCAGGGTGTCCATGGTCTTGCGCAGGATGGGCAGATCGCTGTCACTGCCCATAACGATACCGACTTTTTTCAATGGTGAACCTCCTTTTTAGGCAAAACAAAAGGGCGCACTTACCCCTTTGGTGTAAGTGTGCCCAGACGGTCGGCCGATTTTCTATGCCCTTACTCCATGTGGTGCTCCACCTATCCGTCAGTCATAAGGGTTTGATGATTTACAAGATGATTATACCATCAACCGGGGGAACCGTCAAGAAAGCAGAAAGACAATTTCTTTGGAAAAATGACAGGTTCTCCATGTATATGTTGCCAATGAAGAGAAATAAAGGAAAATATCAGTCGAAAATCAGACCGAAATAGTCAGGCGCGGGCAGATCCGGGATCAGAGGCAGCAGCATCGGCCCCTGCTTTTCTGCACCCGGGGTGCGGAAAAAGCCGGCGTCCTTGTCCAGGGCCCCTAAGATCCCGGAAGCCGCCTGGGGATCCCCCAGCAGCTCCAGGCCCTGGAGAAAGCGACCGTCCTCAGCGGCGGCCAGAAGAAAATGATCGCCCGCGTAGAGCTGGGCGTAGCTTTCCAGAAAGGCAAGATTCGCTCCCTCCTGAATCATACCGCCACGGGGCAGAAGGGCGCGGCGCAGGGCGGCGTATTCCCCGGCGGTAACCGGGCGGATGGGTATGGGATCCCCTCTTTTAAAGGTAAATTCCCGGAAGCTGCAGCAGTCCCGGTAGCCGAAGCGGCGGTACATCTGCCGCAGAGGCGGGTTTTCCGGCATCAGCAGGCTCCCGGCGTAGCCCAGGGAGGCAAGAAGGGAATGGGTATCCGCCATCAGCGCCCGGCACAGACCCCGGCCCCGAGCGTCCGGGCGGGTGGCGACGGCATAGAGATAGGCGTATGAATTGCCGGCGTATTCTCCGTCAAACCAGTAAAGGGCGGCGGCCACCCGGCCCTGCTCCATCAGGCAGCGGCACCGCCGGGGGGAGTAGGCCTTTTGAAAGAAGCGCTCCAAAAAGTTGTCGGTGTCCTGAAACGCGGTCTGCCAAAGCTGATGAAGCTGGGGGATCGCCTCCCGGGTGGGGTATTCAATCTCCATGGCGCAGCTCCTCCAGAAGATAGGCCTGGTACTTGTCCACCATGTGGTGGGGATTGTAGGACAGCTTGGCCTTGCGCAGGCCCTCCAGCCCCATGTCGTCCTCCCGATCCAGGAAGGCTGTCTGGGGGTATTTCAGCCGCAGATACCGGGCAAACTCGCAGTTGACCGCGGCGTAAGCCCCTTCAATGTCCTCCCGGGCTTTTTCAAAGTGGATATCAAACATGTCCCTTCCCATGGAGGAACCCATGGTCATGGCAAGGATCTCCCCATTCTCCACCAGGGCGATTCCCTCCATGCCCAGGGCTTCGTAATTCTGGAAGGCCCGGGCCATGGCAATGTTCTCCAGCAGATAATCCCCGTGGGGATCGGATTGAAGCCGGGCCAGATACCAGTCGTTGACCATATTCTGAACCATGGGCATATTGCGGCAGGTCAGAGGCTCTACTTGAAAATCGGGGTGCTCCAGCCGGAATCGGTTTACATGGTTGCGCTTCTTCTGAAACTTCCGGCCCCGGAGATCCGCCAGGTCGTCGATGGCGTACACATAGTCGGCGCTGTCCCGTCTGGCCTTAATCAGGAACTTTCCGGGATAGAGCCCTTCCAATTCCTCCCGGTCAGCGTCGGTCATGTTGGTGATCCGGCAGGGCAGGCCCCGCTGGGCGGCGTCCTCCATAATGGCGTCCAGCACCGCTTTTTTGTCCCCCGGACCGATGGGGTAGGGGTAGACGCTGCGGTCATAGAAGTGGGCGAAGAAGGCAACGCAGTCGTGAAGAAAGACAGCCTGCTGCTGGCCCCAGAGAAAGAGATTGGCAAAGGCGTATTCACAGCCCCGGGGCGGGCAGGAGAATAAAATGGAATCGTAACGCTCTTTTTGTGTTAGTTTCAGCCGCTGAAAGTTTAACATATATTCACATCCTTATGGCAGCATCATACCATAGTTTACCCCAAAAAACAAGAAGTCAGAAGCAACGGGCAAAACCCCCTGAAAGCAGTCCGGTTCCAGGGGGAGCGGGAAGGAACGCTTCGTTTTTGCGGCTCAGGCGAAGAGTCTGCTATCCAGACCCCGATGCTTCATGGCGTAGTATAGGGCCGTGCCGAAGATCAGCAGAACCGCCGCCTCCCCCAGAGCCACGTACACCGCGTTTATGACAAAGCCGCCGCCGATGTAAACGTTCAGTTCCCAGCCGACCAGAATCGCGTTGGTCAGTGCGGGCATGAGCATGCCCAGAATCGGATAGCCTTTGACGGTCACATTGCGCAGCATCCACATGGCCTGGGCCGCCAGGAGGGTAGCCAGGCTGCCCACCAGGAAATCCAGGGGCAGAGCGGCGGCGTAGGTCAGGTTGAATACCAGACAGCCCACGGTCAGGCCGGGCACGGCGGCGGGGGTGAAAAAGGAAAGCACGCACAGGGCTTCCGACAGCCGCATCTGAATGGCCCAAGTGGCGGAGCCGGGAACCAGAAGGTTTTGCATATGGGTCAGCACTGCGTACAGGGCGGCGATGATGGCGGCATAGACCAGGTAACGGGTGTTTTGTTTCATAGCTTGGCTCTCCTAAAATAAAAATGGGCGCAGAACGTGACCGCACCCAAAGAAAAATGGGCAGATTTCTGCCCATCAAAATCCCTAGTTTTGTTTACCGACAGGATGGTCACGAACTGTCCTATAAAGTTGTGTTTCATTATATCCCGGAAAAAGGGAAATGTCAAGGTTGAAATTTGCTTCGGGATCTGCTATAGTGATTTTATTCTAGTGGAAAGAAGGGATTTCCTATGGCTTTCAATACAAACCAAAAGGACAAAAACTCCTATGGCAAGCTCGCTTCCCGGGTAGCCGGCGGACGATACAGCTTGCTGCTGGTCCTGATCTTCACGCTGGTGAATCTGGTGATGGTGCTGCTGGACACGGACCGGTATTTCCTGTTCTCCGCTTCGGTGCCCTATTACATGACCTTTTACGGCAAGGCCATGGACAACGGCTTCACCACCGGGGCCTGGGATGTGAACGGCACCTACACCATGACCGCTCTGGTAGTGTCGGCGGTGATCCTGGCGCTGTATTTCCTGTGCTGGTTCCTGAGCCGGAAGAAGCCGGGCTGGATGGCCGGCGCGCTGGCGCTGTTCACCTTGGATACGGTGGCGCTGCTGCTTATCTCCTACGTCCTGTATGGCAATATTCTGATCAACCTGGTGGATCTGCTGATTCACATCTGGGTTCTGTGGGAGCTGTTCCAGGCGGTCAAAAGCCATAAAAAACTCCAGACCCTGCCCCCGGAGGAGCCGGTGAACCCCAGCCGCTACAACGCGCCGCCGGAGTTTTAAGCCGCGATTCTGAATGCAAACGGTGCTGCCTGTTTGCCAACCACCGATAAGGAAGGTTTGAAAACAAACTAACTTAACGGCTGGCAGACAGGTTGCAATGAAAAGCGGGTAAGAGGTCAAAGACTTCTTGCCCGCTTTTTCTGTGCCGCGTGGAACGATAGAACAGCATTTTTGCGCTTTCGAGGGATATGATATTCCCCACTCTGTTTCTGCCCTCTGCAAGCCGCATAAATCAAGGCTTTTTGCCCGTCTAAATGTCCATGCTGGCATAGCAAAATGTTACGCAGTAGACCGCCATTTTTGAGGGTGGGAATATAAACGCTCAACTGTCGTGTTTTCAAGTTTGCAAAGCCGAGTTGTGCAAGGCTTAAACACTTCCTATTGCGTAACAACATACTCATAATATCTTGAGGGCGCAAGCGGTCTATCCGTTTGCGCCCTCTTGTCTGTCATAGAGCTAAGGCGGGAAAATTTCAACAAACAAAAATATTTATCCTGAATTATTCGCGCAGGCTCAGCTTATAGTCCAATAACTGTACAGTAGCAACACAATACAGCTATTTTC
>CALWXR010000020.1 GCA_944385535.1 uncultured Oscillospiraceae bacterium
CAGGATATTGCCGACGCACTCGGTATCTCCAGAAACACCGTATCCAAAGCAATCAACAATACCGAAGGTCTGGCAGACACCACCAGAGAAAGGATCCTGCAGAAAGCCATTGAAATGGGTTATAAGCAGTTTTCCTACGCCGGTTCCCTTGCCGCCATTTCCGGCGCGCCTGCCACCGCTGAAGCAGAACGCCCTGTAGCACCCGGATATCAGGGGGAAATCGCCTTGCTCACCGGTTCTTTCCTGACGCATTCTCATTTTGCGTCCCTGATGCTGGATAAATTTCAGCGAGAAATCTCTCAGCTGGGCTACACCATGAACACCCATCGGGTCACAGGAACAGAGCTTGCCAACAAGACCCTTCCGATTACCATGAACATGGAGCAGGTCAAAGCGATCATGTGCATTGAGATGTTTGACTGGGATTACGACGAGATGCTCTGCGGTCTGGATATTCCCGTTCTGTTCGTGGACGGCCCCGCCAAGCGCAGCGGAAAAAGCCTGCCCGCAGACCAGCTCTATATGGATAATACTACCGAAATTACCCGGTTTGTCAATGATATGCTGGAAAAAGGATTCACGAAGATTGGTTTCGTTGGAAATTATGACCACTGCCAGTCTTTCTATGAGCGATACACCGCCTACTATTTAACCATGGTTATGGCAGGACACAACGTAGAGGATCGATTTGTTATCAAATATAATCAGCTTTCGGAAATGCAGGATCAAATTTCTGCTCTGAAGGAACTGCCGGATGTATTCGTCTGCGCCAATGATTTTGTGGCGACGGACCTGATGCAGGCGCTGGCTGCGGTGGGAAAGCGGGTGCCGGAGGATGTCCGCATCTGCGGCTTTGACGATTCCGCTGAGTCCAGGCTCAGCAAGCCTGCCCTGACCACGGTGCATATCCACACCCAGATCATTGCCTTCTCCGCTGTGCATCTGCTGATTTCCAGAATCAAGGAACCTTCTCTGGATTACCGCACAGTTCACACCGAAACCAATTTGATCTACCGTGAATCCACGGGCACGCTTTGAGGATTGTTATGAGACTGTTTTCTTATGACAGCAAGTTCAGCCAGATCATGCTGAAACTTTGCTACGGCTGCTATCTGAACCTTCTGTGGTTTGTATGCTCCCTTCCGGTGTTCACAATTGGCGCATCTACTGCGGCACTGTATGATGTGACACTTCAAATAGCTCGTGAGGAAGATCCGCCGCTGACCTCCCGGTTTTTCCATGCATTCCGGGAGAATTTCCGGCAGGCGACCACTCTGTGGCTGATTTTGCTGATGCTGGGCATCCTGCTGGGAGCGGATGGATACATTCTCTACCACCTTTACAAAGGCACCACCGGCATTGTGTCCGTGATCTGCACTCTGGGTCTGGCGCTGATCATTGTGGCAGCGATCGCTTATGTAATTGTGCTGATCTATGTTTTTCCGTTGGTTGCCAGTGTAAAAAACACCAACTGGGCAATGCTGAAAAACTCCCTGCTTATCGGCATTCACTATTTGTTCTGCACAATTCTGGTGTTTGCAATCCACTTCGCTATGTTTTTTGCTGTGGTTGCGATTTTTACACCGCTGATTATTTTCGGTGAGGGTCTGTGTGCCCTGCTCAGTTCCTATCTGTTAGGCAGAGTGATCCGCGCGTGCTCCTATGACCCGGCGGAGGAGAATGGAGGAGACCAATGAAGCTGTCCCCGGAGGAGCGCCGCCAGCAGCGGGAAGGCTTCCGACAGCTGACGCCAGCGAAAAAGCTGGAACACATCTGGCTGTACTACAAAGCGCCGATTCTTCTGACCATCCTTGCGTTGGGCATCCTGGTGTCCGGGGTGTATCGGGCAGCAACCAAAAAAGACCCAGTGATGTATCTTGCCTGTCTGAATGTTTCCGTGGGCGAGGATATGGAAGCCCAGTTGACGGAGGACTATCTGACCTGCCGTGGGCTGAATTCCAAGCGCGCCGAGATGCGCCTCTACCGGGATCTGTACCTGTCCGATGATCCCGCCGCCTCCGATCACGAATACGCCTACGCATCCAGAATGAAGCTGCTGGCAACGATCAATTCCAAGCAATTGGATTTGGTTCTCATGAACCGGGAAGCCTACGATCTCTGCTCTGCCAGCGGCTATCTGCTGGATTTAACGAATTTGGTGGATTCCGCTTATCTGACCGCCAATCAGGTCATTCTGGAAGACAACGCCGTGGAGTACAATCTGAATGAGGCACAGGAATATATAGCAGTGACGCAAACCCAAAGCAATGCGGTGGAGTTGACCCAACTTTCTGCTTTTCAGGAAGCCGGTTTCTCTGGCAGCGTGTATATCGGTATCATTGCCAATACTCCACGACTGCCTGAGTGCCAAGACTATCTTGACTACCTGATTTCTACCGACTGAAACAATACAGGAATGTCTCACCCAAGAGTGATACAGCCCCAAAAATAATGGAGAAATAACGACAGCCGGCTCTATGAAAGAGTCGGCTGTCGGTGTATCATGAAAGAGTGAAACAAAAAACGTACAAAATGTGCCTCGACCCCAGAACGGAGCCGAGGCATTGAATATATGATTTATTCAGCAATCTGTATTTCCTGCGCTAACCGAATGCCGACCTGTACCCCGTGCACAAACCCGGAGCGTTCATGATCCCGGCAGAGGGCGCAGACAGGATTGATAATCCAGTCCATTTCCCGCAGGGGCATCCCGTTCAACAAGCGGTACAATTCACCAAAATCCGCTTTGATCTGGTCATCGTCTATGCGATTCGCATCGCCGTAAGCCTCGTAGAGCAGCGAAAGGATCGATTCGCCATCTCCCAGCTTCAGTTTGCGGGACGCAACATAGGTTTCAAGTGCCTGGATATATTCCGCCATGTTCATACATATGACCATACCTTTCCGCTGCGCTACAAGGCACAAAACAGCATGAAACTGAATTGCCACTAACACAGCTATAGAATATTTGTTAGAATATACTTGAGGATGCAGGCACACTACAGAGCACGTGGAGCTGAGTGGGAACAGTCTGCTGACTGACCGAATACATATGTGTGCCGGACACTCTTTCAAGCACAAATAAATAGGGCTTTGCACCCTGTAAACTTATCTTTGGAGAGACAGACTAAGGTGGTCTGTCTTCGTACGCCCTTTTCGGGATGGTGCTTAAATCACAATGTTTCAAGCTTAAATCAGCTCTTCTCGGACAATTTCCTCGGCTCTGGCGTGGATATTGTTCATGCGCTGCACCCATGCCATTGGGTCGCTGGCTTTCAGAGCTTCTGTGATTCCCTCGGCAATCTTCAACTGGTCGCTTATCCGCTCCAGCCTGTCCTGCGCCTGCTTGTTCAGATCTGCAAGGTATGTCCACAGCTCACCGGACAGAAGCAAGCTGTTATAGCGGATCGGCTGGTATTTCCTCAAATACTCCCGGTGCATTCGTCCCCACTTGCCAATGGGACGGGTTTCCTCCGGCAGTGTCAGGTCTGGAATAAAGTAATCCCCTGCGCGGATATAGTGGATGTTCATGTGGTCAGTCCCCCTTTATTTTGATACGGTCATTATATCGGAGAACAGCAGCAATGTCGATTGTACCGCAAAGCACAAATGGCATGCTAAAATACCTCAAAAAGCAAAAAAGCCCAAAGAAATTCAAACTTCTCAGGGCTGTAATTATGTGGTTCTCCTCTATTGGCGCACACATGAGCCAGCAGGCCCACACAGCAGGGTGTTTTATTCGGGTTTGCAGACACAGCAGCAGCCTCCTCCCAAGGGTCATTACGGGCATTATACCACAGAAAGAAAGATCCGTCGAGCGCGGGGCCGGGATTTTTCCAAGTCCTCCGTTCAGCCCCCGCTCCGCGAACGGCCTTGCGGGTAAATCATACTGATTCTCTTTTATGCTTATCTGGTTAACTCAGCTTCCGCAAGAAACCAGGTTTTCTATCAGAAAGTATGATGCAAATGGGGGAAAGGTTTGGCGCATCCCTCGTCCGAGTGCTCCCCTACCCTGCCGGGGGCCTTCCTTTCTTGTCTCGGCAAGAAAGGAAGCAAAGAAGCCGACCGGGGAGGCGCTGAACGCTGGCCAGCTCCCGCGCCAGAGCCGCCCTCCCCGGACCTCTCCCGGCGCGCACTTGGTAAGTGCCGGTATACCCTTTCGCCGCTGAATGGGTACGGTGCCCGAATCGGTACACAGCATCCCAATCACTGCCCAGACTTAAGCCTGTAATTTTTCAGGGAAGCCCGGAGGAATCAACGAACATTCCTCTCTCACCGGCACTGGCAGGGCCTTTGCTGAACCAAGTCGATAAGCATATTAACTTTTTTGCCGCTGCGGCGGCAAATTCTGCGAAGCTTTTTCGACACTCTGAGCGAATCCCCCGCCTGCGGCGGGGGATTCGCTGTTATTATTCCTTTGCCCGGATATCCAGGTGATAGTCGATCACACCGGCTTCGGTGTTTTCTATGTTGATATGATACACCAGATCAATAACGCCGCCGTCAGGTACAATATCATAGAATACACTGTCCGAGCGCACGGTAATCATCAGCGCGCCGAAGGGCATCTGATACAGAGAATCGTGGCTCTGCCCCTCCTGGAAGATCATTTGAGAGTTCAGCGCCCCGGTTCGGGTCAGCGTTACCTTCCCCGGCTCCACCCGGAAGGTGGTAGTAACGCCGGAAAGGCCGGTGAGCTCGCTTTCCTCATAGCTGATGTCCCAGCCCCCGTCCCGAAAGGTCATGACCCCTTCCGTCAACAGTTCAATGACCTCCGGCTCCTGGCCCACATAGCGCTGCCGTCCCTGAATGGACAAAATCACCGGCTGCTTCATTTGTGTGCCTCCACCGCAAATCGCAGCAGCTCATCGATCAGCTGACTGTAGGGAATGCCGCTGGCGGCAAACAGCTTGGGATACATGGAAATGGAGGTAAAGCCGGGGATGGTGTTGATCTCGTTGAATACCACCCGGTTTTCATCGAAGGTAACAAAGAAGTCCACCCGGCTCAGGCCCTGGCAGCCTACGGCGTTGTAAATCTTGATGGCCGCGTCCCGAACAATCTCCTCCACCTGGGAGGGGATCCGGGCGGGAATATAGGCCGTGGAGGTATCGGTAATATACTTGGCGTCGTAGTCGTAGAACTCCGCCCCGGAATCGATCTCGCCGCAGACGGAGGCCACCGGGTTATCATTGCCCATGACCGCCACTTCGATCTCCCGGCCCCGGATAAACTCCTCCACCAGGATCTTGCTGTCAAATTTGGCGGCGTACCGCAGCGCGCTGCGGAGCACATCCCGATCCGTGGCCTTGCTCACACCTACAGAAGAGCCGGTGCCCGAGGGCTTGACGAACATGGGATACCGGAACCGGCTTTCCAAAAAGTCCAGGGTGTTCTCCACACGGTTGTCCAGCTCGCCCCGGCGCACCAGCTGCCAGGCCGCCTGGGGAATGCCCACGCTGTCTGCCACCAGCTTGGTCAGGGTCTTGTCCATTGCCACGGCGGACGACGCCACATTGGGCCCTACATAGGGGATCCCCGCCATTTGCAGCAGGCCCTGCATCGCCCCGTCCTCCCCGTTTTCTCCGTGAAGCACCGGAAACACCACATCGATCCGTTCCCGAACCACACAGTCTCCCTCAAAGCTGAGCAGGCCCTGTCCCCGCACAGGGGAGATGGCAGCCCGGCGGTTGGCAGGATGGGAACGCCACTCTCCGGTGGGGAGCATGGAATAGTCCTTGCCCCCGAAAAGAATCCAGTCCCCTTCCTTTGTGATGCCCACCGGGAAGAGATTATACTTGCTCGGATCGATGTTGTTCAGTACCGACTCGGCAGACCGCAGGGAGACCTCATGCTCCGGGCTCATTCCGCCGAAGAGGATGCAGACACTGAGTTTTTTCACGTGATCGCCTCATTCCACAGATAAATTTAACCGTTGATGATATAATTTACAATTTCCATCTGGAAATCCATGAATTTGATGCTATAATGAAGAAAAATCCTGGGACGCAAGGAGGGTAAACCATGCAAATCAATCTGACTTCCAAAGAATTCCGCCGGCTGCTGGATCTGGTGTACATCGGCAACTGGGTCTTAAACTCCACCCGGGGCAGCGACCGCTTCGCCGACTATGATGATCTGGAAAGCAAGCTCTTTGCCCTTTCCCCCGCCCTGTCGGAGCAGTGGAACGACACCATCGTTCCCTCCCGGGCCTATCGGGAAGGGGGCATCCACGAAGCCATTGCCTATTATGAAGACAATATCTTCTATGAGATCCTGGCAGAGGAACTGTCCCGCCGGGATATGGACTACCCGGAAATTACCGAAGAAAACTACGATGAGATCGTAGGCAGAATGGATCAGTATATGTCGGAATTTGAATTGTCCGGCGTAGACCACCTGGTATTGGAGCAGTAACGGAATGGTTTATTGAAATGTGCCGGTTCTTCCGGCACATTTTTTCAATCCGCTGCTGACCCCTTCACGCCCGGCCCCGGCATTTTCCCTATCCCCGGTGGGAAACGTCCTCAAGCAGAGCCTCGCCCGCCCGGAAAATATCCCCGGCGCCCATGGTCAAAACGATGTCCCCTTCCCGGACATTCTCCCGCAGGAATTGGGTAACCTCCGGCAGCGTCTCGCAGAACACCGCCCCGGGGATCTGTTTTGCCAGATCCGCCGAAGAAATGCCAATGGTGTTGCGCTCCCGGGCGGCATAGATCTCCGCCAGCACCACCACATCCGGCTTTTTCAGTTCCCGGACAAACTCGTCAAAAAGGGCTTTGGTGCGGGTATAGGTGTGGGGCTGGAAGGCCAGAACCAGCCGGTGGTCTCCCATAGACCGAACCGCTTCGATGGTGGCAGCCACTTCATCGGGATGGTGGGCGTAATCGTCGTACACATCCGCCCCGTTGAACTTGCCCTTAAACTCCATACGCCGTCCCGCGCCGTGGAAGGACTGCAGGCCATGAGACACCGCCTCTCCGGGAATGCCCATCATCCAGGCCGCCGCGGCGGCTGCCAGGGCATTGAGGGCGTTATGGCGGCCCATGACTCCCATATCCAAATGGCAGTAGAACTGTCCGTCGCAGATCACGTCAAAGTGCTGCCAGTCAGGGCACATATTGGCGGCATGGATCCGGTTCCCTTCCCCAAGACCGAAGGATACATAGTCGATCCCCTCCATAGCCTGGACGGTGTGCAGATCATCGCCGTTGGCAATGACGCCGAAGGTTGCCAGGGAGGCAAACTTGTGGAAGGATCGCTGAATGTCCGCCAGATCCTTGAAGTAATCCAGATGATCCGCCTCCACATTCAGCACCACCGCCAAGGTGGGGAAGAAATTCAGGAAGGAGTCGCAGTATTCACAGCTTTCCAGCACAATGGTATCCCCGTGACCCACCCGATGGCCCGCGTGGAGCAGAGGCAGATAGCCGCCGATCATCACCGTAGGATCCAGGTTCGCCTCCATCAGGATGTGGGTCATCATAGAGGTGGTGGTAGTTTTGCCGTGGGTGCCGGAAATGCAGATGGCGTTTTTGTAGGACTTCATAATCTGTCCCCAGGCCTGGGCACGCTCAAACACCGGGATCCCCGCCGCTCTGGCCGCGGCGATTTCCGGATTATCATTATGGGCAGCGGCAGTGCGGATGATACACTCCGCCCCTTTAATATTCTCTGCCCGATGGCCGATGGCTACCGGAATTCCCTGGCAAACCAGTTCCTCGGTAGAGGCAGAAGCGCTCATATCCGAGCCGGTGACCTCCATGCCCATGCCCTTCAGAACCAACCCCAAGGGCCGCATGGAAACGCCGCCGATGCCCACAAGATGCACCCGCCGTCCGGGCGTTAAGTACTTGATAATTTTCTTACTCCTAAACATGTATGTCAATTCCCCCGCATGATTCTGCCGGACTCCGCAGGGGAAGGTTTCCCCTTGCGGATAAGGCGTGAATTGTTCACATAGCTTATGGCATTATACACCATCTCAAAGAAATTTACAACAACAAAAAATGGAAGCCGGGGGATTTTTCCCGCCGATTCCCCATTTTTCCGGAAAATTCGCCGGGCGCGGGTGCCGTCCCGCCCGGAAGAAGCGGCGCCCTGCGTACCGGCGCCCGCCTCCATCCGCTTTCGGAAGCTCCCCTGCTCCTGTCAGTTTCTGCGAATCACCCCGCAGCCGATCTTCTTTCCCGGATTGCCCGCCGGCTGAGAATGGAAATCGTCGGCCCTGTAGTGGATGACCACCGTCTTTCCCACCACCTGGGCCGGTGTGAATCTGCCTGTCTCCACCGCCAGGAAGGCCTTGCCGTTGAAGTTCAGCAGCGGTGGCAAATCGCCCACATGGAGGGGATGGATCTGCTGACCGGGGTTGAAATGGCCCCCGGTATTGGGGAAGCCCGCCCCCCGGCAGTCGGCTCCCTCATGAATGTGCAGCGCGAAAAAACCGGTCTCATTTTCCGGAAGCCCCTGGATCCTGGCCGTTACCAATGCCCCGCCCGGGATCCCATAAAAGTTCACCGTTCCCCGAAGCCGGGGCGCCTCTTCCCCGCCCCGGATGCAGGCCACTGCGGCAGGACAGGCGGATACTTTACCCATAACGATCACCTCATAACCATCCTATGCGCTTCCGGACGCCTTTGACCGCCGCCGGAAGGGGCAGAGAAAAAAACAGACGCACCGCAAGCCCGCTTTTTGGGAAAAAGCGACTTGCCGTGTGTCTGTATTCTATAGGAGAGATCTGATGAACCGCTAAGTTCGGATACCTCTTGATTTGATTCAAGGGGCAATCCATGGGTAATCCGATTTCCATGGCGCGCCATGCCAATCGGCGGATGGGAGGATCCTCAATATAACCTGTCCCTTGACTGGCCTCAGTTCTTTAAGCTTTGCAGGGGCGCGGGGATCCGGCCGCCCCGGGCGATAAAGTCGGCGCTGGCGCTTTGATGCACCGGCATTACAGGGGCGCTGCCCAGCAGTCCCCCCATTTCCACCCGGTCGCCCACCTGTTTCCCGGGAGCGGGAATGATCCGCACGGCGGTGGTCTTGGAGTTGACCATGCCAATGGCCGCTTCATCGGCGATGATGGCGGAGATGGTTGCCGCGGAGGTATCTCCCGGTACCGCGATCATATCCAGGCCGACAGAGCAGACACAGGTCATGGCCTCCAGCTTGTCAAGGCAAAGCACGCCGCTTTCCGCCGCGGCGATCATCCCCTCGTCCTCGGATACGGGAATAAAGGCGCCGGACAGACCGCCCACATGGTTGGAAGCCATCACGCCGCCCTTTTTCACAGCGTCGTTCAGCAATGCCAGCGCCGCGGTGGTGCCATGGGTGCCGCATACCTCCAGACCCATTTCCTCCAGGATCCGGGCCACGCTGTCCCCAACAGCAGGGGTGGGGGCCAAGCTCAGATCCACAATGCCGAAGGGCACGCCCAAACGCCGGGAGGCTTCCATGCCCACCAGCTGACCCATCCGGGTGACCTGGAAGGCGGTTTTCTTAATTGTCTCCGCCACCAGGTCAAAGGGCTGACCCTTCACCCCCTGGAGGGCATGGTACACCACGCCGGGGCCGGACACGCCCACATTCAGCACGCACTCCGGCTCGCCTACCCCGTGGAAAGCGCCTGCCATAAAGGGATTGTCCTCCACCGCGTTGGCAAAGACCACCACCTTGGCGCAGCCAAGGCCGTCGTCATGGGCAGTCAGGGCCGCGGTCTGCTTCAGGATTCTGCCCATTTCCGCCACCGCGTCCATATTGATGCCCGCTTTGGTAGAGCCTACATTCACGCTGGCGCAGACCCGTTCCGTAGCCGCCATCGCCTGGGGGATGGAGCGGATCAGCTTCCAGTCACTGTCGGTGCAGCCCTTCTGCACCAGAGCGGAGAAGCCGCCGATAAAGTTAACGCCGCAAGTCTTGGCCGCCGCGTCCAGCGTCCTGGCAATTTCCACATAGCTGTCCGCCTTGCAGGCAGCCGCCACCAGAGAGATGGGGGTGACGGAGATCCGCTTGTTCACAATGGGGATCCCGAATTCCTTCTCGATTTCCTCGCCGGTTTTCACCAAATCCTTTGCCCGGGTGGTAATCTTCCGGTAGATCTTGGCGCAGCAGGCGTCCAGATTCTCATCGCAGCAGTCCAGCAAACTGATGCCCATGGTGATGGTGCGGATGTCCAGATGCTGCTTGTGGATCATGTCCAGGGTTGCCAGAATATCCTTTTGATTCAGCATAGCTCCTCCTCAGATCCGGTGCATGGCTTCAAAAATATCCTCTCGCTGCACCCGGATGGACAGGCCCATTTCTTTGCCCATCTCGTCCATTTTGGTGACCAGCTCTCCCAGAGGAATGGTGCATTGGGATACCTCCGTGGCCATCATCATGGTGAAATATCCCTGCATAACGGTCTGGCTGATGTCCAGAACATTTACATTGAAATTGGCCAACGCGGTGCAGACCCCGGCAATAATGCCCACCCGGTCTTTGCCCACAACGGTTACGATTGCTTTCATATCTATAATCCGCCTTTCTGCGAAAGGCACCGACGGGGTTATGAAACCTGCGGTCTTTCGCACATTTTCAAAATTTGTTATGATATCCACGGAGAGTTCGGTATACTACAGAACCCGTGGAGGTGAGTGGTGGGGCTGTATAGCGGCAACCCCGCATATCTATATGGTTCGGTCGTCCGTTAAGGCATCAACGAATGGCGCAAACAAGTAGCCCGTAAACTTATCTCTTTCAAATCGACTCGATTTTGCCGGATGACCAGTCACTGCCGAACCCTTCCAATCTTACCTTGGGAGGTTTATTGTGGCTTTTAAGATTTTTCGTAAGAATTGTTGTGGACTGGATGTTCACAAGACCTGGATTTACGCCTGTATTGGAATTACCGACCCAAACGGACGTACAGAGTATAAGCAGGCTCGCTTCTCCTCTTTTACAAAAGGATTACAGGAGTTGGCTGACTGGCTTGCCAAATACGACTGTACCGATGTTTGCATGGAATCTTCCGGTAAGTTCTGGATACCTGTGTTCAATATCCTCGAAAAAACCTGCTGGGTTACTTTGGCACACCCCAAATACACAAAACCGCAAAAAGGAAACAAGACAGACCGAAAGGATGCCAAGTGGATTTGCGACCTGTATATGTGTGATATGGTCAAGCCCAGCTTTATTCCACCGCCAGACATTCGACAGCTGCGTGACCTGATGCGCTACCGTATGAAGCTTACCAACATGGTAACCAGCGAAAAAAACCGGGCATTGAATTGTCTCACCGTTTCCAATTTGAAACTGGATGATGTGTTCTCAGACGTGTTTGGTAAATCCTCACGTTCCATTATCCACTACATCTTGGAGCACCCCGGTGAAACTTTTGATGTCGCGCCCTTCATCGACAGGCGCTGCAAACACCCCGTTGAAGAAGTTCAAGCTGCTGTCGATGGGGCCATATCCCACGAACAGGCTGTAAAGCTTCGGGAATGCTTGCAACACCTGGATGAGCTGGAAACCCACAAAACCAATATTGAAAAGGAGATCCTTCGCTTGGCACAGCAGTATCCCCATCAACTGGAACTGCTGCAAACCGTCCCCGGCTTTTCTGGGAACGTGATGACTGCCATCGCACTGATCTCGGAAATCGGCGCGGATATGTCGGTATTTCCTTCCGCAAAACATCTGGTCTCATGGGCAGGCTGCTGCCCTCGAAACGACCAGAGCTCCAAGAAGGTCAAGTCCACGCGCATTTCCCGTGCCGGTGTCTACTTGAAACCTCTCTTGGTTCAGGTCGCCAATGCTGTGATTAAGTCCGACAAATATCCGGAGTGCAAAGAACGATACCGCAAAATCAAGGCTCGTCGTGGTCACAAAAAGGCCATTGTCGCTGTTTGCCGTATGCTCCTGACCGCTATCTGGAACATACTTTCCAAGCTGGAACCCTATTCTGCTGCAGGATATTTGGATGATAAGCTGACGGAACATTCCGTTGTGATTACCAAGTCCCAGGGATTGGAATTACTCCGCAAAAGAGGTTACATCTTCAAAGACGAAGTCGATCCTGCTCCTGCCTGATGATTCAGACCTATACCTTTACAAAGCCGCCTTTCTGTCGGCTTGCCTTTCTGCGCCCTTTTCGGGATGGTGCTTAAATTACAGTGTTTCAAACTTTTCTCCTTCCGATTCTACTCTTTATACTTCGTAGTCCCCCGCTACCCGGCTGTCCAGAAAGTGGAAAAAGTGGGTCTTTGCCTCCTGATGCAGGGGATGGACCGCGTAATTTTCCAGCGCCTGGCGGCTTTCAAACTCCGAGTACAGAACATAGTCCATACCCGCAAAGGCCCGGCGAACCTCCAGATGCTTCAGTCCCGGGATTCTTCCCACCAGAGGCTCCAGCACCGAGGCGATCAAAGCTACGGCTTCCTCCTTGTCCACACCCTCCTTCAGGGTGTACAGTACAATATGCTTTACCATGAACGTTCTCCTTTCCGGATAAAAAAACCGGGACTGTGCCCAGTCCCGGTTTTTGGAATACAACTTACTCAGCGTTCTCAGCAGTCTCTTCCAGCAGAGCCCGGATGGACAGGGAGATGCGCTTGTTTTCAGCGTCAACATCGGTGATTTTGACCTTCACTTCCTGACCCTCGGACAGAACATCCTCAGGCTTGCCGATGCGCCGGTCAGCGATCTGGGAAATGTGAATCAGGCCGTCAACACCGGGGATGATCTCCGCGAAGGCGCCGAAGGTCATCAGCTTGACCACCTTGGCATCCACCACATCACCAACGGAGTAGTTGGTCATGAACTGGTTCCAGGGGTTCATCTCAGCGGTCTTGTAGCCCAGAGAGATCTTGTGCTTCTCGGGATCGAAGGAGATGACGTAAACGTCGATCTCGTCGCCCACCTTCACCACGTCAGCGGGGGTCTTGATCCGGTTCCAGCTCAACTCGGACACGTGAACCATGCCGTCCACACCGCCGATGTCCACGAAAGCGCCGTAGGAAGTCAGGGACTTCACAGTGCCGTGGTACTTCTTGCCAACCTCGATCTCAGCCCAGATCTTCTCCTGCGCGGCCTTGCGGGATTCCGCGGTCACAGCCCGGATGGAGCCGATGACACGACGGCGGGCACGGTTGACCTCGGTGATCTTCATCTGCACGGTCTTGCCCACCATGCCGGTCATGTCGCCGCCCTTGGCAATGCCGGACTGGGAAGCGGGGATGAATACCCGGATGCCCTTCACATTGGCAACCAGACCACCCTTGTTCTCTTCGGTAATGGCGCCTTCCACCGTGACCTTTTCCTCAGCCCAGGCGCTCATCTCGTCCCAAACCTTCAGGCCGTCCAGCTTCTTCTTGGACAGCTGCACAGTGCCTTCCTGGTCGTTGACCCGGACAACGAACACTTCGATCTCGTCGCCAACCTTCAGCACATCCTCGGGCTTTACAGAAGGATCGGTGCTGACTTCGTCGTAAGGAATGTAGCCGGCATGCTTGGTGCCCAGATCCACCTGGACTTCGGTGTTGCCAATGCCGGTGACGACGCCCACGACCTTATCTCCTGTATTTAAAGTCTTGATGGACTGCTCAAGAAGCTCAGCAAAGTTCTCCTCCTGCACAGTCTCAACATTCGTAATTTCGCTCATAGTCTTGTTGACCTCCTTTATAATCCACGCCGGCGTCGACGCGCCGGCAGTGATTCCAACATCAGTAACACCGCGAAAGTCCTCCTTGTTTAATTCTCCGGCGTTATCCACCAGAAAGACCTTGTCGCAGCGCTCTCGGCAAATCATGGCGAGACGGCCCGTGTTGGAACTGCTGGGGTCTCCTACAACGACCATTGCCTGACATACTCCGCTTAATTCAGCGGCCTCATTTTGCCTACACTCAGTTGCTCTACATATTGTATCAAATATTTTCAAGTTAGTAAACTGTTTTTTTGCAAAAATTCCGCACGATTTCCACAAAGATTCCGTTAAAGTTGTCTGCGAAACCATGCAAATCGCCGAATTCTTAAGATTATCTTGAGATTGCGCCCAATCCCGCAGATCCTCCAGGCTCTCAAAAACCCGGCAGTCGCCGCACCATCCGGCGATCCCCTCCACCTCCGGGTGGGTGGGAGTGCCGATGATTACCGGAAGATATCCTTCCCCTTCCGCCTGGCTTACAATGTTGTGGATGCGCTTGACAAAGGGGCAGGTAGCGTCCACGATCTCAACGCCCTGCTTCTGAAGCCGCTCATACACCTCCCGGCTGACCCCGTGGGAGCGGATGATCACCGTCTCCCCCGCTTTCGCCTGCTCCGGAGCGTGGATGACCCGGACGCCCATAGTCTCAAATCTATCCACCACATGGCGGTTGTGGATGATGGGGCCTAAGGTGGCCACCTTTTTTCCGGCGGCCGCCGCCTGCTCCACCATTTCCACCGCCCGGCTGACGCCGAAGCAGAACCCGGCGCTTTTGGCTACTTTCACGCTCATAAGGTCACCTTTTCGGCGATGATCTTCTTCATAGCTTCAATCACGCCGTCGATATCCAACTCCGAAGTATCCAGCTTGATAGAATCCCGGGCCATTTTCAGGGGCGCGATCTCCCGGTGGGTATCCTGGTAGTCCCGCTGCTGAATCTGCTTCAGAATCTCGTTGTAATTGGCCTTCTCCCCCTTGGCAATCAGCTCATCGGTACGCCGCTGGGCCCGCACCTCCGCCGAGGCGGTGAGGAAGATCTTCACCGTTGCCTTGGGCAGCACCACCGTGCCGATGTCCCGGCCGTCCATGATCACATTGTGCCGCTTGGCCACATCCCGCTGCATATCCAGCAGCATATCCCGCACAATGGCATGGGCGGATACCAGGCTGGCCTTCTGGGAGATCTCCTGGGTGCGGATGTCCTTGGTCACATCCATGCCGTTCATAATCATGTGCTGCGCGCCCTCTTCATCGTATTCGATCTCCACGGTCAGTTCGTCGATGTAGCGGGTAATGCCGTCAATGTCCTTGGGGCTGATCCCCCACAGGTCAAAGAAGTAGGCAACCGTGCGGTAAATGGCGCCGGTGTCCACATAGTAAAAGCCAAGTTCTTTTGCCAGGCGGCGGGCGATGGTGCTTTTTCCCGCGCCGGCGGGGCCGTCAATGGCGATGGAGATAGGTTTTGCCATAATTCGCTTCCTCTTTTCTGTCGTTTATCTGTGTTGTTCCGGCTCTGCCGGATCAAACCATTCTGTGTACATACATTCTGGAGGGTTCCGGTTCCCCGTCCCCCCGGGCCATGCAGTAAAAGTCCCAGCCGTATCGCTCATAAAAGCCAACATGGTCGGTCAGCAGATACAGCACCGGGATCCCCTGCCGGTTCATATCCCGGCACACATGATAAAGCATAGCCCCGGCAATGCCCCTGCCCCGCTTTTCCGGCTCCGTATACACGGCGCACACGTTGGGACTTAAATCAACCCGGTCATGAAAGTCATTTTCAATAACTCCAAGGCCCCCGACGATTGTTCCTTCCTCCAGGGCCAGATACCATTGGGGCACCGGATTTTCTCCGGTCAGGCTCTGCTCCATGCTTTCTAGGTAAGCTTCCTCCGGAATTCCCCATTTTTCATGGAACCACCGGGCAGCCTGCCCTATCCTTCCCGGCTGATCTCCCAGCCGGATGATTTCAACGCTCATTTTCCATCCTCTTATATCTGTGCCAGCGGTCTTTGCAGATAGATCATATCCACCAACTGCCGCCCTCCCTCGAAAATCGGATGGTCATAGTGCTCGGTAAAGAACCCCTCCACCCGATGGGAATAGGCAAAGCCGCACTTTTCGTAAAAGGGAATGGTCAGCGGGCTGTCTCCCGTTCCCACCTGCATCAGAGAATACCGGGTTCCATATCGCTCCGCCAGAAATTCAATCATCGCTTTTCCGTATCCCCTTCCCTGAAAAGCGGGAACCGTTGCCAGATTCTTGATCTCCAGGATCCCGGCTTCCTCTGTAACCACACACAGGCACTTCAGCCCATGGTCTTCCAGCACATACAGGGTTCCTCGCTCCAGGTAGCGGTCGATCATATCCTCCTGCTCATCCGCCAGGAGCAGCAGGGGCAGATACTGCTTTTTGTTCCGCGTCACTTCCCGGATCTCCATATAAACCCTTTCCTTATTCCCGGCGCAGCTTCGCCAGGGCGGCCGCCTCCCGGTAGAGCACTTCCCGGGTTGTCAGACCCAGCCGCCGTCCCGTATCCTCGGGAGAAAGTGGCAGTCCGCCTTCCAGTCCGAACCGGAGGGAAAGCAGCTGGGCGTCCTCCGGGCTGAGCAGGGACAGCAGTTCCCCGATCCGCCGGCGCATCTGGAAGTAGGCGGTATCCTCCACAGCCTGATTTTCCTCTTTCTCCTGCTCTTGCTCCGGCTTTTCTTCCGGACGGGCCATTGCCAGGGTCTTGGCGTTTTCCATCATATTCCGAACCACCGCCGCCTCTTCCGGGCCCATGTGCAGTTCCAGGGCAATCTCTTCCAGGGTTGGGTTTCTTCCCAGCTCTCCAAGCAAGCGTTCATCCACCGCCCGGTAGTCTTCCAATGCCTGGCGCATCTTCTGGCCCACGCCGTTGGCTCTTGCCTGCAGCGTAACGGCTTTTGCCATATAGAACCGCACGAAGCGGTCCCGGTGGGCCCCGTAGTCCCCTTCCCGGTAGCTTTGTACCGCCTGCCACAGTCCCAGGCTGCCCTCCTGAATCAGATCCAGCAGCAGCACACCGTAGCCCACATGCTCCGCGGCAATTTCAATGACCCGGGAAAGTCCCAGGTTGGTCAGCCGCTCCATTGCCGACTGCTCTCCCCGGGCGCACTGTTGAGCCAGCTGCCCTTCCTCGCCAAAGGCTGGAATTGCCGCCACCTCTTCCAGGTACAGCCGGAGCGGGTCATTCTTTTCCAGCTCCCGGGGATCCATGCCTTGCTTTGCCAGCTGACATTCCAGACGCATCCGTGCCGCGCCTTCCCCGGCGCCCATGGTCTTGGGCAGGGAAGATACTTCCAGCGTCACGCCTCTTTCTTCCATTTCCGCCAGGGCGTCCTCTACATAATCTTCCCCTTCCCCTTCCAGCATGGCCAGAAAGTCCGCAGCGGAAACGGCGGTTCCCCTGCCCTTGGTGAGAAAATACCGCTCCCAGGGGCTGTCCTCAAAGGAAATATCCAACTCATTCATTTAAGAAATCCTCCAATCCAAAACCGGCGCCGTATTTTTGCAGCTTGTCCATGGCCTGACGCTCGATCTGCCGCACCCGCTCCTTGGAGATCCCCAGCTTTTTGCCGATCTCTTCCAGGGAGTAGCAATTGCCGTCCTCCATACCGAAATGCAGCCGCAGGATCTGCCGCTGCCGGTCATTCAAAGTCCCCAGCAGCCGGTCCATGGTATTCTCCAGTTCCCGGCGTACCAGTTCCTCATAGGGCTGAGGGGCCTGCACATCCTCCACAAGGGTGCCCAGGGCACTGTCCTCTCCGTCTCCGGTGGGCAGATCCAGAGAGCAGACCTCCGGACTCAGCTGCCGCAGCTGCCGCACCTTCTTTACGGAAAGGCCGCACCGCTGGGCAATCTGCTCTTCTGTAGGCTCCTGCTCCATTTCCTGACGCAGGGCATTGCGGGCGGCTTCCACCTTGCGCATCTGCTCAGCAGTGTGCAGCGGCACCCGAATCACGCCGCCGTGGTTCATCAGGCACCGGGTCACCCCCTGGCGGATCCATTTGGTGGCATAGGTGGAGAACCGGTAGTCCAGGGTGTAGTCAAATTTCCTGGCCGCCGCCAGCAGGCCGATACTGCCCTCCTGGATCAGATCCATCAACGCCACACCCCGTCCGGCATACTCCCGGGCAATGGAAACCACCAGCCGCAAATTGGAATTCACCATCTGACGGATGGCGTCCTCGTCCTCTTCGGCGCAGCGCCGGGCAAGCTGCCGCTCCTCTTCCGGGGAAAGCAGCGGATAGCGGCGGATCTCGTTTAAGTACTGGGAGACATCCTCCTCGCCGGAACTGACGGGCGTTTTTTCCAAAAGCTCTGTCATCCTTGATATCCCTTACTTTGCTTCAGTTTGTTTCGCAGGGCCATCAGATCGTCCTCCGTTTTGGCGCTGGACGCCTGATATTCCTCCTGGATGGTGCGGATACAGTCCTGAAAGGCCTGCTCGTTCACGGGCCCCTCCTGGCGCTGAGCAATTCCGGCAATGTGGGCCGTTTCCTCAGCGGTTAAATCCGTCAGCCCGCCCACAGAGACCTCCAATCCCTGCCTGTGCCGTTTGAGCATCTGGTCAAATACCCTTCCCAGCAGTTGGGAAGAGAACATTTCCGGGCGAAGATCCCGGGTCTGATCCAGCAAAGCCGGCTCTCGCAGGGCCTGGCTCAGAACCAGTTCCTCCGCCATGGCGGATTTCATATTGTCATAGCGAATGCTTCGGCTCTTGGGCTGAAGATTCCTGGCCGGCGACAGGTCTATTTTTTCCTGCTGCTTTTTCTCCCGGGCCAAACGGCGTTTATATGCCCGAGACACCTCCAGCTTCATGGCCTCGGGGCTGATCTTCGCCAACTCCGCCACCCGGCCGCCGTACACCTCCCGCTGGACGGAACTGCCCAAGGTGCAGATCAGTTCCGCGGTTTCCTGCAAGTACTTCACCTTCTGATCGTCTTCCCGCAGGTCATACTTTTTCAAAATGGCGCCCAGCTGATATTCCACCCGGTTGGAGGATTCCTCCAGCAGGATCTTGAATCGATCCGCGCCGTATTTTTTTAGAAATTCATCCGGATCCTTGGCGTCTCGCATCTGCAATACCTTGACCTGCAAGCCCGCCTTTTCCAAAATGGGAATGGCCCGGCGGGTGGCGTTCTGACCGGCGGTATCACCGTCGTAGATCAGCACCACCTGATCCGTATACCGGGACAGCAGCGCCGCGCCGTCCTCCGTCAGGGCGGTGCCCAGGGAAGCCACAGCGCAATCGAACCCAAACTGGTGCAGGGCAATGGCGTCCATATACCCCTCCACCAGGATCATATATCCCTGCTTGCTCTTCTTGGCAAGATTCAGCGCGAACAGATTTTTCCGCTTGTTGAAAATCAAGGTTTCCGGGGAATTCAAGTACTTGGCGGCGTTTTTATCCTGATTGCTCAGAATCCGGCCGCCAAAGCCGATGACGTTCCCCCGCACGTCGATGATGGGAAACATGAGGCGATCCCGGAACCGGTCGAAAAGGCTTCCGTTTTTCCGGGAAACGGTCACCAGCCCCGAGTCCCGCAGTTCCTGTTCGGTATAGCCCTTCTTCCGCAGAGCGTCCACCAGAGCCGTCCAGTGATCCGGCGCGTAGCCGATGCCGAACTTGGTCAAAATGGCCTTGGGCATGCCCCGCTCCTGGGCGTATCTCAGGGCTTCCGCCCCGCCCGGGGCGTAAAGCTGGCTGTGGTAAAACCGGGCCGCCTCCTTGTGCAGGGCCCACAGCCGCTCCTGCTGCCGGTAGCGGCTCTGGTACTGCTCATCCTCCGGCACCTCCATCCCGGCCCGCTTGGCCAGGGAACGCACCGCGTCCGGGTAGCTTAAGCCCTCGATCTCCATCATAAAGTTGATGACGCTGCCCCCTTTGTGGCAGCCGAAGCAGTAGTAGATCCCCTTATCGGGGGATACGGAAAAGGAGGCCGTTTTTTCCCCGTGGAAGGGACACAGCCCAAACAGGTTGGAACCGGAACGCTTCAGGTTCACATACTGCCCCACCACATCCGCAATGGGGTTGCGGGCAGTGAGTTCATCCAAAAATGCCGGTGGGAATGCCATGGCCCTCCTCCTCTCTGTAAAATGAATGATTCTGTCACATCATCCCCGGACTTGCCAGCCCATGGGAATAAAAAGCTCCGTATACTTGTCCACGGCGTAATTGTCCGTCATGCCGGCTATGTAGTCGCAGACTGTTCGCTCCAGACCGTCAAAGCTCATCTGAGGCTGGAAATCCTCCGGCAGGGCTTCCGGGTGGGTATAGTAGTATTCAAACATCCTTTGGAGCATATCTTTGGCCTTCTGCTCCTCCCCCTTGGCCACCGGATTCCGGTATACGTTTTCAAACATAAAGGCCCGCAAATCCTTCAGCGCCTTGTCCACCGGCGCCGACAGGCACACCTCTCCCGCTTCCCGGGAGGTACGGATGGCGTCGCACACCAGCGTATTGATCCGATCCCGGTGGCTGTATCCCAGCACCTGGGTAATGGCCGCCGGGATATCCTCGTTGGTCAGAATCCCCGCCCGAATGGCGTCGTCGATATCATGGTTCACATAGGCGATCTGGTCGCTGCGGCGAACCACCCGGCCCTCCAGGGTCTCCGGCCAGTAGGGTCCGGTATGACCCAGGATCCCCAGCCGAACCTCATGGGTCAGGTTCAAGCCTCTTCCATCCTTTTCCAGAACGTCCACCACCCGCAGGCTTTGCTCGTTATGGCGGAAGGGCTTGCCCAGGCATTTGCTCAGGGCGTCCTCCCCCGCGTGCCCAAAGGGGGTATGCCCCAGGTCATGCCCCATGGCCACCGCCTCTGCCAGATCCTCATTCAGCCCCAGGGCCCGGGTGATGGTTCCGGCGATCCGGGCCACCTCCAGTGTGTGGGTCATCCGGGTACGGTAGTGATCCCCCTCCGGCTGCAAAAACACCTGGGTCTTGTGCATCAGACGGCGAAAGGCTTTGGAATGAACGATCCGGTCAATATCCCGCTGGTAGCAGGTACGGACATCCTCTTCCCGGGGTTCCTCCTTCCGGGGTCTGCCCTGAGACCGATCCGCAAAGGCCGCCAGCGGGTTCAGCCGCTTATGCTCCTGCCGTTCCAGTTCCTCCCGAATTGTCATGGATGATTCCCCCTTTTGTCAAATATCCTGCCGAACACCCTCAAAAACCAAGGCCCGGCCCCCATTGGCATTTCCGCCGGCTTACTCAGCAGCGGTCAGATAGAATAAGATATCCCCTTTTCCCTGCTGGGAAGTACCATCGTACACCCGATTGTCATAGCCGCCGATCTCAAAGCCCAGGCGTAAGTAAAACAGGCACGCATTCAGATTGTTATCCTGGGCCTGCAGAAAAAGCCCCCGGTAACCCCGTTTCAGCGCCTCCTGGGTGGCCGCCTCTATCAGCGCTCTGCCCACCCCTTTGTTCCGGGCGGCAGCGCTGACCTTTAAATCTGTCACATACATGTATCGGAAAAAGCCGTTTTTCAGGATCACCAGTCCTACACACTTGCCGTTTTCATAGGCGCCGAAGGCCGCGCCGCCGACGGATATCCGGTCGAAATCGTAGGTTTCCTGGGGGAATGTCATGATCTCCGGTTCTTCATAGGGACGAATCCGATAGCTCCAAACGCCGCCCCTCAACTCCGGCGCCATCTGCCCCGGCATGGAAAAAGGCTCGTTTTGCAAATTCAGATCCCCGGCGGTCTCCCGGGTGATTTGTTGAACGATCATCCTGGTTTCTCCTTTCTTATTCCACAGGGAAGGCCCGGTATTCCCGGCCGGTCTCCATCCCCTCTACGGTTCCGGCGGTCAAATCCGTCAGCCGGTCCAGGAAACGCTGGGCCTGATTCTCCGGGAACAGCAGCTCCAGCTCCACTTCCCTGCCGAATTCACAGCCCCGGACAATGCCGCCGAAGGCGGCGGTTTCCAGCTTCACCCGCTCGTAAAAGCTGTAGGGGCAGGGCACATACAGTACCGTCCAGACCCGCTTCATGGACTTTCCCGCCGCGTCCACGGCGATCTTCGCCCCTTTGGTATAAGCCCGAACCAGTCCCCCGGCCCCCAGCAGGATGCCGCCAAAGTACCGGGTCACCACACAGACTACGTTGTAAAGCCCTTCCCGCTGCAAAACCTGAAGCATAGGCAAGCCCGCGGTGCCGCCAGGCTCTCCGTCGTCGGAAAAACGGACAGCGCCGTCATGGATAATATAGGCCCAGCAGTTGTGGGTAGCGTCATAATGCTTCTTTTTCATCTGCTGGATCTTTTCCAGCGCCTCTTCTTCCGTTTCCACCGGCCAAATCCGGCCGAGAAAGCGGGACTTTTTCTCGATAAACTCCCCTTCTCCAAAGGCAGTGGGCACCAGATATTCTTCCAAGGCTCAGCACTCCTTGATCACATATTCTCTGAGTCTGCCAAAGAGGATCTCATCGAGAATGGTTTCGATCTGGATCTGGCTTTCCGTATAATCTACCTTCAGCACCTGGGCATTGTCGTGAAGGGTTTCCACCTTGCCGCCCATGGAATAGGGAAGCCCCAAAATCACATGGTGCCGCCGCTGATTCAGCGCCTTTTCAATGGCCTTCAGCAGTCCGTCCATGTTGATGCCCTTCTTCGCGGAAATGGCCACCACATCCTTGCCCATGGGAATATCCTCGGAATAGACCAGATCCGCCTTATTGTAGCAGCGAAGCACCGGCGTCTGGGGTTTGGCCAGCTTACTGATCAGCCGATCCACCACCGCGATGTGCCGCTCCAAATAGGGGTCGGACAGGTCGATTACATGCAGCAGCAGATCCGCGTATTCCAGTTCCTCCAGAGTGGCGTGGAACGCGTTGACCAGATGATGGGGCAGCTTGGCAATGAAGCCCACCGTATCCGACAATATCACATCCAGATTATCCGAAACCCGCAACAGCCGGGAGGTGGTATCCAGGGTATCAAACAGCCGGTTGTTGGCGGGGATCCCCGCGCCGGTCAGCTGATTCAGCAGGGTGGATTTTCCGGAGTTGGTATAGCCCACAATGGCAACCACCGGCACGGAGTTTTTCATCCGCCGTTCCCGCTGAACGCTGCGCACCTTCCGCACCTGCTCCAGCTCCTCTTCCAGCCGGTTGATCCGCTCCCGAATGTGACGGCGGTCGGTTTCCAGCTTGGTTTCGCCGGGGCCACGGGTTCCGATGCCGCCGCCCTGCCGGGACATAGACGTGCCCATGCCGGACAGCCGGGGCAGCAAATACTTATATTGGGCCAATTCCACCTGAAGCCGGCCCTCCTTGGTCTTTGCCCGCTGGGCGAAAATATCCAGGATCAGAGCGCTCCGATCCAGTACCGGCACACCGATGATTTCTTCCAGGGCCCGGATATTGCCGGCAGACAGTTCGTTGTCAAACACCACCATGGTGGAGTTGGTGGCTTCCACCAGCATCTTCACTTCCTGGGCCTTGCCCTCTCCAATAAAGCTGTGGGGATCCGGCGTGTGGCGGTTTTGCAGCACCATGCCGGTGCACACGCCGCCGGCGGTTTCCAGCAGAGATTCCAGTTCATCCAAGGTATCTTCCGTCGCCGTCTGTTCGTCGCTGAAACAGTCCGCGTTCAGGCCTACCAATACGGCCCGCTCCTGCTTTTCCTGATTGATGATCTCTTCCATACAGTTTCTTCCTCTCCCGCTGATCTGAAACAGGCATGGTCGGTGCCCGAAAACAGCGTTTTACTTTTTTCTTATTTTTTAGTATACCACACAATACACCCCATGGACAACATGTTTCCTGCCGAAATTTGTTAACAAAAAGAAAAATCCGCACCACGTTTCCGTAGTGCGGATCGATCGGTCTTACTTCAGGCCAAAACGCTTGTTGAAGCGATCAACACGTCCACCGGTGTCAACCAGCTTCTGCTTGCCGGTATAGAAAGGGTGGCACTTGGAGCAGATCTCAACACGAATGTCCTTCTTGGTAGAACCAGTGGTAAAGACATTGCCACACGCACAGCGGATGGTGGTCTGTTCGTACTTGGGATGGATACCTTCCTTCATTTCGTTCACCTCTTTCTTATCAGTTAAAGGGCATAAAAGCCCCAGCAATCTTCAATCGCCCGAATATAATATCACATCTGTTTACAGAATGCAAGTGTTTTTTTGCAAATTTTCAAAAGCACCGGAAAAATCCCGAAAATCCGGGCTTACTTTAAAGAATCCGGTATTTTCCGGTCCCGGAAGTAAAACACCCGGTCATGCTCTCCAATGGGCCGCATCACCCGGCAAGGGGTTCCCGCCGCCACCACGTTGGCGGGGATGTCCCTGGTAACCACGCTGCCCGCGCCGATGACCGTATTATCCCCAATGGTCACCCCGGGCATAACCATGACTCCGGCCCCCAGCCAGCAGTTGCTGCCGATGCGCACAGGTATGTTATACTGCATGCCCTGGCGGCGAAGCTCCGGCAAAACAGGGTGGCCCGCGGTGGCAATGGTTACGTTGGGTCCGATCATGGTGTAATCTCCAATATAAATATGGGTATCGTCCACCAATGTCAGGTTGAAGTTGGAATATACAAACTTTCCCAAATGGACATGCTTGCCGCCGAAGTTGGCGTACAGGGGGGACTCTATATAAGTCCCCTCCCCTACTTCCGCGAACATCCGGCAAAGCATCTGCTCCCTCTCCTGGGCACGGACATGGGGAATCTCATTGTAGCGGCGCAGATTGTCCAGCAGAACCATTTGCTCCTCCATGATGGCCGGATCGGAAGGCAGATACAGCTGGCCGTTGTGCTGCTTTTCTTTGTTGTCCATATGCTCAGAACGCCCAGTTGCCGCCGCGGAAGATGGGAACCACCTTGCCGTCGGCGCAGATGGCGTCGATGTTCAGGCTGTCGCAGCCGATCATAAAATCCTCGTGGATCATGGAATCGTTGACGCCAAGCTGGCGGCACTCTTCCAGAGTCTTGTTTTCAAAGTCCCGGATGGTGTCGGCAAAGCCCATGCCCAGCGCCAGATGGCAGGCGGCGTTCTCGTCAAACAGGGTGTTATAGAACAGGATGCCGCTTTCGCTGATGGGGCTCTTCTGGGGAACCAGGGCGCACTCGCCCAGGTAAGCGGCCCCTTCGTCCATGGAGATCATGGTGTTCAGCAGTTCCTCCCCCTTTTCCGCCTTGGCTTCCACCGCCTTGCCCTTTTCAAATCGGATGGAGAAGTTCTCGATCAGCTGTCCCTGATAGCTCAGAGGCTTGGTGGAGTAGACAATTCCCTCCGCCTGGCCCCGCATAGGGGAGATGAAGCACTCCTCGGTGGGAATGTTGGGGTTGAAATAGATGCCCTGGAGGCTGGTGTCTCCGCCGCCCCGCCAGCAGCCCTCGGGAATCATGCCCACGGTCAGGTCGGTGCCGTTATCGGCGGTATAGTGCAGCTTCTGAATGCCCAGACTGTTCAGGTAGTCGCACCGGGCCTTCATATTCCCATTGTGCTTCTCCCATTCGGCAATGGGATCCTCGGTGACCCGGGAGGTGAACAGAATGGCCTCCCACAGCTTCTTCATCGCAGCGCTGGTGCGCATGCCGGGGAACACCTTCTTGGCCCAGGCAGCTCCGGGAACGGCGGCGATGCACCACTGCTCTCTGTTCTCCCGGCGATCCCGGTAGGGCTTCAGGATGGGGTAAGCCAGCTGATGGGCCTTGGCCATCTTCTCCATATTGATGCCCTTCAGACCGTCGGGGTCTTCCGAGATCAAATGGATCCGGCAGGGCAAAGCCTGGCAGTAATGCTCCTGACGGGCCTTCTCCCATTCCTTCACGTGGCCCAGATTCTTCACAGTCTGGTAGCGGTAGTGAAGCTTGGTCAGGGGCTGATAGCTCCACTGGACGGTCACTTCCTTGGCCTTGGCCTTGTAGCACTCCTCCACCACCATCTGAACGAACTCCGGCTGATCCAGGTCCGCGTAGATCAGAACCTCCTGCCCCTTCTGGACATTCACGCCGCAGCGGACGATCAGCTGGGCGTATTTTCTCAATACGGTTTTCTTCATGGGTTTTGCTCCTTACTTTCAAGTTTCGTCTTGGCTTATACTACCAGATTTTGCCCGATCCGTCAATGATTGTTGCAATCATTTCAAAAATCGTTTATAATGCCTGTATATTTTTTGCGGGAGGTCGCCGGATATGCTGACAAAAGAGGAGCTCATACAAAAAATATCCCAGGGCCTGGGGCTGCTGGACGGGGCTACCGGCTCCAACCTGCGGGCTGTGGGCATGCCCAAGGGCTGCTGCACAGAGCAGTGGGTGCTGGAGCATCCGGAGCCTTTGGTTTCCTTGCAGCGCCGGTATGCCCAGGCCGGCAGTCAGATCATTTACGCTCCCACCTTTCAGGCTCAGCCCATTGCCCTGAAACAGGTAGGGCTGGAGGCTCAGACGGAAAAGGTCAACGAGGCCCTGGTTTCTTTAAGCCGGTCAGCCGCCCCCGGGTGCCTGATCGCGGGAGACCTGACCACCCTGGCCACCTTCTGCGACAGCTGGGATCCGGACTGCTTTGATCTTCTGGTGGAAAACTACCGCCGCCAGATCCGGGGTCTGATCGGCGGCGGAGTGGATCTGCTGGTGGGAGAGACCCTTCTTTATCAGCAGGAGGCGGAGGCCATCCTCTGCGCCGCGGAACTGGAAGGGGCCGGGGCGGCCATGTACTCCTTCACCATGCAGCCGGACGGCTCCCTGTTCTCCGGGGCCGACGCCGGGAAGGCGCTGAAGGAATTGGAGGACGCGGGAGCCGCCGCCGTAGGCTTTAACTGCGTGGCGGCGGATATGATGACCCCTTACCTGGTATCCAAGCTGCGCCGGTATGTGAAGATCCCCCTGATCTGCAAGCCCAACGCCGGGATCCCCACCATCGACGAAAGCGGCGCCGCCGTTTACGCCCAGACTCCGGAGGAATTTGCCGGGATCATGGCCCAGTGCCGCCAAAACGGCGCGGATCTGCTGGGCGGCTGCTGCGGCACCACCCCGGAGCATATCGCCGCCCTGAATCACGTCCTTTAATATTTGAGCCGCCCCGGCAGCGGGGCGGCTTTTTGTTGTGGCTATCAACTTCTGTTTTTCCTGAAATTTCATGGTTTGACCCGGGTTTTCTATTGCCAATTTTGTTGCTTTTTGATATAATCCTATTGCTATGAAAAACAGAATTCATCTTTATGTCAGCAGAAAAAATCTGCTGACCTGGTTGATGGCGTTTTGCATGACAGCCTCGGCAGTGGCCCGCATTGGGATCGTCTGTTTGAAAGGGTCAGACGGATCCGCGCATCTGTGGAGCCAAATTCTCCTGCCAGCAGCGGCTGCCCTGCTGTATCTCGCCATTGCCCTGGGAAGCGGCGAATCCTTCTTCCATAAGACTGCCATCCCCGTATGGATGATGGCCCTGTATGCCGGTCTATGGGTCCAAAGCAACCTGTCCGGCAGGCTCCTTTTAATCCTGTTCTGGCTGTCCTTGTTCCTTCTGGCCTACCTGTATACGGACATCACCGCCGGTCATCGTCCCCGTCTTATCTTCCTTCTGGCGCCCCTGTCCCTGATCCCCATGGCCGTCATCGGCTACTACTGCCGGGCCGCCTTGCTTGCGCCGGACTGGAAGATGCTGCTGCCGGTGCTGCCGGATGTGCTGATGCTGGCAGGATTGCTCCTGGTGGTATTTGCCGTCCGCGTCCACCCTGCCGGGGAGTATCACCCCACCTGGGGCGATCGCAGCGACGGCCGCCGGGTCCGCACGCTGCCCCCTATGTCCCAGGTGTCTCCCTATATCATGGTCACCCGGAACACCTCCACCAACTTCTTTGAGGATTCCTTCGAGATCAGCCATGTGGATCGATACATCCGTCAGAAGCGCCGGGAGGGTCTGACCAGCTTCGGCATCACCCATGTGCTGCTGGCCTGCTACACCCGGGCCCTTTGTAAATATCCCGCTCTGAACCGGTTCCTCTCCGGTCAGAAGGTCTATTCCCGTGGCGAGGACATTCAGTACTGCATGACCATCAAAAAGGAAATGTCCGCCGACGCACCGGACACGGTGATCAAGGTACACCTGAGCCCCAGAGACACCGCCGATGATGTGTACCACAAGCTGCAAGCCGCCATTGACGAAGTAAAGCGCTCTTCCGCCCTGGATTCCAGCTTTGACGCCACCGCCGGCGCGTTGAATCTGATCCCCGGAGTGGTGCTGAAATTCGCTGTGTGGCTGTTAAAGCTTTTGGATTATTTCGGTCTGCTTCCCAAGTTTTTGCTGGAGGTCAGCCCCTTCCACGGCTCTCTGTTCTTTACCTCCATGGGAAGCCTTGGAATTCCGCCCATTTATCACCACCTGTATGACTTCGGCAACCTGCCGGTATTCGGCGCCTTCGGCATGAAGCGCAAGGCGGTGGAGGTGAAGGAGGACGGAAGCCTTGTCCTGCGCAAATATGTGGATGTGAAATTCACCATGGACGAGCGGATCGTGGACGGCTACTATTACGCCGCCTTCTTCAAGCACTATAAGCGCATTTTGCAGCATCCGGAGATCCTGGACACGCCTCCGGAAGAAGTTCTTAAGGATATCGACTGAATATGAAAGAGGAAATCTTAAGACATTTATCCCCGGAATACCCCTGGAAGGATCGATTTCACTGGTATCCGGAGCTGGATTCCACCAATGACCGGTTAAAGATCCTGTCCCGGGAAGGCGCTCCCCAGGGCACGGTGCTCATTGCCGGCCGGCAGACCGGAGGCCATGGGCGCATGGGCAGAAGCTTTCTCTCCCCCGGTGGGATGGGCGTGTACTTAAGCATCCTCCTGCGGCCCCAATGCGGCCCCCAGGCGCTGATGCACCTGACCTGCGCCACGGCGGTGGCCATGTGCGATGCGGTGGAAGCCGCCGCCGGATTCCGGCCCGGGATCAAATGGACCAACGATCTGGTCTGTGGCGGAAAGAAATTGGGGGGCATTTTGACGGAATTGATCCTTTCCCCCCAGGGCAGCCTGGAAGGAGCCATCATCGGCATTGGCATCAACTGCTGTCAGCAGGCCCGGGATTTTCCCGAGTCGCTTCAATCCATCGCCCAGTCCCTTTCCATGGTTTCCGGAAAGACTGTAAATCCCGCCCATGTGGCAGCCGCCATGATGGAAGCGCTGTACCGTATGGATGGAACCCTGCTGACAGACCACGAGCAAACCTTGCAGCGATACCGCCGGGACTGCGTCACCATCGGCCGGGAGATCAGCCTGCTCCGTTCCGACGCCGTCCGCCACGGCACCGCCCTGGATGTGGACGACAGCGGCGCTCTGGTGGTTCGCTTCCCGGACGGAAGCATTGAAGCCGTAAACTCCGGCGAAGTCAGCGTCCGGGGCATGTACGGCTACCTCTGATACTTTTTCTTGAATAATTCAATCAAGAAGGCATCGCCTTGGGGCGCTGCCGAATATGTGATTTTCGGAATGGAAAGTCACATATCCCCGTCTCATAGGATTCTCTAACGAAATTCTTTCATCCTAATGTTCTAAATGAGCAAATTCAAATTGTACACAAATTGCAGATAAAGGAAGCAGCCAAAGGCCCCCTTGTGTAAAGGGGGCTGTCACGGCGAAGCCGTGACTGGGGGATTGACGCGGCGGGGCGCTTCCCTTTTCGCCGGAGTGGGGGCGAATTCGCAGCATTTCACTGCACAATCCCTCAGCCCCTGCGGGCCAGCTCCCTTTACACTTTTGGAGCCTTGGGGGAGCTCCCGCTCCAGTGCAATTCCGAAATTGTGTGTTTTTCAAATCTGCTCATTTAGAGATCCTAATGGATAAAAGATTTCATGCTTATCTGGCTAACTCAGCTTCCGCAAAAAACCAGGTTTTTGTCAGAAAGTATGCCGCCAAACCCGGGAAAGATTTGGTCCCTCCCTCGTCCAAGTGCTCCCCTACCCTGCCGGGGGCCTTCCTTTCTTGTCTCGGCAAGAAAGGAAGCAAAGAAGCCGACCGGGGAGGCGCTGAACGCTGGCCAGCTCCCGCGCCAGAGCCGCCCTCCCCGGACCCCTCCCGGCGCGCACTTGGTAAGCGCTGGTATACCCTTTCGCCGCCGAATGGGTGCGGTGCCCGAATCGGTACGCAGCATCCCAATCACTGCCCAGCCTTAAGCCCGCCATTTTTCAGGGAAGCTCGGAGGAACCAACGAACATTCCTCTCTCACCGGCACTGGCTGAGCCTTTGCTGAACAAAGTCGATAAGCATAAAAGATTTTAAAAGAGAATCCGTATGATATGTTTCTTACATTGTTCAAGAATTGTTTCTTGCTTTTTCCCGGCATATTGGTTATACTTAGAAATAGAAGAAAAAATAATTATCTGGAGGTCATTTTATTATGAAAGCTCTGACGAAAATCGTTAAGATTCTCACCGTCTTGGCCGCCGTTGCCGGGGCCGTCTATGTTGTCGCCACCTATGGCGAGCAGATTGTGGCCTGGGCCAAGAAGGTTCTTGCGTCCTTCCCCAAGTGTCCCAGCTGCTGCGAGTCTGCTCCCCAGGCCCAGGAAGTTCCTGTAGCCCAGGCTGTTTCCGAGGAAGCCGTGGAAGAAGCGCCTGCCGCCGTGGAAGTTCCCGCGGAAGAAGCCGCTGTGGAAACCCCTGTCCCCGAGATCCTGGTTTCCGAAAATGAACCCGTAGCCGACGAAGCGGATTTCGCCGAGTGATTTTCAAATCAGGTTCGTACCATTAACTGCTGAATCTATAATATGCCGCGGCTGAAATCCCAGAAGCTTCAGCCGCGGCGTTTTTTCAAGGGAACTTTATTCTCCTTGCTCAAATTAATTGACGAATCCGATTCCATATTCATTTCACGCACCCCTGAACACAGATCCGCCTTTCATTGTGTATGTCGTTATTATTATACGATAAAAATGATTAAATTGCAACGATTTATCAAAGTATAATTTGCGAAAAACACAACGTAAGGAATGAGGATCGTGAAAGATATTCTTGCGGCTATAACCACATATCGGGAAGAAAGAGGCTGGACGGAGTATCAGCTTGCAGAGCGCTCCGGCTTGCCTCAGTCCACCATATCTTCCTGGTATCGAAAAAACATGGTGCCAACGATCCCCTCTCTTGAGAAAATCTGCACTGCTTTTGGCATTACGTTGTCTCAGCTGTTCGCAGAGGGGGATACGCCCGTTTCTCTGACGGAATCCCAGCAAAAACTGCTGGAGCGTTGGTCCAGACTGAGTGAAGAAAAGCAAGCTGTCATCTTCGACCTGATCGATAAAATGTAAAAAAGCCGCCGGGGGTCCGGCGGCTTTTATTTGAAAATTGCTTACTTGGCGGCGCTTACCAGGGCGGCGGTGTCCTGGGCGATCATCAGCTCTTCGTTGGTGGGGATGACCCAGACGGTAACCTTGGAATCGTCGGTGGAGATGATGGCCTCCTTACCCCGGACCTGGTTCTTCTCGGGATCGATCTTCACGCCCAGGTATTCCAGCCCGGCGCAGATCCGCGCGCGCATAGAGGCAGAGTTCTCGCCCACGCCGGCAGTGAACACCAGGCAGTCCAGACCGCCCAGAGCGGCAGCGTAGGAGCCGATATACTTACGGGTCTCGTAGGCGAACTTGTCCAGGGCCAGCTGGCAGTTCTCGTTGCCGTTTTCCGCGCCCTCTTCAATGTCACGGAAGTCGGAGGAAACGCCGCTGATGGCCAGCACGCCGGACTTCTTGTTCAGCATGTTCAGGCACTCGTCAGCGCTCATGCCGTACTTGTTCATGATGAACTGCACCACGGCGGCGTCCAGATCGCCGGAGCGGGTGCCCATGGGAACACCGGCCAGAGGGGTCAAGCCCATGGAGGTGTCCTGGCACTTGCCGTCCTTCACAGCGGACAGGGAGGAGCCGTTGCCCAGGTGGCAGTTGACAATCTTGATATCCTTGGTGCCCATGAGCTCGATGGCCCGCTTGGTCACATACTTGTGGGAGGTGCCGTGGAAGCCGTAGCGGCGGATGGAGTCGTTCTCATAGTACTCGGTGGGGATGGCGTACCGGTAAGCCACAGGAGGCATGGTCATGTGGAAAGCGGTGTCGAACACAGCCACCTGGGGGGTGCTGGGCATGACCGCCTGGCAGGCGCGAATGCCCATCAGGTTGGCGGGGTTGTGCAGGGGGCCCAGGGGAATGCACTTCTCAATGGCCTTGATCACGTCGTCATTGATGATGCAGGAATCGAAGAATTCCATACCGCCATGGAGGACACGATGGCCCACGGCGTCGATCTCATCGGTGGACTTGATCACGCCGTCCACAGGATCCACCAGGATATCCAGCACCGCGGCAATGGCCTCGGAGTGGGTGGGCATGGGAATGTCCTTAACCACCTTCTTACCGTTGGCATTGTGGTTCAGGCGGCCGTCGATGTAAATGCGCTCGCACAGGCCTTTGGCGGATACCGCACCGGTTTCGGGATCCATGAGCTGATACTTCAGGGAGGAAGAACCGGCGTTAATGATCAAAACATTCATTGGGGGATGCCTCCTACTAAATAATTATTTGCTTTTTAACTAAAGTGTGGTATGATAACCATAGCTGAAATTATTATAGTTCATTTTTTTCGATTTCTCAAGTCCTAATAAGAATTTTTTTGAAAAAAGGAGGGAAAGTCATGCATACCGTGGGAATCGTCTGCGAATATAACCCACTGCACCTGGGACATCAAAAGCAGATTCTCAGGATCCGGGAGATCTTCGGGCAGGATACCGGCGTGGTGTGCGCTATGAGCGGGAACTTTGTCCAGCGGGGCGCGCCGGCCATCATCGACCAGTCCCTCCGGGCAAAAGCCGCGGTATATTGCGGCGCGGATCTGGTGCTGGCCCTGCCGGTGACAACCTCCCTGTCCTCCGCGGAGGGATTTGCCTCCGGGGGCGTATCCGTTCTGGCAAAGATGTGCGATACCCTCTGCTTTGGGGCGGAGAACCCGGACAAGACCGCCCTGCTTCAGACCGCGCAAGCCCTGCTGCGGGATGACTTTCCGCCCCTTCTGCGCCGGGAGCTGGAAAAAGGCTGCTCCTTCCCCGCCGCCCGGCAGGCGGCTCTGGCAGCCATGGGCGCGGATACCACCGTTCTCACCCAGCCCAATAACATTTTGGCTGTGGAATACTGCAAAGCCATTCTTTCCCAAAAGGTCTCCCTGGAGCCTCTGCCCATTTTGCGAAAAGGCAGCTATCACGCGGAGATCATTGATGAAGAAAACCCCTCCGCCACCGCCGTGCGCAGCCTGATGCTCAACGCCTACAACTGGCGATTGAGCGTTCCAAAAGCCGCCCTCCCTATTTTCGAGAATGCGCCTCTGCACAGCACCGCCGCCGGTGAACGGGCCGTCCTTGCCAGGCTTCGCACCATGACCGATGAAGATTTTGAAGCCCTTCCCTATGGCTCGGAAGGGCTGTGGCGGAAGCTCATGCACGCATGCCGCCGGGAAGCTTCCCTAGAGCAGATCCTCACTGCGGTGAAAACAAAGCGCTACACCCGCAGCCGTCTGGACCGGATGGTCATGTGCGCCTTCTTAGGGATCACCCGGGAGGCTATGAACATCCCGCCCTCCTATATCCGGGTACTGGCTTTTAACGACAGGGGCCGGGCCATATTAAAGCAGGCAAAGCAGCAGGCTGTGTATCTTAATCCCGGGGAATCCCTGGATCACCCATGCTGGGAACTGGAAAAACGGTGCGGCGATTTGTACGGCCTGTTTGCCATCGGCCAGCCGGAGCCCCCGGACGCGGAAGCCCGGCGCCGTATCTTTTATCAAGGGAAGCTCTGAATCAATCGTCTGCTGAGCAGCAGATCTTGCCGGTTTATTCAGAGCTTCCCAAAAAACAGAAAGGAACCATTCATGTTAAAACTCAACCCCGTAAACTGTCTCATCGCCTTTTTCGCCTCCTGCTTTCAGGCCTTCGGCATGTACAATATCCACGCCCTTGCAGACGTTACCGAAGGGGGCGTGTACGGCCTGATCTTACTTTTGAACCACTGGCTCCATATCTCCCCCGCCATTTCCAGCTTCCTGCTCAACGCCGCCTGCTATGCCCTGGGCTGGCACACCCTGGGCAAAACCTTCCTGGCCTATTCCGTCATCGCCACCTGCGGCTACTCCACAGCCTATGCGGTCTGTGAGCAGTTCCCGCCCCTTTGGCCGGAGATCGCCGATATGCCCCTGGCCGCCGCCATTTTAGGGGCGCTGTTCATTGGCATCGGCGCGGGACTGTGCGTCCGGGCCGGGGGCGCCACCAGCGGCGACGACGCTCTGGTCATGAGCATCCACCATCTTACCGGAATCGGGGCGGAAAAGATCTACCTGATCAGCGACCTGGTAGTGCTTGCGCTTTCTTTAAGCTACATTCCGGTGATCCGGATCGTGTACTCCTTGCTTACGGTGATCCTCTCCGGCCAGATCATAGGCTGGATTCAGCGGATCCCCGTCCCCAAGTGGGCAAAACGGGCCCCTCAAGGGGAATAATTAAAAAGCGCTGTCTTGGGCTCGGTGGTCGTAAAACAGTAAAATGTAATTTTCTTGGAACAGGCATGATTTCGGTCATGCCTGTTCCGCTTTTATCAGTTCATCCACGGGAATGTCCCTTGGCGTTGTCCTCATAGATTTTGATAAACAGGCGGTCAAGCTCCCCTATACGCTTTTCAGCCTGCGCCAGACGCTTCTTTATATACCTATGGTTTCCTTGCTTTGCAGGCGAAGCTTTTGCTCCATAAGCCTCCTTTGCGATGACATTTACACACAAGTTTGTTGGTTTCTTTTGGATAAAACAAACTGTTCCAAATTCGTTTTATGATGATACTTTATTGAGGCAGCTTTGTCTTTGCTGATAATAGTATCGTTTATATCAATTCCGTTTAATGCGGCAATAGCAACGGCATAGTGTATGACATCTGCTAACTCATTGCCCAACTGGAATTGTAAATCCTCATTGTCAGATGATTTCCTGCCGGCTTTTTTATTTAGAACTTCAGCAACCTCACCTATTTCTTCAACGAGCTTCATAAATAAACTTTGGTCAATACCGCCATTGCTGTAATGGTCATATAAGTATTCCTCTAATTCCTCTATCGTTACTTTCACACCATAACTCCTTTGTGTCTTTTGATTAGTGCTTATATTTTCACTTCGATTCGCTTCCCCGATTATAATCCGGAACCAGGGAAAAAGGCAATAGACTTAAAGTTGAATTCCCCTTTCCCGTAGGTTTTCCATCTTCAAAAACTATAAAAACGCAAAAATGAGAGGGTACCCAAAACGGATACCCTCTTGTTTTTCAGATAAGCAGGCTTACACGCCGGAGTAAGCGGCAAAGCCCGCGTCCACAGGCAGAACCACGCCGGTGATGGCGGAGGCAGCCTTGTCGTCGCACAGGAACAGGGTGGCGCCGATCAGCTCGTCCGCATCCACGAAGCGGCCGGTGGGGGTGCCGTTCAGGATCTTGGCGCTGCGGGCGGTGGGGGTGCCGTCCTCATTGAACAGCAGGGCCTTGTTCTGGGCGGAGACCAGGAAGCCGGGGGCGATGGCGTTGCAGCGGATGCCGCTTCCGGCAAAGTGGGTAGCCAGCCACTGGGTGAAGTTGGAGATGCCGGCCTTGGCGGCGGAGTAGGCAGGAATCTTGGTCAGAGGGGTATAAGCGTTCATGGAGGAGATGTTCAGAATCACGCCGTGCTTCTTTTCCACCATATCCTTAGCAAAGGCCTGGGTGGGCAACAGGGTGCCCTGGAAGTTCAGCTTAAACACGAAGTCCACGCCGCTGGGCTGCAGATCGAAGAAAGTCTTGCAGCCTTCCCAAGCCTCGTGCTGATACTCGTTGTCGGTAGTGGCACGAGGATTGTTGCCGCCGGCGCCGTTGACCAGAATGTCACAGGGGCCCAGATCCTTCAGAACGGCCTGGTGCACCTGCTCCAGCATCTCCGGCTCCAGCACGTTGGCCTTGTAGCCTTCCATAACGTAGCCTTCGGCCTTCATCTCGTCAGCCAGCTTCTTGACCGCGTCCTCATTCAGGTCCAGCGCAGCCACCTTGGCGCCGGACTGGGCGAAGGCACGGGCCATAGCGCCGCAGATCAGGCCGCCGGCGCCGGTAACAACCACAACTTTGCCGGTGTAATCAATGTTCAGGGGAAGATTAGCCATTTTGAATTACCTCCAAATGTTTTGAAAATGCGGGGGATGGCTTGACCCATCCCCACTTTACTACGAATCTATTATAGTCCATTTGACCATTCAGCGCAACAGGAAATTCTATCATCTTCACGGATTTGTGCAAAGAGTCAAATTTTTCTTCAAATTCCTGTTAAAATATGCCGGGTTTTCTCCGCAAAAAAGGAGCGGATGATCCGCTCCTTTTCCGTAAATCCGATTTACACAGTGGTTTTCTTGCCTTCCAGCTTGTCCAGCATATCCCACACGCCCAGCATATACATAACGCCCAAAGCGCGATCATACAGGCCGTAGCCGGGACGGACATTGCCGGGGCCTTCATCCCACAGATGACGGCCATGGTCAGGACGGATGTAGCCCTCAAAGCCGCAGTCGTGGTAAGCCTTCAGAATGTCCAGAATGCCGGTATCGCCGTCGCAGTCCCGGTGGGAGGCTTCGGAGAAGTCGCCGTTGGGGAAGTGCTTGACGTTGCGGATGTGGGCAAAGGCGATCCGGTCGCAGTGCTTGCGAACGATGTCCGCCACGTTGTTGTTGGGATCGGCGTTCAGAGAGCCGGAGCACAGGGTCAGGCAGTTGTAGGGATCGTCTACCATGCTCAGGAACCGGTCAATGTTCTCGGCATTGATCAGCAGGCGGGGCAGGCCGAAGATATCCCATGGGGGATCGTCCATGTGAATGGCCATTTTGATGCCGGTCTCGTGACAGGTGGGCATCAACGCCTCCAGGAAGTACTTCAGGTTGGCCCACAAAACCTCATGGTCAACACCGGCGTAATCCTTAAACAGCTGATCCAGCTTGGCCATCCGTTCCGGCTCCCAGCCGGGGAAGGACATGTTGTACTTCTCGGTGAAGTCCAGAATGTACTTGGCCATGGCGTTGTAGTCGTCCTGAATCATATCCTTCTGGTAGAACAGCGCGGTGCTGCCGTCGCCCACAGGATGGAACAGGTCGGAACGGGTCCAGTCAAAGATGGGCATGAAGTTGTAGCAGATCACCTTCACGCCGAACTTTGCCAGGTTGCGCATGGTAGTCTTGTAGTTCTCAATGTACATATCCCGGGTAGGCTTACCGATCTTAATGTCATCGTGAACGTTTACAGACTCCACAACGTCCATATTAAAGCCGTAAGGCTCCAGCTGCTTCTGAACCTCAGCGATCTCCTCTACTTCCCAGACCTCGCCGGGCATCTTGTGATGCAGCGCCCAGACAATGCTGGTCACGCCGGGGATCTGCTTGATATCGGAAAGCTTGATCTTGTCATTGCCTTCGCCATACCAACGGAAACCCATTTGCATAGGCATGTTCATTCCTCCATTACTTGAATTTCCCGTCATTCCAAAGGTAGACAGGTCTTATCATGTAAATTATATCACAAAACCCACCCTGCTGACAACGAGAGGAACCTAAAATTTTAGACAAAAAAACTGCTAAAAATTTATGTAACTAAACCAGTTGACGCATGCCATTTTCAATTCCGGGCATACTGGTTTCGGAGGGATGGATATGACGGAAAAGGAATACGGCGCTCTGGTGGAGGAAATGAGTCCAAAATCCCCCATCGGACGGGACTGTTTTCACGCCTTCTGGATCGGAGGACTGATCTGCACCCTTGGTCAGCTGTTTATCAACTGGTACAGCGCCCTGGGAATGGAGAAGCAGGACGCCTCCACAGCGGCCTCCATGACTCTGGTGGCTCTGTCGGCCCTGCTTACCGGGCTGAGCCTGTATGACGATATTGCCAAGCACGCGGGGGCCGGTACTCTGGTTCCCATCACCGGCTTTGCCAATTCCATCGCCGCCCCGGCTGTGGAGTTTAAGACAGAGGGATTCATCCTGGGCGTAGGCGGCAAAATGTTCACCATCGCCGGGCCGGTACTGGTCTACGGCCTGTCCGCCAGCGTGGTGTACGGCTTTATTTACTGGCTCACCAGGTTCTTTTGACCTGAGCCGCCCCGGATCATGGAACAGTATAAATGAAATAGCACAGACGCACCCCTGTGACCCGATAAAGGCATCGTTTCCCCTTATGGAAAATCCCGGTTTGGTCTTTACCTCACCGGGGTTTTTTGTATATTCCTCCAGATGTGGAAAAAGGTTCTTGGCAGAAGGACTTCTTGGATGTATAATACAAAAAAACAATGGATACGGAGGAAGGGCCTATGGATCTGCAATTTGCCCGCCGGATGGATCAGTTCCAACCCGGTATTTTCAATGTGCTCAACGACAAAAAGAATCAGATGGAAGGTTCCGGCAGAACGGTCTGGAATCTGTCCATTGGCACTCCGGACTTTCAGCCTCAGCCCCATGTGATCCAGGCGCTCACCGACTGCGCCCGGAACCCCGCCAACTGGGTCTATTCCCTGACAGAGACGGAAGAACTGATCCAGGCCGTTCAGGGCTGGTACAGCAGGCGGTACGGCGTGGCGCTTGCCAAAGAGGAGATCCTTTCGGTGTACGGTTCCCAGGAGGGTCTGACCCACATCGGCTGGGCCCTGTGTGATCCTGGGGATATGGTGCTGTGTCCCAATCCCGGCTATCCCATCTTCGAGATGGGGCCCGCTCTGTGTGGGGCGAAGATTGTCCACTACGATCTTCTTCCGGAAAACGACTATTTGCCGGATCTGGACGCCATCTCCCCGGAGCTGGCCCAAAGGGCAAAAATGATGGTGGTGTCCTACCCTGCCAACCCGGTGTGTGTGGCCGCCCCCAGAGCCTTCTATGAACAGCTGGTCGCCTTTGCCAAAAAGTACAATATCATCATCGTCCACGACAACGCCTACTCGGAAATCATCTACGACGGCCGGGAGGGCCTGTCCTTCCTGTCCATCCCCGGCGCCATGGAGGTGGGTATAGAATTCAACTCCCTGTCCAAAACCTACAATCTCACCGGCTCCCGGATCTCCTTCATCCTGGGCAGCCGGCAGATCATTCAAAAATTCCGCACGCTGCGCTCTCAGATCGACTACGGCATTTTCCTCCCCATCCAGGCGGCTGCGGCGGCGGCTTTGAACGGCCCCCAGGATTCGGTGATCCGGCAGCGGAACGAATACCAGGCCCGGCGGGACGCCCTGTGCGGCGGTCTGCGCTCCATTGGCTGGAACGTCCCGGACAGCCAGGGCAGCATGTTCGTCTGGGCCCCCATCCCGGAAGGGTATGCCGGTTCCGAAGAATTCTGCTTCGCCCTGCTGGAAAAAACCGGCGTTCTATGCACCCCCGGCTCCGCCTTTGGCTCCAACGGAGAAGGGTATGTGCGCTTCGCTCTGACCAAAAGAGTGGATCAGATCCGTCAAGTGGTGCAGGCGATTCAGGAGGGCAATATTCTCTGATCGTCCCATCCGGTCAGGCCCAAGGGCCTGACCGGGTTTTTAAGGAAAGCATACGGATTCTCCTTTTTCATTAGAGAATCCGTATAAAGTACGATAAATGGAATTATGCAGGAGGGAGAATGGCTTGTTTGACGATTTCCTGAAGGATTTGAAAGAATTTGCAGAGAACACTCCGCATATTGAAAGTATTATTGCTGTCGGCTCTTATGCCAGAGGAACGAACAAGGCAAGCTCGGATTTTGATATTGTTATCATTACTTCAAAGAAATCAGAAATGGTTGAAAATCAAAATTTTACCCAAACGTTCGGAAAGGTCGATAAAAAACAAACTGAATATTACGGTGCGTGTACTTCCATCCGTGTGTGGTATGAGGGCGGAAAAGAAGTTGAATATGGAATTGTAGAGCCGTCGTGGATTTCAGTACCCTTAGATTCGGGAACTTATAAGGTTCTGTCTGATGGATATAAAATAATCGCAGATAAAAAAGGACATTTTGAAGATCTGAAATTATAAATTTTCCATTTATCGGGGGGATAGGATGTACAACATGGCCTTAACCATTCAAGAACAGCTAAAAGGCCTGTGTGTGGAGAGTAAGAAAAGAAATGGCTGAAAGGGATTGCGGAGAAGTCAAACTTACTGAAAAACATTCCGTCAAAAAGAGGGCGAAAACGAGATTTTTGGAGTTACTATATGAATAATATAACCAAGTATTTCTTTTATGTATTCTATCCCGCACATATTTTGCTTTTCTATTTGGCAACGCTTGGTTTAGAGAAATTCTGGCTATCATAATCCGTACTGAACAACACAAAACAGGCTGAACATCTCGATCTTTCCCCGCGCTTGATGTTCAGCCTCATTTTGTTGTCAGTAGCCCGTTGCACGGTCTGCATTTTGTATCCTTATACTTCGTTTCTGTTCCCCGGCATTTTTATGGTTCCGCGCTCTGTGTCGATTGCCAGTTCTTGCACACATCTACCCAATCAGAAAAGCCGGAGTACCGCTCCATTTCTTCAATGGTCAGGCCGATGGCGCTGTTGCCGCTGCCCGCGGCGGGGTACACCATATCAAAGCGCTTGATGGACACATCCAGATACACCGCCACATCTTCGTTTACTGCGAAGGGGCACACGCCCCCCACCTGGTGGCCGATCATAACCGGGGCGTCATCGTGGGCGAGCATTTTGGCCTTGACGCCGAACCGGTGCTTATACTTGGCGTTGTCCACCTTGGCGTCTCCGGCAGCGGCAATTAAAATGGCCTTTCCGTCTACCAGGAAGGACAGGGTTTTTACGATCCGGCCAGGCTCACAGCCTACCGCCTGAGCCGCCAGCTCCACCGTGGCGCTGGACACGGGAAATTCCAGGATTCGATCCTCCATATTAAACCGGCGAAAATATGCCTTTACCTTTTCAATGGACATCTTGCGCCCCCTTGTTACAGCAGCCCAATCAGCGCATCCGCGTAGTCTTCCGTGGTAGCCCCGGTACCGTCGGCGCTGACCTTCACCGGGCACCGCTCCATTGCCTTTTCCAGCTTTTCCGCCGCCTCCGTCCGGCAGATGTGCCGCAGAAGCATGGCCTCCGCCTTCAGGATGCTCTGGGGGTTGGCGTAATGCCCCAGCCCCTGCTCGATCAGCCGAGGGGCGGAGCCGTGGATGGCTTCAAACATAGCGTACCGGTCGCCTATGTTGGCGCTTCCGGCTGTGCCCACGCCGCCCTGGATCTGGGCCGCCTCGTCGGTGATGATATCGCCATACAAATTGGGCAGCAGGAACACCTGGAATTGGGTGCGCAGCTTCTCGTCCAGCAGATTGGCGGTCATAATGTCGATGTAGTAATCCTCAACGGTGATGCCCGGGTAGTCTTTCGCCACCTCATGGGCGATGGCTGTAAATTTCCCATCGGTCTTTTTCATAATATTGGCCTTGGTGACCACACTCACATGGGTCTTGCCGTTATGCTTGGCGTAGTCAAAGGCGGCCTTGGCGATCCGGCGGGTGCCAAGATCCGTGGTCACCTTAAAGTCCACCGCCATTCCCGGCAGCTCCACGCCCCGGCTGCCCAGCACATACTCCCCTTCCGTATTCTCCCGGAAGAACATCCAGTCGATGTTTTTCTCCGGGATGGACACGGGACGGCAGTTGGCGTACAGATCCAGCTCACGGCGCATGGCCACGTTGGCGCTTTCCAGCGTGCCGCCCTTTGGGGTGGTGGTGGGGCCTTTCAACAGCACGTCACAGGTTTTGATCTCCGCCAGCACATCCTCGGGAATGGCTTTTCCCTGGGCCATCCGGTTTTCCAGGGTCAGGCCCCGGATCTCCCGGATCACAACGGAGCCCTTCTGGATTTCACCGGTAAGCAGCTTTTCCAGCACCCGGCGGGCCTGGGCGGTGATGATAGGGCCAATGCCGTCCCCGTCAATGATCCCGATAGTCACCGTTTCTTTGGCGGAAAAGTCTGTTTTCCGGGTGTCCATGGCGGCGATCCGGGCCTGCTGCTCTTCCAAAAGCACCCGGAATGCCTGACACGCCTGGTCAATGTAACTCATACGCCGCCCTCCTTGGTATAGTTCAGCAATCCCCCAGCCAGCAAAATGGCCTGCTGACGCTGGGTCAGATGACATAGGGTACGGAAAGACCGGCCCTGATCGTCGGTGACGGTAAGCGTTCCTTCTTCCATTCCCTTCCGAATATCCGAGATGGTGAGCCGGGCATCCTGGGCCAGGCAGTCATAATCCTCCGGATGTTCAAAGGTAAGGGGCAGGATTCCCGCGTTGATCAGGTTGGCCACATGGATCCGGGCAAAGGACTTGGCAATAACGCACCGGATCCCCAGATACATGGGCACCAGAGCCGCGTGCTCCCGGGAGGAGCCCTGGCCGTAGTTGCTGCCCCCTACGATCACCCCATCCCCAGCCGCCTTGGCCCGACTGGGGAAGTCCGGGTCGCAGACCTCAAAGCAGAATTGGCTTAAGTAGGGAATATTGGACCGGTAGGGCAGGATCTTTGCCCCTGCCGGCATAATATGGTCGGTGGTAATGTTGTCCCCTACCTTCAGTACCAGTTTGGCGGTGAGAGAATCCGCAAAGGGCTTGCTCTTGGGGAATTCTTTAATGTTGGGTCCCCGAAGAACCTGGGCTTTTTCCCCTTCCTCAGGCGGCAACGGAGGCAGCACTGCCGAGTCATTAATCAGGAACCGTTCCGGCATAGAAATATTCAGCGGCTCCGCCAATGTGGTGGGATCGGTGATGTATCCGGTCAGGGCGGAAGCCACCGCCGTCTCCGGAGACACCAGATAAACCTGGCCGTCCTTGGTGCCGCTGCGGCCCAGGAAGTTCCGGTTGAAGGTCCGCAGGCTCACGCCTCCGGAGTTGGGAGAGAACCCCATGCCGATGCAGGGGCCGCAGGCGCATTCCAGCACCCGGGCGCCGCTGGCCAGGATATCCGACAATGCCCCGCAGTCGCTGAGCATGGTCAGCACCTGCCGGGAGCCGGGGGATACGGACAGGCTGACGCTGGGATGGATGGTCTTGCCCTTGAGCATGGCGGCCACCTTCAATAGATCCAGCAATGAGGAATTGGTGCAGGAGCCGACGCACACCTGATCCACCTTTACGTCCTTCAACGCAGATACCTCCACCACGTTGTCCGGGCTGTGGGGACAGGCGATCATAGGCTTCAGAGCGGACAGATCGATGTCAATGATCCGGTCGTATTCCGCGTCCGGGTCGCTGGCGAGGGGGATATAATCCCCTTCCCTGCCCTGGGCTTTTAAGAACTGCCGGGTCACCTCATCGGAGGGGAAAATGGAGGTGGTCGCCCCCAGCTCGGTGCCCATGTTGGTGATGGTGCCCCGCTCGGGAACGGACAGAGTCGCCACGCCCGGGCCGCCCCACTCGATAATGGCCCCTACGCCGCCTTTTACCGAAAGGATGCGCAGCAGTTCCAGGGAAACGTCCTTGGCGGTCACATAGGGCCTGAGCTTACCGGTAAGATTGACCTTAAACATCCTGGGCATGGTGATGTAGTAGGCCCCGCCGCCCATAGCCACCGCCACGTCCATGCCCCCCGCGCCGAAGGCCAGCATACCGATGCCGCCGCCGGTGGGGGTGTGGCTGTCCGAGCCGATCAGGGTTTTCCCCGGCTTGCCGAACCGCTCCAGATGAACCTGATGGCAGATGCCGTTGCCGGGACGGGAGAAATATACCCCGTGCTTGGCGGCGACGGATTGGAGATACCGGTGGTCGTCGCTGTTTTCAAAGCCGCACTGCAAGGTGTTGTGATCCACATAGGCGATGGAGAATTCGGTTTTCACCCGGGGGATCCCCATAGTCTCAAATTCCAGGTAGGCCATGGTGCCGGTAGCGTCCTGGGTCAGGGTCTGGTCAATTTTCAGGGCCACCTCGCTGCCGGGGGTCATATTCCCGGAGATCAGATGGGCCCCAATGATTTTCTGCGCGATCGTCTTACCCATGTTCTTTGATTCCCTCCAACATATGCGTTTTCGCATTGGTGATATGCCTGGTCATCAGTTCCTTGGCCTGCTCCGCGTCCCCGGAGATCATGGCCTGGTAGATTTCAAAATGCTCCTGCTTGGTTTTGGGCACCCGGTTCCAGTCGTCCATGGCCAGGCGGCGATAGCGCCGGGTCTTTCGGTGCAGGGGAAGCAGGGTATCGGTGATCACCACCCGCTTGCTCAGGTAGCAGATGTCATCGTGGAACTGATCGTCCACCTGGCGCAGCCGCTCGGAATCCCCCTTGCTGTAGTAAAATTCCTGCAAATCTACCAGATGGGCCAGCTGCTTGCGGCCTTCCTCGGTCATGTTCACCGTGGCATAGTAGGCTGCCAGACCTTCAATGCTCTGGCGGATGCTCATAATGTCCTCTAAGTCCTCCTCGGTGATGCCCACTACCCGGGAGCCTTTCCCGGTGTCCACAATCAGCCGCTCCTGTTCCAGCCGCCGCAGCGCCTCCCGGATGGGGGTGCGGCTCACCCCCAGCTGCTCCACCAGCTTCAGTTCCGTCAGCATAGCGCCCCGGGGGTAGACCCCCAGAATAATATCATTTTCCAGCTTTTCAAACACCTGGTCTGCCAGGGATGTGGTTTTGAATTGATTCATATCCGATTCTCCTTACCCTTTCTTATATAGTCTCTTGTAAAACTCAAAAACCCATTGAAAACACTGGATTTTTTGAGATAATTACTACTGATTTTTCTCCA
>CALWXR010000021.1 GCA_944385535.1 uncultured Oscillospiraceae bacterium
AAATTTCACACCGCTTCAACCGAACTGCCCACACCGTTCATCCGAACCGGGCGTTCCGTTGAAGCGAATTTAGCACCCTTCAGGTCATTCAATCCGACAATAAAGAGGCCATTCAAAACGCCGTGACCAGTGAACGATTCAAGGTTGAGCTGATTACCAATGTATCCCACGACCTTCGCACGCCCTTGACATCCATCGTAGGCTATGGAGAGCTGCTGGAAGGCCAGGTCTTAACAGCCCAGGGAAAGGAATACCTGACCCGGCTGAATCAGAAGGCTGGTTATATGAGCCAGCTTGTGGATTCCCTGTTTGAACTGACCAAGGTATCCAGCGGTGTGCTTCCGGGGAAAATGGAACAGCTGGATCTGGTCCGCCTGCTGGAACAGACCATCGGTCTATTCGACGATCAGCTTTCGGCAGCGGGGTTGGAGGTTCGGCGCAGGTATGGGACGCCGGCAATGCCGGTGGTTACGGATGGGGCAAGAATGCACCAGGTGTTTGCCAATCTGCTGAGCAACGCCATCAAATACGCCCTGCCCGGAACCCGGATCTATCTGGAAGGGAAGGAATTGGATAAGCAATGGCAGATCCAAATGACCAACACCGCCAGCTATGAAATGGACTTTACGCCGGAGCAGATGCTTCAGCGGTTTGCCCGGGGAGATAAAGCCCGCTCCACCCAGGGCAGCGGTATCGGCCTGGCCATTGCCCAGACCTATACCGAATCCGTAGGCGGCCGATTCCAAATCGCCATTGACGGCGATCAATTCCGGGCAACCGTTCTCTTACCGAAAACTGAAAGAAATTTGTAAGGATTTCATCCCTTTGTTTGTAAGGCACCCCCTGTATCATGAACGGTACAGGGGGTGTACTTATGACAAATCAGTCCTCATACGGGAAAGCAAAGCTGGGCTTCCGGAAAGGCTTGTTTTCCGAATGGGGCCGATATATGATCGGTTCTTGGATGACAGCGGCCGCCATAGAGTACCTGATATTGCCAAAGGAGCTCAGGGGCCTTTCAGGGTTGGAAGGCTTGGCGCATATGTCCTTTGGCAGAGTTCTGGCTTTGACATTGGCCTTCACAGTCCTCTGGCGGATTGCCGCTGTTTTTTGGGATACAACAAAGTGGAGCCGCTGGGCCATAACGGCTGGATATGCTCTGCTGGCCGGGGCTTGTGTAAGAGAATCCTACTCCGGCGCTTTTTTCATCGCCAGTCTTTTGATTCTCGGGATCCTGGCGGTGTATTCTTCTCTGGGCTGGGACAACAGCCCGCTGCCTTCGCCGGTTGTTTACAAGGAAAAGCGGCGTTATGCTATGATTACCGGACTGGGGGCGGTTTTGCTTTTCCTGCTGGTCAGCCTATGGACAGTGGGCAGGGTCTGGAGCTTCAGCACGCCCACCTATGACTTTGGTATCTTTTCACAGATGTTTTACTATATGAAAACAACCGGCCTGCCCTTGACGACGCTGGAACGGGACGGCCTTCTGTCTCATTTCCAGGTGCATGTTTCTCCGATTTACTACCTTATTCTGCCTGTATTTTGTCTGGCGCCCTATCCGGAAACATTGCAGGTATGCCAGGCGGCAGTGCTGGCTTCTTCCGTGGTACCACTATGGAAATTGGGAAAGCGCCATGGCCTGAAGGCCGGAGAACGAATGGCGGTTTGCTTCCTGCTGCTTCTGTATCCGGCATTTTCCGGCGGTACAGGATATGATATCCATGAGAACTGCTTCCTTACGCCTTTGCTTCTCTGGCTGCTTTATGGGATCGATGAAAAAAAGGGAATGACTACGTTCTTAGCGGCGGTTCTGACCCTGATGGTGAAGGAGGATGCCCCGGTTTATGTGGCCGTGATCGGTCTATGGCTTCTGGTTCGCTCTCTGCTGCATGCTTCCGGACGCCGGGATTTGTATACCGGCGGTGCGCTGCTGATGGGGGCTGTGCTATGGTTCGTCCTGGCTGTCTCTTATTTGAACAGGGCAGGGGACGGGGCTATGACTTATCGATACCGTAATTTTATGTTCGACGGTTCCGGCTCCTTGGTCACTGTGATCAAAGCGGTGATTATGAATCCAATAAAGGCCCTATATGAGTGTGTGGATCGGGAAAAGCTGTCGTTTATCGCACTGACCATGGGGCCCCTGCTGGGGCTTCCTTTGATTACCCGGCGGTATGAACGATATCTGCTGCTGATCCCTTATGTGCTGGTGAATCTTATGTCAGACTATACCTATCAGCACAATATCTTCTTTCAATACTGCTTTGGATCCATTGCGTGCCTGCTGTATTTGGTAACCGTGAATTTGGCGGACTGGAAGCAGGGGAGAAGGCGGAAGATAGTCTTGTTTATAGCTTTGACCGTCAGCGTTTTGTGCTTTGGAAGGACGATTCTGCCAAAGGCATGGGACTACACGACCCGGTATCTTCGTTACGAAAGCTATTACAGTCAGGTAAGAACGCAGCTTTCTCAGATCCCGGAGGAGGCGTCAGTGGCTGCCTCCACCTTTTACACCACCTGTCTGTCTCAAAGAGAGGTTTTATACGATGTAAAGTATGCCTCCCGGGAGCATCTTTTGGAATGCGCGTACGTGGCCGTTGATAAAAGAGGAGATTTCGAAAAATACGCGGACGCTGATGGGAAAAACGGCTTTGAAAACTTCAACCGGTTTTTGGATGAAAATGGATATACCCACTATGCTTCCGTAGGAAATTCCCTGGTGATCTACTACAGGGCTTCCGGATAAAAAGAAACCGTTGTGAAAGCCCCAGATAGGTTCACAACGGTTTCTCTTATAACAGCGTTTACAGCAGGAGCAGCGCCTGATCCAAAATAGCGTTGGCGGCGGATTCCTTGGACTGCAAGGGGAGCTCCAGCGTCTTTTCCGGGGTGATGAGGGTGATCACATTGGTGTCCACGCCGAAGCCCGCACCGGGGACTTTCAGGTTGTTGGCGCAGATCATATCCAAATGCTTTTTTTCCAGCTTTGCCCGGCTGTTCTCTTCCATATCCCGGGTTTCCATGGAGAAGCCGCACAGAACCTGACCCGGACGGCGGTTCTGCCCCAGCCAGGCAAGAATGTCCTGGGTACGCTTCAGAGGGATGGAGAGTTCTCCATCCTTCTTTTTCATTTTATCATCGCAGTAGCTTTCCGGGGTGTAATCCGCTACGGCGGCCGCTTTGAAGATCAGATCCGCCTCCGGCGCGTGGGCGGTTACCGCTTCAAACATATCCTGAGCGGAAACCACCTTTACTACATGAACAAACGGGGGGAAGGGCAGGGAAGTGGGGCCGGAGATCAACGTCACCTCAGCCCCCCGAAGCATGGCCATTTTTGCCAGCGCGTAGCCCATTTTTCCGGTGGAATGATTGGTCAGATACCGAACGGGATCCAATGCTTCCTGGGTCGGGCCGGCGGTTACGAGCACTTTTTTCCCTGATAAATCATGGGGCAGGGCAATTTGAGCCAAAATATGCTGCATAAGATCTTCCGGCTCCGGAAGCTTTCCCTTCCCCTCCGCGCCGCAGGCCAAACGCCCGCTGGCAGGCTCGATGACCTCCCATCCATACCGGCGAAGCAGGGCGAGATTGTCCTGGGTCACAGGGTTTTCGTACATATTGGTATTCATGGCAGGGGCGATAAGCTTGGGGCAGCGGCAGGCCAGAACCGTGGTCGTCAGCATGTCGTCGGCCAGGCCGTGGGCAAGCTTTGCGCACACATTGGCGGTGGCCGGGGCGATCATCACCAGATCAGTCCGCTGGGCCAGGGAAATGTGCTCTACCTGATGGGTAAAATTCCGATCGAAGGTATCTACCATGACCCGCCGGCCGGTAAGCTGTTCAAAGGTCAGCGGGGTAACAAACTTGGCCGCGTTTTCCGTCATAACCACTTCCACTGCAGCATGCTGCTTGACCAGAGCGGATGCCAAAGCGGCGGCTTTGTAGGCGGCAATGCCGCCGGTAACGCCCAAAAGAATGGTTTTTCCTTTCAGCATTCTTCTTCCTCCTTGCGTCTTTGCTTCATTATAGTCTCTTTTTTTCAGACTGTAAAGGTTCAATTTCTCTTGTATTTTTTTCTTTTCCCTGTTATAATACCCCACAGAGTCTTTGACTCTGAAAAATGCGCTGTATCCTCGTCAGGAGGAACGGCAGCAGGAGGTAATTGAATATGCAAAAGAAACTGGACACCCGGTATATGGCAAGTCTTGCCATGCTCTGCGGCGTGCTGCTGGTCATGGGATTCACCGGCCTGGGATTCATTCCTCTGCCTGTAATCAAGGCCACCACCATGCACATCCCGGTGATCATCGGCGCCATACTGCTGGGCCCTTCCGCGGGCGCTGTGCTGGGCGGCGTATTTGGGCTGTGCTCTATTTGGGCCAATACCACATCCCCCGGACTGCTGAGCTTCGCCTTTTCTCCCTTTATGACCACGGAAGGCTTACCCGGGGTACTGAAGAGCCTGTGGATCGCCCTGGGCTGCCGGATCCTGTTCGGCGCGATCGCGGGCTGGCTTTGGATCCTGGTGAAAAAGCTGATCCACAAGGATTACATCGCCCTTCCCGTCACCGCCACAGTGGCTACCCTATGCCACACCATTTTGGTCATGGGCAGCATCTATGTGCTGCTGGCTCAGCAATACGCCGAAGCGAAGAATGTGGCAGTGAGCGCGGTATTTGGTCTGGTGATGGGCACCGTCACCGCCTCCGGCATTCCGGAAGCGATTATTGCCGCTGTTTTGGTGACGGTGATCGGTAAGGCATTGCTGCACATGCAGTCCAGAATGAAAAACCATTAAGGAGAAACGCCTATGTTACTTGCCATCGACATTGGCAACACCAATTTGGTGATCGGCTGTATTGAAAACGACAAGATCCTGTTCAAAGCCCGAATCGCTACGGACAGTACCAGAACCTCCGACCAGTATGGCGTGGAGATCAAAAATATGATGGAAGCCTATGGCGTGGGGATATCTCAGATCGACGACTGCATCATCTCCTCCGTAGTGCCCCCGGTATTTAACTCTGTAAAGACCGGCGTTGTCAAGGTCATCGGCAAGCAGCCGATGGTAGTCGGCCCGGGCTTGAAAACCGGCCTGAATATTCACATGGATGTGCCTTCTCAGGTGGGCAGCGACCGGATCGTCATAGCGGTAGCGGCCCTGGAGGAATATGAACCGCCGCTGATCCTGATGGATCTGGGGACGGCGACAACCATTGAGGTGGTGGAGCCCAACAACCTGTATCTTGGCGGCGTGATTTTCCCCGGTGTCCGGGTATCTCTGGATGCGCTGACCAGCCGGGCAGCGCAACTTCCCGGAATCAGTCTGGACAAGCCCAAGCATGTGATTGGGAAAAATACCGTTGACTGTATGCGCAGCGGGATGATGTACGGAACCGCCGCTATGATCGACGGACTGGTGGACCGAATCGAAGCGGAGCTTGGACATAAGTCCACTTTGATTGCCACCGGCGGGATGGCCCAGTTTATTACCCCCCTATGCAAGCGAGAGATCCTTCTGGATAAGGATCTGCTGCTGAAGGGGCTTAATGTGATCTATAAGAAAAACAAAAAATAATCTGACTCCTTCGCCGGGAAAAGCGCATGCTTTTCCCGGCGAATTTTTTTCCGGGGAGAGTGCTAACGCTCCGCTCAGACGCATAGGCTACTCCAGGAGTGATGCAAATGATGTGCGCATGGAAGGAGCTTCTAAACATTATACCCCCCAGACTTCGTCAAGAAGTGGATCTGACAGGAAAAAGGGACGCCCAGGAGCTGCGGCTGCGGGTCAATGCGCCGCCGGAACTGGTTCTTTCATCAGAAAACCGACGGCTCAGCGGGGTGGTCAGCAGGGAAGAGCTGAACTATTGTGTCAACGCAGCCAGCCGCTATTCTCCGTGGTCAGCGTCCAGCGCCGCCTACGGATATATTACCGCGCCAGGAGGGCATCGGGTTGGGCTTTGCGGCGACGCGGTATACAAAGACAACCAGGTGGCCGGGATCCGGACGGTTCGTTCCGTCTGTATTCGGATCGCCAGGGACTTCCCCGGAATTGGAAAAAAGGCCGCAAAATGCCATGGATCCATTCTGATCCTGGGTGCGCCCGGATGGGGAAAAACCACGCTGCTGCGGGATCTGTGCCGTCAGATCGGGGAAAGGGAACAGATTGCCGTTGTAGACGAGCGGGGAGAGCTGTTTCCCCAGGATCATTTTGAGGGAAAGGGAATGGACGTGCTGACTGGATGCCCAAAAGGAGTCGGGATTGATATGACAATGCGCACCATGGGGCCGACTTGCATCGCGGTGGACGAAATTACCGCCCCATCAGACGCCCAAGCCTTGATCCAGGCGGCCAACTGCGGCGTCCGGCTTCTGGCTACGGCCCACGGAACATCTGTGGCGGATTATCGGTGCAGAAGCATATACAGGCCTTTGGCAGAACAGAGAGTCTTTGATACCTTGGTGATTTTGCGAAGGGACAGGTCCTATGAAATGGAAAGGATGACGCTATGACATACAAATGGATCGGCGCCATGCTGATTATTGCGGGGTGCGGCGGATTTGGCTGTTCTCTTGCCGCCGGTCACCGGCGGGAGGAACGTACACTGCGTCAACTGATAGAGGCGCTGAACTACATGGAATGTGAACTGCAGTATCGTCTTACGCCCTTACCGGAACTGTGCCGTCAGACGGGAAGGCGTCAGAACGGTCCGCTGCGGCAAGTCTTTCTGACCCTGGCCGGAGAGCTGGACAGTCAAACATCACCGGATGTGGGGATCTGCATGACATCAGCGCTGAAGCAAAGCCAAGGCATTCCCGCAATGAGCAGGGAAGCGCTGGCATCCCTGGGAAGATCCTTGGGGCGGTTCGATTTGCCCGGACAAATATCCGGCCTGCGGGAAGCGCGCGCTTTGTGCCGCCTTGCCTTGGGCGATTTGAGCAGAAACCGTGAAAACCGGCTGAGAAACTATCAGACTTTGGGACTGTGCGCCGGTGCGGCGCTGGCGATTATTTTCTTATGACCATGGATATTGACCTGATTTTTAAAATCGCGGCCATTGGCATCATTGTTTCTATCCTGACCCAGGTTCTTTCCCGCTCCGGTCGGGACGAACAGGCTACCATGACCAGCTTGGCGGGATTGGTCGTTGTGTTGATGATGCTGGCGCAAAAAATTGCCGATCTGTTTGACCTTGTGAAAACCTTATTTGAATTTTGATGGAACTGTTTTGGAAAGCCGCCGGCGGGGTGCTTTTGGCAGTGGTATTGGGATTGACCCTGGGAAAGCAGGAAAAAGACTTAGAGGTATTGCTGACCATGGCGGTATGCTGCATGGTTACCATGATCGCCATTTACTATTTGGAGCCGGTGCTGGAATTTATGTGGGAATTGGAAGAACTGGGGGACCTGCAGGGAGATCTGCTGGGCATTCTTATGAAAGCGGTGGGAATTGGCCTGGTTGCGGAGCTTGCCGGTATGATATGCAATGACGCGGGAAACAGCTCTCTGGGAAAGGTCATACAAATGCTGGGGTCTTCTGTGATTCTATTCCTCTGTGTACCGATTTTTTCTCAGCTGCTCAATCTGATACGGGAGATTTTAGGTGAATTATGAAAAAAGCGGTTTTCGCGATTGGGATTATCTTTCTGCTTGCCATGCCGGTGTCCGCCGCGCAGATCACCGCGCCGACTGTACCGGAGTCCGGGGCGGAGGTCATGCCGGAGAATAACGACTCCTTTGGACTGGGACTGATGGAATTGCTTCGCAGCGCCCTTATACGGATCCAGCCGGATCTTCGGGAAGCCTCTAAGGTAAGTCTGGGCGCGACGGCTGCGGTGATGATGGTTTCCATACTGCAATCCTTTTCCGGCAGCGTCAAGCATGCGGCGGATCTGACCGGCGCAACCGTCACGACCGCTGTGCTGCTGCTGAGCACCAACTCCCTGATCCGTCTTGGTTTTGAAACCGTTACAGAACTCAGTGAATACGGAAAGCTTCTGTTGCCTGTTATGACCGCCGCAATGGCCGCTCAGGGCGGGGTCACAACCTCCGCCGCGTTGTATACAGGAACCGCGGTATTTGACGCGGTACTGGGCAGCTTGATCTCCAAGCTTCTGCTTCCTATGGTTTACCTGTTTCTGGCCCTCGCCGCGGCAAATGCGGCGCTGGGGGAGCAGACACTGAGGAAAATGGCGGATTTCATAAAATGGTTAGTCAGCTGGTGCCTGAAAACCATCCTGACCGTATATACCACCTATATGGGCATTACCGGAGTCGTAAGCGGAACCACCGACGCCGTCGCGCTGAAGGCGACGAAGGTGACCATTTCCTCTGTTGTCCCGGTGGTAGGCGGCATTCTCTCCGATGCTTCGGAGGCAGTGTTGGTCAGTGCGGGATTCATGAAAAACACAGCGGGGATCTATGGCATTTTCGCGGTACTGGCTGTTTTCTTACAGCCCTTTCTTCGGATCGGCGCGCACTATCTGATGCTGAAGCTTACAGCGGCCGTCTGCGGCACCTTTGGCTGCAAATCGCTGACGGATCTGATCGGAGATTTTTCAACCGCTATGGGTCTGCTGCTTGCCATGACCGGCGCGGTCTGCCTGATGCTGCTGATCAGTACGGTCTGCTTCCTGAAAGGAGTGGGATAATGGAATGGCTTCGGCAATATGTGATCTCGGTTACCACAGCGGCCATTGTCTGCGGGATCGTCACAAGCCTGCTCAAGTCCAGCAGCGTCAAGGAGGTTGTCAAGCTCATATGCGGTGTATTTCTCGCGTATACCGTTCTCGCGCCGATTACGGGAATGGATTTTTCCGATCTTGCCGCCTTCTATCCGTCGTACAGCCAGGACGCCGGGGAAGCGTCCGCGCTGGGAGAAGATTTGGCAAGGGAGACCAAAGCGGATATCATAAAACGGGAAACAGAAGCATATATCTTGGACAAAGCCAAAGAACTGAAGCTAGAGCTCACAGTGGATGTTTCGCTGGATGAAAATCAAATTCCGGTTTCCGTCAGGCTTTCCGGAGAAGCATCGCCCTATGCCCGAACAAAACTTCAGCAGATCATTGCCAATGATCTGGAAATCGCGAAGGAGAATCAGCAATGGACTGGGTAAACGTCAGCGGGAAAGCAATGGAACGAATAAAAAAATACCGATTTGTCCTGCTGATTCTGCTGGCCGGAATACTGCTGATGTCACTGCCGGAAGAGAAAAAGGAGGATAGCGAAGCCGCTGTGCCTGCTGCCCAGACACAGCAGAAGGATCTGCAAGCTTCTTTGGAGGAGATCTTGAGCCAAGTTCATGGAGCGGGAAAGGTTCGTGTACTGCTCACACAGTCCGCCGGAGAGCGGACTGTGTATCAGACAGACGAGGACGCGTCCTCGGGAGAGAATACCAACGATATCCGCCGGCAAACTGTGATCGTCACAGACAGCGAACGTGTGGAGACGGGGCTGGTGGAGCAAACGATTCCACCCAGTTACCTGGGAGCAATCGTACTTTGCCAGGGGGCGGACAGCGCTGCCGTTCGGTTGTCTATTGTGGAGGCAGTAGCAAACGCAACCGGATTGACCACTGATAAAATATCCGTTTTGAAAATGAAATGAATGGAGGCATCATTATGAAAGTTTGGAAGAAGAACCTGGTAGCGGCAGCGGTGCTGGTGACGGTGTGTGCGGGGATCTATGTAAACTGGCTGTACACCGAAGACACGGCTACTGCAAATCTTACGGATACCCTGGACGCGGAAAAGGTCATGTCCGACGATACCCTTGTACTCAGCCAGGATATGGAAGCGATCTCCGCCGGGGAAGAGGTGAATACGACATCCACGGATTATTTCTCCGCCGTTCGCCTTTCCCGGCAGCAGGCCCGGGACGAAGCGGTGAATCTATTGCAGGAAGCCATGTCCTACAGCGAAAGCTCCAAAGAGCTGGAGTCCTCTGTGGAGCTGGAAGAGATCGTGCAGACAGCTTTAAGCGAAGCCCAGATTGAAAGCCTGATTATTGCCAAGGGGTATGCGGACTGTGTGGCCTATATGTCTTCGGAAGGGATTTCCATTGCTGTGGCGGCGCCGGAGGGCGGCCTGGATCAGGAGGATGTGGCTGTGATTGCTGATATTGTGATCACGCAGTCGGAATACGACATGGAAGATATCCGTGTGGTGCCAGTACAATAGGATACCAATGCGCCATCTGGTCTGATGGCGCATTGCTGCTTTCCGGCGGGTACCAGAGCAAACCCCGGGGGAAGAAAATATCAAGATTATCTATTGTATTTTTCCAGATTTGTGGTACAATAAACAAAAGTATGTCATCCGGCTAAGGTATGGCAATCATTTAGGAGGTAAACCCTTATGGCTGAATATAAGCAGTACATCACGCAAATCCAGGAAAACGGCAATGTGATGATTTCTGAAAATGTGGTGGCTACCATCGTGGCCCATGCGCTTTCTGAGGTGGAGGGCGTTGGCTCTCTGGGTGTGAAGCCCGGCGTCAGTCTGGCGGATTTCGCTACAAAAAAGAACTGGGGCAAGGGAATGAAGATCCTCATTGCCGAGGACAACAGTCTGGCCATTGAGTGCGGCATCATGATCTACTACGGCTACAGTGTTGTGGATGTTGCGAAGGAAGTCCAGGCCGCCATTACTTCCAGTGTGGAATCCATCACCGGCGCTAAGGTTACTTCCGTCAGCGTCAATATCTGCGGCATCGTTCGTAAGTAAGGATGTGTCTATGAGAAGAGGGGACGCCAGAGAACTGGCTGTACATCTGATTTACGGACGGGATTTTACCGGTGATGAGCCGGAACAGGCTGTGTCTGCTTTGCTGGATAAGGAATATTACCCCAAGCTGGCCAAGGAGAACGAGGTCTACGCCGAGCGGCCCAGCCGGGCACAGCTGCACTACATTGATACTGTGGTGGCAGGCGTTGCCAATCGGGAAGGGGAGCTGAATGATCAGATCCGTAAATTCTCCATCGGTTGGGATATTAGCCGTATTTCCCGCCTGACCCGGTGTGTTTTACAGCTGGCTATGTTTGAGATCCTCTATATGGAGGATATTCCGACGGGAGTCGCGGTGTCTGAGGCTGTTCGCATTGCCAAGAAGTATGACGGCGATGATACCGGCGCTTTTGTCAACGGCATTCTGGGTTCCTTTGCCCGCAGCTTGGTGCCGTCTGCGGAAGCTGAGGCCAATTCATGAGTGTCATCGGGATCGATACCAGCAATTACACCACCTCCATTGCCTGCTTTGACGGGGAGGACGGTGAGAATTGCTCCAAGCTTCTGCCGGTCAAGCAGGGAGAGCTTGGCCTGCGGCAATCCGATGCGGTATTTGCACATATCAAAGGCCTGCCGGAGCTTTCCAGCAGGCTGTTTTCCCATGTCCGGGGGGAGGAAATTACCGCTGTAGGCGTCAGCACGCGCCCAAGAGCGGTGGAAGGCAGCTATATGCCCTGCTTCCTGGTTGGATATTCCCATGGAAAGCTGCTGGCGGATACCCTGGGGGTTCCTCTGATCGAAGTATCCCACCAGCAGGGCCATGTGGCAGCTGCCCTTTGGAGCGCAGGCCACCTGGAACTGATGGGGGAGCCCCACCTTGCCTGGCATCTTTCCGGCGGCACTACGGAACTGCTTTTGGTGGAGCCGGATGGGAGAAATGTGCATTGTACCAAAATCGGCGGCACCACAGATATATCCGCCGGTCAGCTGATTGACCGGACCGGCCAGCTGCTGGGACTTCCCTTTCCCTCGGGAAAGCATTTGGATCTGCTGAGCAGGGAGGCCCGGGGAAAAGAGATATTTAAAGTCAAATGCAGCGGCATGTTCTTTTCCCTGTCCGGGGTTCAAAATAAGGTTCAGCAATTCCATGAGGCCCATGGGATTCCGGCGGAAACAGCCGCTTACGCGCTGCGGTGCGTCGCCGGCGGCGTCTACGCCGCTTCCGTGCAGGCGTTAAAGGCTTATCCGGATTTGAGGATCGTATTTTCCGGCGGAGTGGCTTCCAACAGCCTGCTGCGGCAGAGCCTGGAGCCGCTGGATCCCATTTTTGCGCAGCCCCAGTTTTCAACAGACAACGCCATGGGTGTGGCGATTCTGGCCCACCGGGCAACGGAGGATTAGCATGGCACAGCAGGTTCTTTCCATTACCCAGCTAAATGAGTATATCCGAGGCAGACTGGACGCGGATCCGCTGCTGAATCAGGTGGCGGTTCGCGGAGAAATCAGCAACTACAAATGTTACCCTTCCGGGCATCACTATTTTACCCTGAAAGACGAATCCAGCGCTTTGAAGTGCGTGATGTTCAAGGGAAACGCTGTGCGGCTTCGCTTTCGGCCGGAAAACGGCATGAAAGTCATTGCCATGGGAAAGGTGTCCGTATTCCCCAGGGACGGCGCCTATCAGCTGTACTGCGCGGCGCTGGCCATGGACGGGGTGGGGGATCTGTACGCGGCCTTTGAGCAGCTGAAAAAGAAGCTGGCTGCCCAGGGGCTGTTTGATCCGGCCCACAAAATGCCTCTTCCCAAATATCCAGGCACCATCGGCATCATTACCAGCTCCGCCGGCGCCGCTGTCCATGATATGCTGCGGATCCTGCGCAAGCGGTACCCGCTGACTCAGGTGAAGCTGCTTCCGGTTCGGGTTCAGGGAGAAGAAGCCCCGGGAGAGATTGCAGCGGCGATCCGATACGCCAACCATTACCATCTGGCAGATCTTCTGATCGTAGGACGGGGCGGCGGATCCATTGAAGATCTATGGGCGTTTAATGACGAGCAGGTGGCTTATGCCATTTATCAGTCGGACATCCCTGTGATCTCCGCCGTTGGCCATGAGCCGGATGTGACCATTTCCGATTATGTTGCCGATCTGCGGGCGGCAACCCCTTCCAACGGGGCGGAACTGGCGGTTCCTGACCAGGATGCTTTGCTCCAGAGCTTGGATTCCATGTCCGCGGCGATGGCCACGGCGTTGACCAGGCATTTAAAATCCGCCCGCCAGCATCTGGATATTCTGTCCAAGTCACCGGCGCTTTTAAGTCCTGCCGGATATATTCAGCAGCGGGAAAAAAGCCTGGACCTGCTGAAAAGCAAGCTGATTTCCGCCCAGAATAACAGCATTACAAAGAAAAATCAGCGATATATTGCCGCTGTTTCCAAGCTGGATGCCATGAGCCCGCTGAAGGTATTGACCCGGGGATATTCCATGGCACAGACGGGAACGGGAGAGATTCTCCGCTCTGTCAGTCAGGTAGAACCAGGCGAACACATTTGCATTTCATTATGTGACGGAAAGCTATCCGCCTCTGTGCTGGAAAAGAAGGAGGAGCCAGTCAATGAATCAGTCCAATAAGACCTTTGAAGAATCCATGGCTCGCTTAGAGCAGATCGTTCGGGCCATGGAACGGGGAGACGTCCCTCTGGAAGAAAGCCTGAAGCTGTTTCAGGAGGGAACAGATTTGGTGCGCAGCTGCCAAAAGCTTCTGGACGAGGCTCAGCTTCAGGTAAAGAAAATTATGACTGCGCCTGACGGCAGTCCTGTGGAGGTGGAATTCCAGGATGAAGCTTGAGCAGCGCAGCGAAGAATATCGGGCATATGTGGAAACCTATCTGCAAGAATACTATGCCCGATTCCGTGAAGAGCCTCAAAAGCCGTTATTTCAGTCTATGGAGTACAGTCTGCTGGCAGGCGGCAAGCGGCTTCGGCCAATATTGGCCTTTGAGTTTTGCCGTATGTGCGGCGCCGACTGGAAAAAAGCCGCGCCTTTTGCCGCAGCAGTGGAAATGATTCATACATACAGCCTGATCCATGACGATCTGCCTGCCATGGACAACGATGATTTTCGCCGTGGACGGCCCACCAATCACAAGGTTTACGGGGAAGCCATGGCCATATTGGCAGGGGACGCGCTGCTGACAGACGCGTTCTCTCTGGCCGCCACTGCGGAAGTAGGCAGCTTGCAGGATATGAAAGACGCGATTGGGATCTTATCGGAGTGCGCCGGTTCCCTGGGCATGGTAGGCGGCCAGGTTCTGGATATTATGAGCGAGCAGCGGGTTTTGACGGAGCAGGAGGTTCTGGACATTCAGACCCGGAAAACCGGCTGCCTGATCAATGCGGCTTGTGCCTTGGGTACCATTGCCGGAGGCGGTTCCCCGGCCCAATTTGACGCTGCCTGTCAGTTCGCCGCGGGGATCGGTCTGGCGTTCCAGATCCGGGACGATATGCTGGACGTTATCGGCACTCAGGAGGAAATGGGGAAGGGCGTGGGCACGGACGCCGGTAAGAATACCTTTGTACGGCTGTACGGCCTGGAGAAATGTGAAGAGCTGGTGCAAAAATATACCGATTGCGCCTTAGCCGCTTTACAGGTGTTCCCCGATACCGAGTATATCACAGCATTGGCCAACAGCCTTACCCAGCGTCGTGTGTAAGGGAAAAATGACGCTGCATCGGAAGAAAGGCGTTTTGCCGCTTTTCTGAAAAAATCGGAAAGAGAATTGGATAATCATTTACAGATCCCTTAGATTTGTATAGGATTGAAGAAAAAAGGAGACGTCCATATGCATGGAAAGAAACTGTACCGTGCGGAAGAAGGAAAGATGCTCTGCGGCGTATGTGCCGGTATCGCGGAATATTTTGATATTGATCCCACCCTGGTGCGGCTTGGCGCGGTTTTGATCTTCTGTTTTGCCGGAAGCGGGTTATTTGCCTACATCCTTGCGGCGATCATTATTCCAACAAAATCCAGTGTTGTATGACCCTTTGCCCCAGGCCCTGTCCTGGGGCGGGGCTCGTTCAAGCGTTCAGCAGATACTTGTCAGAGGAGGAACCAATGCTAGACATTTTAGTTCGTGCCGGCAGCTTTGTTTTTATCATCCTATTAGGTTATGGATTGAAACGGATCGGCTTTTTCAAGGAAGCTGACTTTACGCTTCTGTCGAGAATTACCATTCGGATCACCCTGTCCGCGGCAATCATTTGCAATCTGGCGTCGGTTCAGATTGAGCCCTCCTTACTGTCCCTTGCCCTGCTCGGGATTGGCGGAGGGATATTGTATATTGCGTTAGGGATCCTGACCAACCTTGGGAAGGACAAAGAACGCAAGGCCTTTGACTTGCTGAACCTGACGGGCTACAACATCGGCTGTTTTACCATGCCCTTTGCCCAAAGCTTTTTAGGGCCTATGGGCGTACTCACCTGCAGTTTGTTTGATATGGGCAACTCGGTGATTTGTTTGGGCGGCGCCGTCAGCATTGCCTCTATGGTGAAATCCGGCAGTGGTTTTTCCTGGAAGCGGATCCTAAGATCCCTGCTTTCCTCGGCTCCCTTTATTTGTTATCTGGTGATGCTGTTTTTGAATATGGTGGGTTTGAGGCTGCCTGAGCCTGTGGTCTCCTGTGCCCAGATGATCTCCAACGCCAATGCTTTCATGGCAATGCTGACCATCGGCGTAGGATTTAAGCTGGGCGGAGAGATCTCTCAGATCGGTAGATTGGGGAAGCTCTTGGTGATCCGTTACACTCTGGCGGCGGCGCTGGCGTTGGTATACTACTTTGTTTTGCCCTTCCCGCTGGAAGTCCGGCAGGCGTTGGCGATCCTGGCGTTCAGCCCCATTGGTTCTGCAATGCCCGGATTCACCGGAGAAATGGGGGGAGACGTAGGCCTGTCCAGCGCCTTGAATTCCATTTCCATTTTGATCAGCATTGTGATCATCATGGCTGTGCTGTCCGTAATGCTTTGAATTCCGGTTTTCCGGTAACGTGCTTGAAAAACAGAATATGGTTTTTCGTGCGTGCCATTCAACGTCCCAATCTCCGCCTGTTCATGCCAAGATCTCTCGACTGCGCTCGAGATGATATAAATATCCCTCGAAAAAATGAAATCCCCTTGGACTGGATTGCACCGTCCAAGGGGGGCGTTTTTTCAGGCGTAGGTTTTGATAATGCCCATTGCGATTTCCCGTTTGGAAACGCATCTGTCCATGGCCTGCTTTTCAATGTGGCGATGGGCATCGGCTTCCGTCATTTTCAAATGCTCGATCAGCAGCCACTTCGCCCGGTTTACCAGGCGGATCTCCTCCATTTTTTCTTCAATGGAGGTGGCTTTGTTTTCTAACCCCCGAAGCCTTTCTCTGGTCGCGGCCATCCATTTCAGACCGATCTGAAGGGTTTGCATGGACATGGGTTTGGGCAGGGTAAATACCCCCTGATGGGATACCTTGGCGTTTAATTCGTCGTACAGATCCCCTCGAACCAGGAGCAGCACCACGGTGCCGCTTTTTCCGCAGGCGTCCATGGCAAACCGCGTGCCGTAATCATCCGGCAACGGGGAATTGACAATGACAAAATCGTAGGTTTTACCGAGAAGCTCTCGCCGGGCAGCGGCAATGTTGCCGACAAAGCAGACGGGGTAATACTCGGAGCCGGGGAGCATTGGGCCCAGAGTTTCATTGAATTTTTGGGCTGCGGATACAACCAGTACACTGTAGGTCTGCTCTCTGAATATCAAAACGCTCCCTCCTTCCTGTGGATTTCGGCAAGCTACCGGTTACAGAAATAGTCGATCAGCGACTTAGGAAGGTGCTGGTGAATGAAATCACTGGAGTTGGCGCATTTTGCCGCGGCAGACAGGGAAGAGGGGAGCTTTTCCAGTCCTTCCAGCTCTTTGCTGGCTGCTGTAAACAGATTCACATTGCATTCTTCTGGAAGGGCAATGTTCTCCTGGATACCAGAAAGACCGGCCCAGATCAGAAGGGCAAAGGCCAAATAGGGATTAGCGGTACAATCCGGACTGCGAAGTTCAAATCGGCGGTACTCACCGGAGGCGGCCGGAACCCGGATCAACTGGGAACGATTGTCTGTGGACCAGGAAATATACCTGGGGGCTTTGTTGGCGCCAAGCCGGTTGTAGGAGCGCTCCGTGGGATTCAGGAACAGGGTCATCTGGGAGATCTTATCCAGGATCCCCCCCATAGCCCGGTACATCAGGCCGGTGTCGCTGCCTTTTACAGAAATGTTGATATGAAATCCGCTGCCAGGTTTGCCCATCAAAGGCTTTGGAGAGAAGTCGGCATACAGGCCATTCCTGGCGGCAATGGTTTTGACTACAGAGCAAAAGGTGACGGCATTGTCCGCGGCGGCAAGGGGATCGGAGTATTGGAAGTCGATCTCGTTTTGTCCGGGGCCTTCCTCGTGATGGGAAGATTCCGGCTGAATGCCCATCCGCTCCAAAGTCAGACAGATCTCCCGGCGGACATTTTCACACTGATCCTCCGGCGCCACGTCCATATAGGTGGCATTGTCAAAGGGAATATCGGTGGGAACGCCGTTTTCATCCAGCTTAAACAGATAAAATTCCATCTCAGAGCCAAAGGCAAAGTGGTATCCCGCTTTGGCTGCGTCGGCGATTGCCTGCTTCAGGATTCCCCGGGTGTCGTGGGCAAAGGGCGTACCGTCTGGATGGGTGATGGAACAGAAGATCCGAACCACCCGGCCGTGTTCAGGCCGCCAGGGAAGCACGCTGATGGTGCTTGCATCCGGATGGAGAAACAGGTCGGAGTGTACTTCATCACCAAAGCCGGCAATGGCGGAAGCGTCGATGGCGATGCCGTACTTGAAAGCACGCTCCAACTCATGGGGCATAATGGAAATGTTCTTCTGCCTGCCCAGACAATCGCAGAACGCCAGGCGGATGAACTTCACGTCTTCCTCCTGGATATACTGGATGACCTCTTGCGGCGTATATTTCATAAGCGCACCAACCTTCTTTGTGAATACAGCTGCGAACAGCCGGGAATCGGAAGCGGGGAGGGCTGCCGGCAACATGGCGGATTACCGAACGCAACGCGCAGCCGAGCTTTTGACGCAGCTGCTGTGACCAATATAACATACGTATGAGCGGTTTGCCAGATGAATTCTTCAGAAAACTTGTTTTTTCTGAAAGCAATGCCCATGTGTATGATGGATCGACGGACTAAAAAAGAAAACAATATGGATTTATCAGGAAAACAGGGGAAAACGGAAGAATTTACATGGATTCTTTTAAGGGGAATTATATTGCAAATTTAACGGCTTGTCAATCTATCCAAATGCGAAAAACTTTTTTTGTGCAGGGTGTTGACAAACGAAAAAAGTTGGTGTAGAATGCATAGCGTAAGGGCAAGGACGTCTGAAGCAATGGCTTTGGCGTCCTTGCCCTTTTTTTATTTCTATTGACCGCGGGAAAACGCTTGAACTTCCGCTGTCAAAAAACTGAAAAGGAGCGTTTGCTATGGGTACTACTGTTTCTGATTATTTTGGCTGCCTGGTGTTTGATGACCGGGAGATGAAGGCCAATTTGTCCGCCAGTGTGTATGCTTCGCTGAGAAAGACCATCGATGAGGGCGCGAAGCTGGATCTTTCCGTAGCCAATACGGTGGCTTCCGCGATGAAGGATTGGGCCGTCGCCCATGGCGCTACGCACTTTACCCATTGGTTCCAGCCTCTGACCGGTATTACCGCGGAAAAGCATGACAGCTTCATTTCTCCCGCGCCGGACGGCGGCGTGATCATGGATTTCTCCGGCAAGGAGCTGATCAAGGGCGAGCCCGATGCTTCTTCTTTCCCCTCCGGCGGTCTGCGCGCCACCTTCGAGGCTCGCGGCTATACGGCCTGGGATCCGACCTCCTATGCCTTTATCAAGGAAAAAACCTTATGCATTCCCACGGCGTTTTGCTCCTATGGGGGCGAAGCCCTGGATAAGAAAACGCCGCTGCTGCGGTCCATGGAAGCCCTGAGCCGTCAGGCAATGCGCGTTCTGAAGCTGTTCGGCAACGAGGATGTGAAATGTGTCCGCACCTCTGTTGGCCCTGAGCAGGAGTACTTCCTGATCCCCAAGGAGCTGTATGAGAAGCGGAAGGATCTGATCTATACCGGACGCACCCTGTTCGGCGCCAAGCCTCCCAAGGGCCAGGAAATGGATGACCATTACTTCGGCGTTATTAAGACCCGGGTTGCATCTTACATGGCGGATTTGAATGAGGAACTGTGGAAGCTGGGCATCCTGGCAAAAACCGAGCATAATGAGGTGGCCCCGGCCCAGCACGAGCTGGCTCCGATTTATTCCACCACCAACATTGCCGCCGACCACAACCAGCTGACCATGGAGATCATGCAGAAGGTAGCCGCCAGGCACGGTCTGGTATGTCTGCTTCACGAAAAGCCCTTTGCCGGTGTAAACGGCTCCGGTAAGCACAACAACTGGTCCATTGCCACAGATACCGGCGTAAACCTCCTTTCTCCCGGTGAAACGCCTTATGAGAACGCGCAATTCCTGCTGTTCCTGTGCGCGGTGATCAAGGCAGTGGACGACTATCAGGATCTGCTGCGGCTGTCCGTTGCCACCGCCGGGAATGACCATCGTTTGGGCGCTAACGAAGCGCCTCCCGCCGTGGTCTCCATCTTCCTGGGGGATGAACTGCAGGCCATTCTGGACGCAATTGAAAAGGATGTTCCATACGCGGGCATTAAGAAGAAAACTATGAAACTGGGGGTGGACGTTCTGCCCCGGTTCGCCAGGGACAACACCGATCGTAACCGGACTTCTCCCTTTGCATTTACTGGCAACAAATTTGAATTCCGCATGCTGGGTTCCTCCAATTCCATCTCCTGTGCCAACATCATGCTTAACGCTGCCGTGGCGGAATCCCTGAAGATCTATGCGGATCGTCTGGAAGGGGCAGAGGATTTTGAATCCGCTCTCCACGCCATGATTAAAAAGACCATTAAGGACCATAAGCGGATCATCTTCAACGGCAACGGCTATGATGATGTATGGATCAAGGAAGCTACGGAAGTCCGGGGCCTGTGCAACTATCCCACCACGCCGGACTGCATGCCCCATCTTCTGGACGAGAAGAATGTGGCCATGCTCACCAGCCATAAGGTATTCACCACAGCCGAACTGGAAAGCCGCTGCGAGATCATGCTGGAGAACTACTGCAAAACCGTAATCATTGAGGCCAATACGATGGTGGATATGGCTCGCAAGCAGATCCTTCCCGGGGTGGAAGGCTATTGCGCCGAACTGGCAGGCACGATTTCCGCGAAACGGGCTGTCAGCGACACCATTGCCTGTGGCTACGAAACCGGTCTTTTAAGCAAGCTTTCCATGTTGACCGATCAGATTGCCCTTAAGACGGATGAATTGGAGTCCGCCGTGGTGAAGCTGAAGGAGGCTTCTGACGTAATCGGAGAATCCTACGCCATTCGGGATACGGTGCTCAGCAAGATGGCAGCCCTTCGGGCAGTTGCCGACGAAGCGGAGACCATGACCGCCGAAAAATACTGGCCGTTCCCCACCTACGGCGAACTGCTTTTCGGGGTACGCTGATTTCACTTCCTTTCATTGCTGCCAAATGCCGCCCCGGGCGGCGCCCATGGGAGGGGCCGACCACCCCTCCCCAACGGCAGTATGTTTCTATAAATATGCCGCGATCCCTGCAGCCGGGCAAGAAGCTCGAACGCTTTTTTTGAGAAAGACGAAAGGAGCGGAAAGGGATCTCCATGGAGACGAAGCAGGCAGGCGCCTCCAAACCACTGCAAAAAACTTAAAAACTGCCTGGGGGAGAGCCGGTTTTCGACTCTCCCACGGGTTAGTTTATACGGATGCTGCATAAAATCGTCCGTCCAAGAATTGAAATTTTCTCAGAAACATCATATAATAAAAAACATGCTGTTCCTCGGTGAGGGCAGCATTAAGGAGGAGTACCCTATGTGTTCCATTATTGGCTATTGCGGTAAACCTTTGGATATGGCCGCCTTTCGTGCCGGTTTTGACCGTACCATCTCCAGAGGGCCGGATGATACCAGGATTGTGGATGCGGGCCGGGGCCTTTTGGGCTTTCACCGGCTTTCCATCATGGGTCTGCACCCGGAAGGAATGCAGCCTTTTTCCCTCAATGGAAACTGGGTTGTCTGCAATGGTGAGATCTATGGTTTCGAAAAGATCCGCCGGGAACTGTCAGGGGCGTATACCTTCGTCAGCGATTCTGACTGCGAGGTGCTGCTTCCTATGTACGAAAAGTACGGTGTAGGCATGTTTGAAAAGCTGGACGCGGAATTCGCCTGTATCCTCTACGACGGTAAGCTTGACAAGTTTATCGCAGCCCGGGATCCCATCGGCATCCGTCCCCTTTACTATGGCTATGATCCCGCCGGAACCATCGTATTTGCCAGTGAACCGAAAAATCTCATGGGAACCGTAGATAAGATCATGCCGTTTCCTCCCGGACACTACTACTGTGACGGCGCCTTCGTCTGCTACCGGGATATCGCGGCAGTGGAGCAATATCATCGGGATGATTTGGAAACCGTCTGTCAAAACATCCGTGAAAAGCTGGTGGCAGGAGTTCACAAGCGGCTGATCGCCGACGCCAAAGTTGGCTTTCTTCTCAGCGGCGGTTTGGATTCCTCTCTGGTCTGCGCCATTGCCGCCCGAGAGAGCAAAAGCCCCATCCGCACCTTTGCCATCGGTATGAGCGAGGATGCCATTGATCTGAAGTACGCCAAACAGGTAGCGGATTTTATCGGCAGCGACCACACAGAGGTGATTATCTCTAAAGAGGATGTTCTGGCCGCGCTGGAGCCGGTAGTGGAACTGCTGGCTACCTTTGACATCACCACCATTCGGGCCAGCATCGGTATGTATCTGGTGTGTAAGTATATTCATGAGAATACCGATATTCGGGTATTGCTCACCGGCGAGATCTCCGACGAACTCTTTGGGTATAAGTATACGGATTTCGCCCCCTCCGCCGAGGCCTTTCAGAAGGAAGCCCAAAAGCGGATCCGGGAGCTGCACATGTATGATGTGCTCCGGGCTGACCGGTGCATCAGCGTCAACTCTCTGGAGGCCAGAGTGCCCTTCGGGGATCTTGACTTTGTGAAATATGTAATGACCATCGATCCGGAATGGAAGCTGAACAAATACGGTAAGGGCAAGTATCTGCTTCGCCATGCCTTTGAAAGCGGTGAATATCTACCTCATGATATTCTATGGCGGGAAAAGGCAGCTTTCTCTGACGCGGTGGGCCACTCCATGGTGGATCACCTGAAAGCGTACGCCGAGGGTAAGTATTCCCAAGAGGAATACGAGCAAAAGCGAAAGAAGTATACCCATGCCCAGCCCTTTACTAAGGAATCTCTGCTGTACCGTGAACTCTTCGAGAAATATTACCCTGGTCAAGGTGATATGATCCTGGACTTCTGGATGCCCAACAAGGAGTGGGAAGGCTGTAATGTGAACGACCCCTCCGCCAGAGTCCTGGCGAACTACGGTGACAGCGGGAAATAAATATAAAGAAGGAACACGACTATGGAAAAAAAAGAGCAGCTTTATGAAGGCAAAGCAAAAAAAGTTTATGCAACCAGTGATCCTGAACGTTTGATCGTAGACTACAAGGATGACGCCACTGCTTTTAATGGTCTGAAAAAGGGGACTATTTCCGGCAAAGGCGTAATCAACAACCGCATGAGCAACCGGCTGATGGCAATGCTGGAAAAAAGGGGCATTCCTACCCATTATGTCCAGGAGCTGTCTGAGCGGGAGACTTTGGTCAAGAAGGTTTCCATCGTCCCTCTGGAGGTAATCATCCGCAACATTTCCGCCGGTTCTTTCTCCAAGCGCTATGGCGTGGAAGAGGGGATTGTTTTTGAGACGCCTACCATTGAGTTTTCCTACAAAAATGACGATTTGGGCGATCCGCTGCTGAACAGCTACCACGCCATTGCCCTGAAGCTGGCAGCCCCTGAAGAGATCGAAACCATCAAAAACTATGCGTTCCGGGTCAATGACGCCCTGAAAGCCTTTTGGAGCACCTGCGGTGTGACCCTGGTAGACTTCAAGCTGGAGTTTGGCCGCCTGAGCGACGGCACCATCGTCCTGGCCGATGAGATCAGTCCGGACACCTGCCGCCTATGGGACGCAAAGACCGGTGAGAAGCTGGACAAGGATCGCTTCCGCCGGGATATGGGCGGCGTGGAAGAGGCTTACGCGGAAATCATGAAGCGGCTGGAAGAGCATCTGTAATCATACATTCCCTTTGGCAGCAAAAAAATTTTTGGCAGCACATTTTGGCGCGGACGCGGACATGGCAAGTCCGGGTTTTCCCATGGTCAAGGAAGGCAGTCCGATCCAAAATGAAAATTAAATATATCGGAGGCAATCCAAATGAGCAACACTGCAATTGTAGGCATCAACTGGGGTGACGAAGGTAAGGGGCGTATGGTCGACCTCCTTACGGAAGACTTTGACGTGGTCATCCGCTATCAGGGCGGCGGCAACGCCGGCCATACCGTCATCAACGAATACGGAAAGTTTGCCCTTCATCTGCTTCCTTCCGGTATCTTCCGGAAGAATGTGGTCAATATTCTTGGAAACGGCGTGGCGTTGGATCCGGAGAATCTGTGGACGGAGATGGAAGATGTTACATCCAAGGGGGTTTCCCTGACTCCTGAAAATCTGAAGATCAGCGATCGGGCGTCTCTGCTTTTGCCCTGGCACCGGGCGTTGGACGGCCTGGAAGAAGCCAGATTGGCGGACAAGAAGTTTGGTTCCACCAAGCAGGGCATCGCCCCTTTCTATTCCGACAAATACCAGAAAAAGACTATTTTGGCCGGAGAACTGCTGTATCCCGAACATCTGAAGGCCCATCTGGCGGATTTGATGGAGTGGAAGAATCTGACGCTCACCAAAGTATATGGCGCCGAGCCCACTACCATGGAGCAGCTGGAGCAGTGGATCGAAAGCTACTGTGAGAAAATCAAGCCCTTTGTCTGTGACACCGGCCTGTTCCTTCGCCAGGCGCAGAAAGACGGGAAAAGGCTTCTGTTTGAGGCCCAGCTGGGCGCTTTGCGGGATCTGGATTACGGCATCCATCCCTATACCACCTCTTCCAACACCATCGCCGCGTTTGCGCCGGTGGGTTCCGGTCTGCCTACCGCTAAGATTGAGAATGTGGTGGGCGTTGTCAAGGCGTACTCCACCTGTGTAGGCGAGGGCCCCTTTGTTTGCGAGATGTTTGGTCCGGAAGCCGATGCTTTGCGGGAAGCCGGCTTTGAGTACGGCGCAAAAACCGGACGTCCCCGCCGCGTTGGGCCCATCGATATTGTGGCTACCCGCTACGGTGTTCAGGTTCAGGCTGCCACCAACATTGCCCTGACCAAGCTGGATGTGCTCAGCTATCTGGATAAAATCCCGGTGTGCACCCACTACACCCTGGACGGCGCTGTCATTGACGAGTTCCCGTTCCCCACAGTCCTGGATCAGGCCAAGCCGGTGATCGAGTACATGGACGGCTGGAAATGCGATATTTCCGGTATCCGCAAGTGGGAGGATCTGCCTGTGGCCGCCCGGAAGTATGTGGAGTTTGTGGAAGCGGGGATCGGCTGCCACATTGGCTACGTTTCTGTAGGCCCGGAGCGGGACAGCATCATCATTCGCTAAGGAGGAGCATTCATGACAAATCAGTATGAATCTCCCTTAAGCTCCCGGTATGCCTCGGAGTATATGCTGAACCTGTTTTCTCAGCGGAAGCGGATCGAGACCTGGCGCAAGCTGTGGGTTTCTTTGGCGAAGGCAGAGCATGCCCTGGGCCTGCCTGTGACCCAGGAACAGGTGGACCAGCTGGAAGCTCATATTACTGACATCGACTTTGCCTGCGCTGCCGCTCGGGAAAAAGAAGTGCGCCATGATGTGATGGCCCACGTATACGCCTATGGCAAGGCGGCGCCCAAAGCCGCCGGCATCATTCACCTGGGCGCAACCAGCTGCTATGTCACCGATAACGCGGATATTGTGCTGTATCGGGATGGCCTGAAATACTTGCGGGGTGAGCTCATGAAGGTCATCGCCAATCTGGCGGACTTTGCGGAAAAATATCAGGCAATGCCCACCCTGGGCTACACCCATTACCAGCCCGCCCAGCTGGTCACCGTCGGCAAGCGGGCAACGTTGTGGATGCAGGATTTTGTATCCGACCTGGAAGAACTGGACTACGTCATTTCTTCCATGAAATTCCTTGGCTGTCGGGGCACCACCGGCACGGAAGCCAGCTTCCTGGAGCTGTTCGATGGGGATACCGCCAAAATCGATGAGATGAACCGGATGATCAGCGCCGACTTTGGCTTTACGTCCTGCTTCGACGTCTGCGGCCAGACCTACCCCCGAAAGCTGGACAGCCGCATTTTGAATTGTCTTAGCTCCATTGCCCAAAGCAGCTACCGGATGGCGGGCGACATCCGTCTGCTGCAGCATGACCGGCAAGTGGAAGAGCCTTTCGAAAAGAACCAGATCGGTTCCTCCGCTATGGCATATAAGCGCAATCCCATGCGCTCCGAACGGATTTGCAGCCTTGCCCGCTATCTGATGGCGGATGCTATGAACGCGCCCATGACCGCCTCCACCCAATGGCTGGAGCGGACGCTGGACGATTCCGCAAACCGCCGTATTTCCATGCCGGAAGGCTTCCTCTGCGCCGACGCCATTTTGCGCCTGGCTCAGAATGTGACCGACGGCCTGCATGTCAACGAAAAGATCGTAGAAAAGACCGTGCGGGAGTATCTGCCCTTCATCGCCACGGAGAACCTGATGATGGAAGGCGTGAAACGGGGCGGCGACCGTCAGCAGCTTCATGAGATCATTCGCGGCTGTTCCATGGACGCCACGGCAAAAATGAAGGCGGGAGAAAGCTGGGATCTGCTGGCAGATCTGGCGGAGCACGGGGAGTTTGGTATGACCAAAACAGAAATGGAAGCTGTCCTTGATCCCATGCGCTACACAGGCCGGTGCGCTGAGCAAGTGAGCCGGTATGTGGAAAAAGTAAGACCTCTGCTTTCCGGCATTGCCCGAACCCAGGCAGAGATCAACATTTAAGGGAGGCCCAGATGGAAGAAAAAATCCTTGTTCTTGACTTCGGCGGACAGTATAACCAGCTGATTGCCCGGCGGGTACGTGAGCACCATGTCTATGCGGAGATCAAGCCCTATAATAAGATCACGATCGATCAGATTAAAGCCGCCGGATATACCGGAATCATCTTCACCGGCGGCCCCAACAGCGTTTATGACGAAGCCTCTCCCCATTACGATCCGGATATCCTGAACGCCGGGATCCCGGTACTGGGGATCTGCTACGGCGCTCAGCTGATGGCCTATATGGCTGGTGGGGTGGTCGCCAGCGCGGATAATTCCAGCGAATACGGAAAGACTGTGTTCTATACCCAGGAGTCGGCCCTGTTCCGGGAAATTCCCCGGCAGAGCGTTTGCTGGATGAGCCATACGGACTTTATCCAGACTCCGCCTCCCGCTTTCCGGGTCATTGCCCATACAGATAAGTGCCCCTGCGCCGCCATGTGCGACGAGAGCCGCAAGCTTTACGCGGTTCAGTTCCACCCGGAGGTGACCCACACGGAGTTCGGCAAGCAAATGCTTCGGAATTTCCTATATGAGATCTGCGGCTGCAAGGGCGCGTGGAAGATGGAGGATTTCGTGGAGCGTTCCGTGCAGATGTATCGGGAAAAGCTGGCGGGGAAGAAGGTTCTGCTGGCCCTGTCCGGCGGTGTGGATTCCTCCGTCGCGGCGGTTCTGCTGCACAAGGCCATCGGCAAGAATCTGATTTGCGTATTTGTGGATCATGGCCTGCTTCGCAAGGGCGAAGGGGATTTTGTGGAAAAAACCTTCCGGGAAGGCTTTGACATGAACCTGATCCGCGTCAATGGGGAAGAACGGTTCCTTTCGAAGCTGGCCGGTGTGACCGAGCCGGAAAAAAAGCGGAAAATCATTGGGGAAGAGTTTATCCGGGTCTTTGAGGCGGAAGCCAAAAAGCTGGGAAAAATCAACGTACTGGTGCAGGGCACCATTTATCCCGATGTCATCGAAAGCGGGGCAGGGGACGCTTCCACCATCAAGAGCCATCATAACGTAGGGGGCTTGCCGGATGTGATCGCCTTTGACGAGATCCTGGAGCCTTTGCGGGATCTGTTTAAAGACGAAGTCCGGGAGGTTGGCACCCAGCTGGGAATCCCTCACGAACTGGTCTGGCGGCAGCCCTTCCCCGGTCCGGGCCTTGCGGTGCGGGTCATCGGTGAGATCACCAAGGAAAAGCTGGATACCCTGCGGGAGGCTGACGCCATTTTCCGGGAGGAACTGGAGAAGGGGCAGGTTGGCTCCAATCAGTATTTTGCCGTGCTGACGGATCTGCGCAGTGTGGGTGTTATGGGCGACGCCAGAACCTACGGCCGTACTGTCGCGCTGCGGGCTGTGACCACCGATGATTTTATGACCGCGGAGTGGACACGGCTGCCCTATGAAGTGCTGGAGCGCGCCAGCAGCCGGATCACCAATGAAGTTCAGGGTATCAGCCGGGTGGTGTATGACATTACCAGCAAACCGCCCGCAACGGTGGAGTGGGAGTGACATTTCCATAAGACGCTTCCATAGCTCAGCACGATACTTGGAGGTTATTTATGTGTGGAATTGTAGGCTACACCGGCGCCCAACATGCGGCGCCGGTTCTGCTGGATGGACTGTCCAAACTGGAATACCGGGGCTATGACTCCGCCGGAATCGCGGTAGCGCAGGATGGCGCCATTGCAATCAGCAAGGTAACGGGACGGATCGCCAATTTACAAGAAAAGACGGATAACGGGCGACTGGTTCCCGGCACTACCGGCATCGGCCATACCCGCTGGGCCACCCATGGCGCTCCCACGGATTTCAATGCCCATCCTCATGCCAGCAACGACGGAAAATTCGCGGTGGTGCATAACGGCATTATTGAGAATTACCTGGAACTGCGGCAAGAGCTGACCCGGAAGGGATACCGCTTTGAAAGCGAAACGGACACGGAAACCATTGTTCATCTGGTGGAGATGTACTACCAGGGGGACTTTCAGCGGGCAGTTATGAAAGCATCCGCCCGGCTTCGGGGATCTTACGCTTTGGGGATCATCTGCACGGATGAACCGGACAGGATCTTTGTGGTACGGGAAGCCAGCCCCTTGATTATCGGCTTGGGCATCGGGGAAAACTATTTTGCTTCGGATGTTACTGCGCTGGTCGCCTACACCCGCAACGCGATTTATCTGGATGACGGAGAATTTGCGGAGCTGACTCCCGATGGAGTACAAGTATTTGATTGCACCGGCCATCCTGTAGAGAAGAAGATCAACCGCATCACCTGGGATATTCAAGCCGCGGAAAAGGGCGGCTATGAGCATTTCATGCTCAAGGAAATCATGGAGCAGCCCCGCGCGGTGAAGGCAACCATTGCTCCCCGGCTGAAAAACGGAGAGGTTTCTCTGGACGGCATGGACATTGATTTGCGCCGGGTGAACAAAATCCTGATTACCGCCTGCGGTTCCGCTTATTATGCCGGCTGCGCGGGAAAGTGCACCATTGAGCGGCTGTGCCGGATTCCGGTTCAGGCGGAGCTGGCCAGTGAACTGCGGTACGCCGATCCTTTGATCGATGATAAGACGCTGCTGATCGTGCTTTCTCAGTCCGGCGAAACCGCGGATACCATCGCCGCCATGAAGGAATGCCAGCGCCAAGGCGCGAAAGCCTTGGCCATTGTGAACGTGGTAGGCAGTACCATCGCCAAATTGGCGGATTACACCTTGTATACCTGGGCAGGACCGGAAATAGCCGTAGCGACCACAAAGGGCTATACCACCCAACTAACGGTTCTGTATTTGTTTGCTCTGTATGGAGCAAGAAAATTGGGCCGTATTGAAATGGAAGAATACGCCAGACTGATCAGTGCGCTGAAGGCCTTGCCAAAGCAGATGCAGCAGGTGCTGGATATGAACCCTGCCATTGAGAAATTGGCAAAGAAATATCATAAGCACCCCTCCATGTTTTTTATTGGCCGAAATACCGATTATGCGGTGGCGCTGGAAGGCGCCCTGAAAATGAAGGAGATCTCATATATCCATGCGGAATCCTATGCGGCTGGAGAATTGAAGCACGGCACCATTGCCCTGATCCACGAGGGACAGCCGGTGATCGCCCTATGCTGCAATGAGGCGGTCACGGAAAAGACCATGAGCAATATCATCGAAGTAAAAGCCCGGGGCGCGGAGGTACTGGCGATTGCCTTCCGAGGAAACGCCAAAATCGTCTCTCTGGCGGATGATATGATTTATATCCCCAAATCGGATCCCTTGTTCTGTGCCGCTGTGGAGATTGTCCCCCTGCAAAAGCTTGCCTACTATGTGGCAAAGGAAAATGGCTGCGACATTGACAAGCCGAAAAATCTGGCAAAGTCCGTTACTGTAGAGTAAAATCCGTTGCCGTAGAGTATAAGGAGAGAGAAGCTATGACCAAATACATCTTTGTCACCGGCGGTGTGGTTTCCGGCCTGGGAAAAGGCATTACCGCCGCGTCTTTGGGGCGCTTGCTGAAGGCCAGAGGGCTGAAAGTGGCAGCCCAGAAGCTGGATCCCTACATCAATGTGGATCCGGGAACGATGAGTCCCTACCAGCATGGCGAGGTTTATGTCACAGAAGACGGCGCGGAAACCGACCTGGATCTGGGCCATTACGAGCGGTTTATAGACGAAGATCTGAATAAATTCTCTAACCTGACGACCGGTAAGGTCTACTGGAACGTACTGAACAAGGAGCGCCGGGGTGCGTATCTGGGCTCCACCGTTCAGGTGATTCCCCACGTGACCAATGAAATCAAGGAATTTGTATACAGCGTAGGCAAAAAAACCGACGCCGATGTTGTGATTACGGAAATCGGCGGCACCATTGGCGACATCGAATCCCAGCCCTTTCTGGAGGCGGTGCGCCAGATCTCCCTGGAGGCAGGGAAGGAAAACAGCCTGTTTATCCATGTGACCTTGGTTCCCTTCCTTCGAGGCTCTGATGAGCATAAATCCAAGCCCACGCAGCACTCTGTAAAGGAGCTGCAGGGAATGGGCGTGAAGCCGGACATCATCGTTTTGCGTTGTGATGAACCTTTGGAGGAGGGGATCTTCCGAAAGATCAGCATGTTCTGCAATGTGAAGCCGGACTGTGTTATTGAAAACATCACCTTGCCCAATCTATATGAAGCGCCGCTGATGCTGGAAAAATCCAATCTGTCCGGCATTGTCTGTCGGGAATTGGGTCTGAAAACCCCGGAACCGGATCTGACAGACTGGAAAGCTATGGTGGAACGGATCAAAAACCGTAGCAAGCAGGTGACCATCGGTCTGGTAGGCAAGTATGTTCAGCTTCACGACGCTTATCTTTCTGTAGCGGAAGCCCTGCGTCATGCCGGGTATTCGCTGGATGCCAATGTGGATATTCAGTGGATCGATTCGGAGAGTCTGACACCGGAATCTTACCAAGAGACGCTGGCCGGGATCGATGGGATCCTGGTTCCCGGCGGCTTTGGGGGACGGGGGATCGAGGGCATGATCCTGGCAGCCAAGTTCGCCCGGGAGAAGGAGATTCCTTACTTTGGTATTTGTCTGGGCATGCAGATCGCTGTCATTGAATATGCCCGGAATGTGGCAGGGCTGGCAGACGCCAACTCCGGCGAATTTGCACCGGAGAGCAAACACAAGGTCATTGACTTTATGCCCGGCCAGAGTGAGGATGTGGATAAGGGGGGCACCCTTCGTCTCGGCGCCTACCCATGTGTGATTGCCCCCAATACCACTATGGCCAGATGTTACGGCTCTGAGCGGATCTCCGAGCGCCATCGCCATCGTTACGAATTTAATAATGACTATCGGGACGTTCTTACCCAAGCCGGCCTGGTGCTCAGCGGCGTCTCTCCCGACGGACGCTTGGTCGAAACGGTAGAGCTTGCCAATCGAGCGTTCCATGTAGGCGTACAGTACCATCCGGAGTTTAAGAGCCGGCCGAATAAGCCTCATCCTTTGTTTGTGGGCTTTGTAAAAGCCAGCCTGGGGGAATGAACATGAGTATCCATGAAGAATGCGGTGTGTTTGGCGTTTACAGTCAACGGCAGGAGGATGTGGCAAGTCTGGTCTATTACGGCCTCTACGCCCTTCAGCATCGGGGGCAGGAGGGCTGCGGCATTGTAGTAAACGATGACGGCGTGTTTTCCGCCCATAAAGGGCTGGGCCTTGTCAGTGAAGTGTTTACTGCTGACGTCATGGTCCGATTCCCCTCCGGAAAGCTGGCCGTGGGACATGCCCGCTATGGCACCACCGGCGGCTCCAATTTGGCCAACTGTCAGCCCATTCAGGTAAACCATCTGAAAGGAAAGCTTGCCCTGGCCCATAATGGCAATTTAAGCAACGCCCTTCGGCTGCGTCAGGAGCTGGAGCTGTCCGGCGCCATTTTCCACACCACTTCCGATACCGAGACCATTGCCTATATGATCACCCGGGAGCGGATTACCGCGCCCTCCATTCAGGAAGCCGTCAGTAGAGCCATGGACAAGCTGGAGGGCGCGTTTTCTCTTGTGATGATGTCCTCCACCAAGCTCATTGCCCTTCGGGATCCCAACGGCTTCAGGCCCCTGTGCTATGGACAAATGAGCGATGGCAGCTATGTGGTGGCCTCGGAAAGCTGTGCCTTGAACGCCGTAGGCGCCAGGTTCCAGCGGGATCTTTTGCCCGGTGAGATCCTTACCTTCGACGGGAAGGGCGTTCATTCCGATACAACCCATTGCGGCAAAGCGCCGAAAAAGCTGTGTATCTTTGAGTACATTTATTTTGCGCGGCCGGATTCCGTGATCGACGGCGTCTGTGTCCATGAAGCCAGAAAGCGCGCGGGGCAAATTCTGTCTCAGGCGCATCCGGTGGAGGCGGACATCGTCATCGGCGTACCGGACTCCGGCCTGGACGCTGCTCTGGGATACGCCCAGGCCTCCGGGATCCCTTACGGGATCGGTCTGATTAAGAACAAATACATCGGCAGAACCTTTATTTCTCCCGGGCAGGATCACCGGGTGGATCAGGTTAAGATCAAGCTTAGCCCGGTGGAAAGCGCCGTCCGGGGAAAACGGGTGATTCTGGTGGACGATTCCATTGTTCGCGGCACCACCTCCGGCCGGATCGTCCGGCTCCTGCGTGAAGCGGGAGCCAGGGAAATCCATATGCGGATCTCCGCACCGCCTTTCTTGCATCCATGCTATTACGGAACAGACATCGATTCTCGGGATCATCTGATTGCCTGCCATCATTCCATCCCGGAAATCGGGGAGATCATCGGGGTAGACTCCCTGGGATATTTGCCTTTGGATCGTCTGAGCGACCTTTGCCGCTGCCATGACTACTGCGACGCCTGCTTCAGCGGCCGCTATGCCACATCGATCCCGGAGGACACCCGGAAGGATCAGTTCGAACAAAAACTCTCGCAGCGAAAGGCTGGTGGAAAACCATGAACCGGATATACAACAAGAAAATCATTCTGGAAGATGGATCCGAGTTTTACGGTTATGGATTCGGCGCGGACAAAGAAATTTCCGTAGAACTGGTTTTTAACACCTCCATGGTGGGCTATCAGGAGATTCTGTCGGATCCTTCCTATACCACCCAGGCTGTTGTCATGACCTATCCTTTGATTGGCAATTACGGCATGTGCGATGAGGATTATGAGACAGGAAAACCTACCATCAGCGCTTTGATCGTCCGGGAATTCAACAAGGAACCTTCTAATTTTCGAGCCGCGAAGTCCCTGGAAGCTGTCATGCTGGAACAGGGCATCGTGGGTATGGCCGGAGTAGATACACGCCAGCTTGCCCGGCATATCCGGGACAAAGGCATCTGTAAGGCGCTGATCACCTCCGCGGAAGAACCGAAGCTTGTAGGTTTTACCAAGCTGCGGCTTACGAACATTCCTACGGATGTGGTGGCGAAGGTCAGTACAAAAGAACCCTGGGTATCTTCCGCGGTGGAACCCCGGTTTCGTATTGTGGCCGTGGACTGCGGGATCAAGCACAATATTATCCGATGCCTGAATGCCAGGGGCTGTGATGTTACCGTGGTTCCCTGGGATACGACTGCCCAGGAAGTTATGGCGTTGCGCCCGGATGGGCTGTTTCTTTCCAATGGCCCGGGGAATCCGGAAAACGCGAAGCCGGTGATCGAGTTGGTACGTGCTCTACGGGGGAAACTGCCCATGTTTGGTATCTGCCTGGGCCATCAAATCATTGCTCTGGCATATGGGGCCAAGACCTATAAGCTGAAATTCGGCCATCGGGGCGGCAATCATCCTGTTAAAAACTTGATTACCGGCAAGGTGGAAATCACCTCTCAAAACCATTCCTACGCCGTAGAGGGGGAAAGCCTGGAACAAACCGGCTTGACAGTCACCCACATCAATCTGCTGGATGGGACGGTAGAAGGCCAGCAATGTAGTCGCGACCGGGTGTTCAGCGTCCAGTATCACCCGGAGAGCGCCCCTGGCCCCCAGGACAGCACTTACCTGTTTGATCAATTTATCGCAATGATGGAGGGTAGGGAAGATGCCTAAAAGAACGGATTTGAAAAAGATTCTGGTCATCGGCTCCGGCCCCATCGTCATCGGACAGGCGGCGGAGTTTGACTATGCCGGTACCCAGGCCTGCCTGGCGCTGAAGGAAGAGGGTTATGAGGTTATTCTCTGCAACTCCAATCCCGCCACCATTATGACCGATCCGGCCATTGCCGATAAGGTCTATATGGAACCTCTGACTCTGGAATATATCGCCAGGATCGTTCGTTATGAGCGGCCGGACGCCATTATCCCCGGCATTGGCGGGCAGACAGGGCTGAATCTTGCCATGCAGCTGGAAAAGAAGGGCGTGCTGAAGGAATGCCATGTAGAGCTTCTGGGAACCCCCAGCCGCAGCATTGAGCAGGCGGAGGACCGGGAGCTGTTTAAGGAGCTTTGTGAACGCCTGGGGGAGCCGGTGCTGCCTTCTATGATTGCCAACTCCATGGAGGAAGGACTGAAAGCCGCAAATCAAATCGGCTATCCTGTGGTGCTTCGCCCCGCCTTTACCCTGGGGGGTACCGGCGGCGGTTTTGCCGACAATGAGAATGAATTCCGGGAGATTATGAAAAATGCTTTGGTGCTGTCGCCGGTTCATCAGGTCCTGGTAGAAAAGAGCATCAAAGGCTATAAGGAAATCGAGTATGAGGTCATGCGGGACGCCAACGATACCGCCATTGCCATCTGTAACATGGAGAATCTGGATCCGGTGGGCGTCCATACCGGCGACTCGATTGTGGTATGTCCGTCTCAGACGCTGACCAATAAGGAGTATCAAATGCTCCGGGATTCGGCCCTGAAGATCATCCGGGCCTTAAAGATTCAGGGAGGCTGCAATGTACAGTTCGCATTGGATCCCAACTCCTTCCAATACTATCTCATTGAAGTCAATCCCAGAGTGTCCCGTTCCTCCGCCCTGGCTTCTAAGGCCAGCGGCTATCCCATTGCCCGGGTCTCCGCCAAAATCTGTGTGGGCATGAACCTGGACGAGATCCGGCTGGCCAATACCTGCGCGGCCTTTGAGCCGGCGCTGGACTATGTGGTCACCAAAATGCCCCGTTTTCCTTTCGACAAATTCTCCGATGCCAATAACCGGCTGGGTACCCAGATGAAGGCCACCGGTGAGACCATGAGCGTTGGGCGTACTTTTGAGGAAAGCCTGCTGAAAGGCATTCGCTCCCTGGAAATCGGTGTATACCATCTGCATATGTCCAAGTTTGACCACTGGACCAAAGAAGCCTTGATGGACTATATCGCCATCGGGACGGATGATCGGATCTATGCCATCGCGCAGCTTCTCCGGCTGGGCGTCAGCCCGGAGGAGATTGGAAAAAAGAGCGCCGTTGATCTTTTCTTTATTCGGAAGATGAGGAATATCACTGATCTGGAAGCGAAGCTGAAGGCTGCGCCTATGGACAGCAGCATATTCTATCAAGCAAAAAAGATGGGATTCTCCGACAAAGCCGTTAGCAAGCTCTGGAATGTGTCTGAGGCGGCGCTGCGTTCCCTGCGTAAGCAGCATGCCATGCTACCGGTTTACCGAATGATTGATTCCTGCGCCGGTGAGTTTGACAGCTATATTCCTTACTTCTACTCTACCTACGAGAGCGAAAATGAGTCTGTGGTGTCGGACAAAAAGAAAGTCATTGTTCTGGGTTCCGGCCCTATTCGCATCGGTCAGGGGGTGGAATTTGACTATTCTACCGTACACGCCATTCAGACCATCAAAAATGCCGGTTATGAGGCCATTATCATCAACAACAACCCGGAGACGGTTTCTACCGATTACACAACCTCAGACAAGCTGTATTTTGAGCCTTTGACTGTGGAAGATGTGATGAACATTGTGGACTTAGAGCAGCCGGAAGGGGTTATTGCTTCCCTTGGCGGCCAGACTGCCATCAATCTGGCGCAGCCCTTAACGGATCTTGGCGTGAATATCATCGGAACTGATTGCGCCGCCATTGAAAAGTCAGAAAACCGGGACGCCTTTGAAAAGCTGCTTCTGGAACTGAATATCCCTCAGCCAAGAGGCAAGGCGGTTACACGCATTGAGGACGGCGTCAATGCCGCGAAGGCCATTGGGTATCCGGTTTTGGTGCGTCCCAGCTTTGTCCTGGGCGGTCGGGCTATGCAGATCGTGGCCAACGAAGATCAGCTGCGCCACTATTTGCAAACCGCCGTGGAAATCGATGCCGATAAGCCTGTGCTGGTGGATAAGTATATTCGGGGCAAAGAGGTGGAGATTGACGCCATCTGCGACGGTACCCAGGTGTTTGTTCCCGGCATTATGGAGTTGGTGGAGCGCACCGGCGTTCATTCCGGCGACTCTATTTCCGTGTATCCATCCTTCTCCATTTCCAACAAGGTCAAGGGGATTATTCTGCAATACGCCAAAAAGCTGGGCCCGGCTATTGGGATCAAGGGACTGTTTAACATTCAGTTTATTGTGGACAGCCAGGACAATGTATATATCATCGAAGTCAATCCCCGGTCCTCCCGGACGGTTCCTTTCCTGAGCAAAGCCACGGGATATCCTCTTGCGGATATTGCCACCCTGGTGGCCCTGGGCCACAGTCTGAAGGAGCAGGGGATCACCATGCTTTACCCGGATGAAAAGAAACGCTGGTACGCCAAAGCCCCTGCCTTTTCCTTCTCCAAGCTTCGGGGTCTGGACGCTTATCTTTCCCCGGAAATGAAGTCCACCGGTGAAGCCATCGGCTATGATTACTCCCTGACCCGTGCGCTATATAAAGCCCTGCAGGCGTCGGGAATGAAGCTGGAAAACTATGGAACCGTATTTGTGACCATCTCTGACGAGGATAAAGAAGAAGCGCTTCCCTTGATCCGGCGTTTTTATCAACTGGGCTTTAATATTGAAGCAACGGTTGGCACAGCCGTGTTCCTGCGTAAACATGGAATCAAGACCCGCGTCCGGGCAAAAGTAGACGAAGGATCGGATGATATTCTCAGATCCATTCGCAGCGGCTATGTGACCTATGTGATCAACACCATGGATGTGCGGGGAGAGGATGTCCATTCCGGTTCCAGCCAGATCCGACGCTGCGCCGTAGAAAACGGCGTCACCATGCTCACCGCCCTGGACACGGTGCGGGTGCTGCTGGATGTGCTGGAGGAATTGACCTTCCGAATTGCCACCATCGATTCCTGAAAACAGGGGAGAAGAAATAACGCCGGCAAACCCTACAGGGAAAACGCAGAACTGAAAAGCAGAGCCATCTATCACCGAAATGGCTCTGCTTTTTCTATTCCCGTATAGATTTTTTTACCCTGTCAATGGGAGGCGTAACCGTCCACGGATCCATAGCACGCTTCACCGGCGGATCACCGTCCAGAAAACAGGCGCTTCGCTTTTCCAAAGATCCAGACCGATAGCTTTGCTGCGTATACGTTACATATCCATAGCGGGATTCATATAGTACACATTTTTTTGATTCAGCTTCTCCCGGAGCAGCTGGATGGCCTCACCGAATCGCTGAAAATGCACGATCTCCCGCTCTCGCAGGAACTTAATGGCGTCGTTCACATCCGGGTCGTCGGATAACCGTAGAATATTATCATAGGTCACCCGGGCTTTCTGTTCCGCGCTTAAATCTTCCACAAGATCCGCCATAGGATCCCCCTTTACCTGCATGCCGGCGGCGTTCCAGGGAGAACCGGAAGCGGCGGTAGGGTATACGCCTGTGGTGTGATCTACAAAGTAGGCGGCGAAAGGGGAGTCCTTGATCTGGGAATCCTTCAAATTCCGGGTAAGCTGATGGACAATGGCGCCGATCATCTCCAGATGGCCCAGTTCTTCTGTACCTACAACGGGTTCAAAATGGCACCCGGAGGAAAAATCCTTGATTTGCAAGGGTTTCCAGGCTCGAACATCGCCGAAAAGCCGAATGTGCCGATTCCGGGTTACCTGTTTTCCCTGGAGCTTTAGCAGGACGCCAAACGGAATTTCCCATTGTGACAACATCACAGAACGCATCACGCCTCTTTGATATGATAATGAAAATCAACGGAGGTGTAAAAGTATGGCGAAAGCAACCAGAATTCCCCGAAAAGCCCAGGTTATGGAAAGCTTGTGCGTGGCCTGCGGATGCTGTGTGAAGGTCTGTCCCATGAAGGCCGTTTCCATTTACAAAGGGATCAAGGCTGTGGTGGATCAGAAGCTGTGCGTTGGCTGCGGCAAATGCGCGAAGGAGTGTCCGGCGTCGGTGATCGAAATTAGGGAGGCGCGTCCATGAAGAAGAGGTGGTATGATTATTTATGGATCCTGTCCCTCAGCTACCTGATCCTGGGTTTTTTTAATATCCTCTTTGCCTGGCTGGGGCTATTCTGCTTTTTTACTCCGCTGATCATTTCGGTCGTGAAGGGAACAAAGGGGTATTGCAATCGCTACTGCGGAAGGGGCCAGCTCTTTGGCTTGCTGGGCGGGCGATTCGGACTTTCCCGGAAACAGGACATTCCCGGGTGGATGAAAAGCAAGGCCTTTCGGTATGGCTTTCTCATTTTCTTTTTTGTTATGTTCTTCCAGATGCTTTGGAATACCTATCTGGTATTTGCCGAAGCAGCAGAGCTGAAGCAGGTGGTAACCCTCCTGTGGACCTTCCGGGTTCCCTGGCAGTGGGCCTATCACGGGGAGCTATTCCATCCAGGTGTCGCTCAGTTTGCTTTCGGTTTTTACAGCGTTATGCTCACCTCTACCATTCTGGGACTTTTTACCATGATCCTGTTCAAGCCACGCAGCTGGTGCGTGTACTGCCCAATGGGAACCATGACCCAGCTGATCTGTAAAGTCAAAAATAAGGAGAGATTGTTATGAAGAAAATGCTCGTCTTGCTGCTGGTCGTGGCTACACTCACCGGCTGCGGCAAAGAAGAGGAAAAGGCTTCCTATCAGCAGATCGATATGGATACCGCCATTCAGATTATGACCCAGGAAGAGGGCTACGTGATCCTGGATGTGCGAACCCATGCGGAATATGAAGAAAAGCATATCCCCGGGGCTATTTGCATTCCCAATGAGACGATCGGCACAGAGCAGCCGAAGGAACTGCCGGATTTGAACCAGCGGATTCTGGTGTACTGCCGCAGCGGAAACCGGAGCAAGCAGGCGTCACAAAAGCTGGCGGACATGGGATATACCAACATTCTGGAATTCGGCGGTATTATCGACTGGCCTGGAGAGGTCAATACCGGATACACACCATAAAAATGAAAGCGGGAATCGGAGGATGGTTTCGGTTCCCGCGTTTTCATTGTCACGGAATTCAATAGGTATGATAAAACAAAACTGTTTTCTTGACCGCTCAGAATTGGGCGGTCTTTTTTCTTCATACCAATAAAATCAGAATTCAGCCAACCGCTCCCATGGCAATCAGGTCAATGCACTGACCATCCGGCATAAAATGGAAAGGAAAGGAGGGCCGGCAGCATGGCAAAGCAATATGCCTCTCTGGAAGCCATCGAGCATGACCGAAGGATCACCAAAGAGACGGACGAAGAATTTCTGTATCAGCTCCAAACCGGGTTGCTGCTGGCCCTCAAGGAACGGGGACGTTTGAATGAAATGCAATACCGCCACGCCCAGGACCGGCTGAACCAGCAGCGTCGGGCGTATACAAGAAAACAACAAGGGGGAACCGGATGATCCAAGTTGCCAGCTACTGCCGAGTATCCACCGACAAAGAGGATCAGGCCAATTCCTTTGAAGCCCAGCAGCGGTTCTTCGAGTCCTACATCGCCCAAAATCCAGACTGGGAGCTGTATGCCATCTACGCCGATGAGGGCACCTCCGGCACCAGTACCAAGAAGCGGGTTCAGTTTAACCGGATGATCAGCGACGCCCACGCCGGAAAATTCCAGCTGATTTTGACCAAGGAAGTCAGCCGGTTCTCCCGGAACATCGTAGACACCCTCAGCTACACCCGAGAGCTGAAAGCCATCGGAGTGGCGGTGGAATTTCTCACCGATCACATTAACTCCATGGACAGCGACGGCGAACTGCGGCTGTCCATCATGGCGGCCATGGCCCAGGAGGAAAGCCGCAAAACCTCCAATCGGGTGGTCTGGGGTCAGACCCGGCAGATGGAAAAAGGGGTGGTGTTCGGCCGCTCTATGCTGGGCTACGACGTGAAAGACGGCAAGCTGACCATCGAACCGGAGGGGGCGGAGATTGTCCGGCTGATTTTCCGGAAGTACGCCCTGGAGCAGGTGGGCACCACCGAGATTGCCCGGTTCCTGACCCGGGAGGGATATCGGACCTACCGGGGAAGCGCCAAGTGGAAGTCCGGCGCCATCATCAAGATTTTAAAGAACGAGAAGTATGTGGGAGATCTGGTCCAGAAGAAAACCTACACCCCGGACTATCTGACACATGAAAAGAAAGCCAACAAGGGCCAGGTACCCCAGATTCGGATTGAGAACCACCACGATCCCATCATTACCCGGGAAATCTGGAACCTGGCTCAGGAGCGGCTGGAGCGGAACAACAAGCGTGGGGACGGGGAGGCTGGCCACTCCAATCGCTATGTGTTCTCCGGCAAGATCAAGTGCGGCCAATGCGGCTCCAGCTTTGTGGGCCGGATGAAGGTCTTAAAGGACGGCACCAAGGTTCGCCGGTGGAGCTGCGGCACTACGGTGAGCGAGGGCACAGCAGGATGTGACGTGGGCAAACTGGTGCGGGATGACGATGCCATGGAAATGCTGAAAACCGCTCTTAGGAGCTTCTCTCTGGACGAAGGGGCCATCATACGCAATGTGACCACACTTGCCCTGGAAGCCATCCAGGCCGGTGAGAGCGGCGCTGCAGACGCCCCGGAGCGGTTGCAGTTCGAGCTGGACCGGCTCCAGCAGAAGAAGGAAGCGGTCATGGATTCCTTCTTCGCCGGGGACATCTCCAAAGAGGATATGCTGGCCATGAAGGGGCGGTACGAAGCCCAGGAAGCTACTCTGCGGGAGCGGCTGGAACAGGCGGAAAAGCGGCTGCGGCAGGGCTGCGGGAGGGATCAGCTGAAGGAGGCCATCCAGGAAGAAGTGGCCGCCCTTCTGAATGGGGAAACCGAAAGCGAAGTCCTGAGCAAAACCCTTCTGAAGGATCTGACCGTGTTCAAGGACCGGCACATGGAACTGCGGCTGAACCACCTGCCCCATGTGTTCCGGTTCGCAGGATAAATCGAGCCGTTCCCGCCGGGAGCGGCTTTTTGGTTGATGAAACCGGGATGATGTGATATAGTATAGGAAGAATCAAATCATGGTTTTATTCAGGAAGGTTTAGAAAGAAAATGATTCGCTCAATCAAATCTTATGATGCATGCAGGGACTTTGCCGCCGGCTTCTATGGCGATCCCAATTTCTCAGATCCCATGCTCACGAGTGAAGAACAGGTATAATCTAACCTGATTCAGGGGATTGACCGTACCGATCACTGTGTCCTGGGCGTGTATCGGGATGCGCAAATGATAGGTCCGTTTGCGTTCCAGGTGATCTGGGACGAGCAGTACATCGAAATGCTTGCCGGTTTATCCCGTGATAAGGACGCATATTGGGATGTATTCCACTACTTGGAGGCGTTTTATCCCAGCTATCATGTTGATTTTGTTTTCAATCCCCAAAACTATTTACTGAAAGAATTGTTAGAAGCAAAGGGTGCTGAATTGGAACCGGAGCAGCAGAAAATGGTTCTGGGCACTCCTGTTTTGGAGGCGGATACCTCCGGGGTGGCAGCGTACACCGAACAATATGCCAAGCAGTATTTTGCCATCCACAACAAGGATTTGTATTGGATCGGCGAGCGGGTTGCGGCTGCCCGGGATCGGTTCAGAACTCTGCTGGCGATCCATCAAGGCAAGGTGGTTGGCTATTTGGATGTGACATGCTGCTTTGAGGAAAACGAGCCATTTGACTTATTCGTTCTGGAGCAGTACCGCCGAATGGGATATGGCAGAAAGCTGTTGGCAAAGGCATTGGAATGGAATCAGCCCAAGGGTATGATGCTGCTGGTGGATGTGGACAACGAACCGGCGATCCGCCTGTATGCGTCCATGGGCTTTGCAAAGGTGCAGGGCCAAAATAATCTGACGGCGCATTGGTTAGTACCGGAGTGTCATTGAGTTGCTTGCCTAACTGGTATCAATACCGCCAGGGGTGTTTGTATACAAAATTAGACAGAAAGGAAACTATGGAGGTAACGATATGCGGAAATTTGCTGTGATGCTGTACCCACTTTTTTCTTTGCAAGAGATCACTTGTCTGACATCCGCTTTGGCACTTTGGTTTGACGAGACCGTTGAATTTATCGCCAGCGAGAACAAGGAGTATCAAAGCGAGGAAGGGCTGCGGGTCTTGCCTGCAAAAACGACAGCAGATGTGAAAATAACGGACTACGACTGTGTTATTCTGCCGGGAACCATCAACCCTTTGCCTGCGCTGTTCGATGAAGCGCTGATCGACTTTCTGCGGAGCGGCGTGGGTACAGAGGTGGTGTTTGCGGCAATCTCTTCTTCGCCGATCCTGCTGTCAAAATCCGGCGTTTTGAAAGGAAAGAAATTTACTTCCGGTTGTTTTATGCAAATGGCGGACACCTTCTCCTTTGTAGAAATGGATAACTTCCTTCATAAGGCCGTGGTGGAGGATGGTAACGTGATCACTGGAATTGGGATGTTTTTCCGGGAATTTGCGGAAGCTGTATTGAGAAGGTTTGATTACGATATCGGCAATCACTTTATGCGGGCCGACCCGGCGGACTTTACCGAGGAGGATCTGACCTTTTATTGGTCTGAAGAGGATTACCGGGAGTTTCTGGAGGAATTAAAGGAATACCCTATGTAAGGACAAGCAAGCATTTTTCATAAGGAATGGCTATGATCCCATGACGGATCTTCCGTTCTGCCATATGAACTCCAAGGAATACAGCCTGTGCGTCTCCAAATATCTGCCCGATACCGTTCGGTTCATTACCTGTGTCTTTGGAGAGGAAGTGGGCGGCAAGGTGGTGGAGAAGGGAACCATGTGCAAGATGGCCCGGGGCGAAATGGTGCGCTATATGGCAGAGCACCAGATCAAAGATCCTGAGGAAATCAAGGCGTTTGATCGGCTGCATTACCGGTTTGACCAATCCCGTTCCAATGATGAAATGTTTGCGTTTCTCCGGGATGCAACCATAAGTTGACAAGATTTTCGGAATAATGTAGACGTGTGATTGCGATAAACCAATACAATATTTGAGAAATTCATGCCTTTGATTCTGTTTATCTGGACAGGGCGCAAATATCTTTGGGTGAATACGGAGAAAATACTATGAAAAATCAATACGATACCCCCGAATTCTTTGCCGAATATGCCCAGATGTCCAGAAGTCTATTCGGTTTAGAGGGGGCCGGAGAGTGGAGCCAGTTAGAACCAATGTTCCCGGAGCTTGTGGGCAAGACGGTGCTGGACTTGGGCTGCGGATATGGCTGGCATTGTGCCTATGCTGCCCGGAAGGGCGCAGCGTTCGTTCTGGGCATCGATCAAAGCGAATTGATGATCCGGGAAGCCCAACGCAGAAACGCCGCTTCGGGCGTTACATACCATATATGTGCTTTGGAAGATTATGCTTATCCATCGGAACACTATGATCTGGTTATTTCCAATCTGGTGCTTCACTACATTGCCGATCTGGATTGGGTGTATCGAAAGGTATTTATAACCCTGAAGCCGGATGGAGTGTTTCTATTCAATATCGAGCATCCCACATTCACTGCAGGTGTTCGTCAGGAGTTTTCCCCAGACGGAACCTGGCCTGTGACGGATTACTATTACCCTGGGGAGCGGAAAACCAACTTTCTTGGGCACACCGTTTCCAAACAGCACCACACGCTGACACAGATTATCATGGGGCTGATACATGCCGGCTTCCAGATCGAAGCCCTGGAGGAAGCCATGCCCCCGGTGAAATGGAGAGAACAAATGCCGGAAGAAATGAAACGGCCCATGATGCTGTTAATTCGTGCAAAAAAATAAAGGAGAGCGCTATGAGTATTATATCCTTGGCAAGTTACAATTCCCAATCCCATGGTTACGATTACTATGAGGAAAAGAAAGTTCTTCAGTCAGAACAGCTCAGTGCAACAACCTACCACGGCATTGTTTCAGGAAGCGATGGGGCACAATACGATGTGACCATCGATGTCGCGCATCCCAGAAAAAGTGTCTGTACGTGTCCTCACGCTGCTGGACGGCGAATTATTTGCAAACACATGGTTGCTCTGTTTTTTACAATCTTCCCGGATGAAGCAGATGCGTATGTGCGTGAAGTCGAGGAATCTTGGAAAAAGGCCGAGATGATTCAGGAAGAAATTGCTGACCGTTTGGAGAAAACCATTCGAAAAATGAAAAAATCAGAGCTGCAAGAGGCTCTGCTGGATTTGCTATCGGATTGCGCTGAGTGGCAGTATGACCGCTTTGTTCGTACTTATGTTGATCTGGAGGACTTATATTATTAAGCCTTTCCACGCTTCTTAGAATCTCAGACTCAGGAATCTCAGGTAGGATCTAAAGCGGATGCAGCAGAGGCGCAGTTCTTTATAGCTGAGAGAAGCACTCCAAGGGGGGTGCTGCCTTGCTGAACGGCGAGATGGAAAGCAAGGTTCTGAAGCAAACAGCCGCTGGATCTTCCTCAGGTATTCCGGTCTTAGTGTAAAATATTAATTGGCAAAAAAAGAGGCAGGGCAAAACAGCCCTACCTCTTGCAACCAAGTGATATCATG
>CALWXR010000022.1 GCA_944385535.1 uncultured Oscillospiraceae bacterium
TCTCTCCATCTCGTGCCTAAGCTACAATAAGGGGAGCAACTGGCTGACCAATCCCTCCTTGGGCTTTTATGTCCGTTGGAAAGACTGTTAGCCATCCTCTTGTTGTAGCATTCGATTTAAGCAGGTTGAGCCACCGGATGCCGGAGAGTTCGCGTCACCCAATAGATTGAATCGGCAGCGAGAAAAGATGGATTCCGGTTGCAGATTCGTTGTATTGGAGGAATGTGGATGAACTGCGTTGGCATCGATATTTCCAAAGGAAAAAGCATGATCGCCGTCATGCGGCCCTTCGGAGAGGTGGTAGTCTCACCCTTTGAGGTACTTCACACCGACAGCGAACTGAGTAAGCTGGCAAGGCTGCTCAAAAGTCTGGACGGTGAGACCCGTGTGGTGATGGAGTCCACGGGCAATTACCACGCGCCGGTGGCCTGGCTGCTCCACGACGCGGGGCTTTATGTCTCCGTAGTCAATGCAATGCTGGTGCATGACTACGGGAACAACAGTTTAAGACGGGCCAAGACTGACAAGAAGGATGCCGTGAAGCTGGCCAACTACGGCCTTGACCACTGGCTCACGCTGCCGAGATATGTCCCGGAGGAGGATACCCGGCTCATGCTGAAGTCTTGCTACCGGCAGTACCAGCAGTATTCCAAAGTGCGGACCATGCTGAAGAACAACCTGATTTCCCTCCTGGACACCGCTTTCCCGGACGCAAACCGCCTGTTTACCAGTCCGCCCCGCGCCGACGGCAGCGAGAAATGGGTGGACTTTGTAGCTGCTTTTTGGCATTGCGAGTGCGTCTGCGGCCTGTCTGAGAAAGCCTTTACCGCCAAGTACCAGAAATGGTGCAAAAAGCACGGCTACAATTTCAGCGAAGATAAGGCGCTGGACATTTACGCTTCCGCCTGTGGACACTTCGGTGTCATGCCCAAAACGGATACCACAAAACTTTTGGTAGAACAGGCCATTTCCCAACTCCGGGCAACTTCCGCCGCGTTAGCTGCTCTTAAGCAGGAGATGCAGTCTCTGGCGGCTTCTCTGCCGGAGTATCCCGTGGTGATGGAGATGTTTGGTGTTGGCCCCACCCTCGGCCCTCAACTCATGGCCGAAATCGGCGATGTGCGCCGTTTTCATTCCAAGAAAGCGCTGGTGGCCTTTGCGGGCATTGACGCCCCACCCTACCAATCCGGCCAAATGGATGTCCGTAGCCGCAGCATTTCCAAGCGGGGGTCTGCCTCGCTGCGCAGGACGCTTTTTCTGGTGATGGGTGTTACCCTGCAATGCGCTCCAGTGGATGAGCCGGTCTACCAGTTCATGAACAAGAAACGCTCTGAGGGCAAGCCCTACCGGGTCTACATGATGGCCTCCGCCAACAAGTTCCTGCGCATCTACTATGCTTCTGTGAAAGCCTACTTGGATTCTCTGGAACACGACTGATTTCCCAGCGTTATACCATCTGGCTGGCCGCCGTTTTAATTTTGAAACGCTCAGCGGCTTGATTTTGTGTTGCCTTTTTCGCTTCCCTAAAAATTTGAAATTTCTACTTGACTTTTATTAGCAGGTCTTTCTTTGCCATAAAAATAGGCCCTGCTTTTCAGCAGAGCCGTGTCTTATAGTTCCAAATCTTCTTCATCTTCGCTTTCTTCGCCGTACCCAAAATCCAACTCGTCCGATTCAAAAGAAAAGCTGTGGTCTGAGATGCAGTCCAGGGCATCGCTGGCGTCCAGCTCGTCAAAATGCTCTCGGAAGAAAGCCAAATCCTCCTCGTCAGCGCGCACGGTTTCGCCATCTCCATAGAGATAGGTCTGAATTTTCGCTTCGATGGTATCCCCCAGGGGCCATTCGGCAAGAACCTCAGAGATTTCATCACAGTCCAGCAGTTCATCCAGCCCATCAGGGCTACCGGGGACAAAATGCTCCGTCATCAGAGAGTGGGGGACATCCAGAGTCACCACCGAAAACATTTTGCTCATCGGCTTGCCTCCATTTCCTCTCCGGCTCCGGTGTCCATGTCCCATCCCTTGCCGAACATGAGGTTCATAAACTCTTTCATGTCGGCGGCGGACCGTACTTCAAAGGATACCGCTGCGGGGACCGGCTGCGGAAAATACTCCTGATACATGGCAATCTGTTCATCGGTCAAAGAAACGCCCCGTCCTTCCGGGGTATCGCCATAGAGGAAAAAAGTTCCGTGAAGGATATCCGGCCCGTACTGTCGGTTCTCCGGCAGACCTGTCAGTTTCCCGGACGCATTGCAGCAGAGAACCGTTTCGCAGGGCAGAGGAATACACTCAATATCCCCGCCCACAAGTTCCTGCCGGTGTTCCAGAGAATCCTCCAGCATGGTCGTATAAGGCGCCCGTCCAGGTTCAAACACCATAATCCGAATCGTTCTGTTGTCGTTCATATCCATTCTCCTTTTCTTTACGGATTGCCCGGTGCGATATGCCAATCATCATAGAGGGAGCCGCTGATCGTTACATCATCGGTGAGATTCATGGCGAGCATCCCCGCAGGCGTCCAAATATCCATTACATGAGTATTGACTGTGTAGCTCCCATCCGGGAACCAAACCGGCGAAAAATGCACCCGCTGGTTATAGGTGCTGTAAATGTTTTTGGCAAACTGGAACCGCGCCGTTGTTCCGCTGGTGAGCCGCTCCAACAGCCGCCAGTAGGTTTCATAGCCAAACTCTGGAAAGTAGGATACGGCTGTCTGCCCGTAGGTATAGTGCGACAGCGGGGCAGAGGTGCTGACGGTTGCCGTTACAGTGTTTGTTACGCCATAGCCTGATTTCATCAAATCGCCCGAAGCGGTGGGAACCTTTTCGTCCGGTTCGATTCGGGTGGTGGCGGTCATGCTGGCCGAGTAATTGTCCCGGAAGTAATCATACCATCCATCGTCTACCCAATATCCTGTGTTTTTCCCTGTGCTGTGCCATACCCAATAGGGGTGCCATTTCGCCCACCAGACACTCCATGCTGCATAGGTCTTGGTTTCTCGGCTGGGAACGCTGCTGGCCGACCAGCTTCCCATTGTATCGGTGGCTTTCGGGTCGGGCGGGTCGTTGCCGGAGAGATCTACCACCTTTGCCCGAATGGTGCTTTGGCTCAACGAACCTTTGTTAGTGCTGACATAGATGGTAATATCCTGCGGCTCCGACGGTGTATGCCACTTTACCCAGGCAATCTGGCTATCTCCCGATGGAATCACAATATTGTTCATCCGGTAGGTGCTGCCGTTGATACTAAAGGATACCGTAGCAGGGCTATCAGGATTGATCTCCGATCCCGCATAGAGCGTTACCGGCGTGATGACATCTGTATCCACACGATACTCGTAGTCATAGTCGGTTGGCTCCGGCTGTTCGGGCGGGTCGGTAAACCATACAATACCCATACCCAGATAGGTGATAATAGTATCGTTGGAACAGGTCTTATTGGTAGCCCCTGTATAGGCCGGAAATCCCATATCCGCATATTCCAGGAACATAGCCAGCGGCAGGTTTTTATGGGTCAAACTCGTCATGGTCTTACGCAAGGACCCGCCTGCCTGATTATCATAGAGCGCGGCTTCATGGGCAGTCATGGCCATCATAATTCCGTTGTGCTTGAAATAGGCGATTGGCTCCAAAAACAGCTTGTACTGTCCGCCAATCAGTTCCTCGTATGCGATTCCGGTCTGCTGCGCCACCAGTTTTACCGCATACTCGGAGCAGAAGTATTTCTTGATTGCTTCAATGCTGGCATTCTGGCTGCCACTGCTGACGATCCTCGGCATAGGGGTTGCGGGGGTGTAGTAGTCGTAATTCCCCGTGGTAGGAGAAATACTTGCCCCATTTGCATATTGAATTTTACTGACTTTCCCAAAATGAATCTTGATAGATGGAGTTTTATTAGTCAGATCAAAAGAGGACGACACAGGCTGACCGGATTCTGCATCAACCACAGTAATTCGTACACCATCCATACCAGGGTTCCAGGAGTTCTGCGAGGTTCCTTGCCCCATATCGCCGCCACCGCCATCCACGTTTCCGCTTCCTCCGGTTTCTGCCAGGGCGCTCATAGGACAGATACCCAACAGCAGCACAAATGTGAGCAGTATCACAAATATCCGCTTCAAAAACGCACCTCCAATCAAATTAGTTGAGAACAAAAAAAGAGTACGGTATCGCTACCGTACTCTCCGGGCTTGTTATCAGCCCATGTTGCCGACCTGTTTATTTATATCTCCATCAGAGTCAATGTTGTGCTGGACGGAGCCGCCGCCCTCGTCGGTGATCCAGCCAAAGCCCTCCAGATAGATGGAACCGCCCTGTGTGTCGCCGGTCTGGGGTTGGTTGCTGTCCGGCTCATGCACAATCGGCTCATCCTTTTCGCTGGCCGCCTGCTGTTCCTCCTGAGAAGGCGCCGGGGGCGGAGTGGTTTCGGGTTTCTTTTCACTGTCGGTCAGGTTAACGTCTACCTGATCTTCTTCCTCCACATTCAAAACAGCATCGGTCTGGTTCTGGCTGTCAGTCGCTTCGGGTTTAGAGGTGTCCGGCACCACTACCAGCGGTTCGCTGGAGCTGCTGTCCGGGGTATTGCTGCTATCCACATCCTCGGCAGATACATCCGAGGGGGTGGATGCCGGATCAACGGTTGTGGTCTGCCCGCCCTTGCCCAGCAGCACTGCGACAATCACAATTACCACAACGGCGGCTGCGCCAAGAACGGCCAACAGCTTCTTGTTTTTTGCACTCATTTGAAAACCTCCTTGTACGGTGATTTTATATTAAAATTATGGTGATATTTCTCGCCATCATTATACCATTTGCACAAATACGGCGTCCAGGTGTGATTCCTGCCAAATATTTTTTTGCGCTATGGAAAAGCGGCAGGGCGAAATACACAAAATTAAAACCTGGGAACATATTTGGCGTTGAGTTTCATGGTGATCTGCATGGGGGGCAGATGCCCAAACCCAAAGGAAAGCGGCACATCAACAGTGATTGTCCCTGTGACATTGAGCTGCGTAATGCCATCCGGCACAGACGGGGCCAGCGGAGCATTTTCTACATCCAGGTGCAGGTCGTACAGTCGATACTCCAAATTCTCGCCGCTGTACTTTACATACTGCCCGCCCTCGTATTCAATGCCCAAAACATCTTGCAGGCGGGCGTACACATTGCCGCTGGTAACATTCTGTGACCAGGACGAACCCGCAAGCTGATAGCCGCCGGAGTAACCCTCCCGCAAACCGGCATAGGCTTCATCCCAATTCTCGGTGGCCACATCCACAATGGCGGACTGGACGGAATCGCGCACCCCCTGTGCAACGATCATCAGTCGCATATACTCAAAGGTCACACAGGCCAGAATCAGGCAGCAGAGGACAACGGCCAAAATCATCGGTACGCCTTGCCCGGAATTGTTTTTCAGGACTTCTCGAATCTTCTTCACTTCCAATACACCTCCGAAGTCCCGCTGGCCTTTGCTGTCAGAGTCACAGGAAAGGATGCAAACTCACCGAACAGTCCGATATTGACGGTGGTTGTGAGGGTCACTTCCACCTCGTTGCCGAGCTGGATTTTTCCGGTGTCGCTCCATGAGATATTGGGGTCGAGTCCGGTTTGCTCCCGCAAATCCGCTGCTTTTGCGTTTGTGGCAGAGCCAACCTGCCCATTGATTTCCGCAGTCCGAACCAGTTCGTCCGCAAAGACATCAAGGTTCTGCTTTGCCACGAATACCGGTGCAATGCGGACCACCAAAGCCAGAACCATTGCAATCGCCAGAACCAGGACACACACATCCACAAAGCCCTCGCCCCGTTTGTCCTTCAGAAGTCGTTTCAAGGTTTCTCCACCTCCTTTAGAACAGTTCGCCAAAGGCTTCCAACACCACATAGCCCAGGACACCCAGATACATCAGCAGGAAACAGCCCAGCAGCATAAAGGAATACTTACGCATTTTTCCCGGCTGCTTCATGGCTTCCAGTTTCAGTTTTTGAAGTTCCAACTGCTTAAAGGTCATAGAAAGCATCTGGAAATACATGATACCGTTGTCGCCGCGCTTGACCGAGATCAAGCCGCGCACCACATCGGACAGCATGGTACTTCCAATCCGGCTCTCCATGCGGGTGAGTGCGTTTTCCTCGTTGCCGGATGCCATATCCGCAATCGTGATTTCCAGTTCCCGCTTCATGGCATGACCGGCATTTCTCTGGTAGGATTTCAGGATGTTCAGCACATCACGGGATGCCCTGAGTTCCTGTTCAATGGTGTTTACAAATCTGGGCAGCTCGGCTTCGATTTCTTCCCGGCGCTGTTGAACGATCTCGTCCGCTCGTTTCTGCTCTTTGAAGTAAACTGCCACCGCCAGAAACACAATGACCGGCGCAAGGATCGGGAAAATCAGAAGGGCCGGGACAATCAGCAGAGCAATCAGCCCAGCCTTTACCCAGGCCGCCGCAATATAGGTTTCCGGGGACATTTTAATTTCAGCGGATTTCAACTGCGCCTCCAGCTTCTTCCGCTTATAGTTGTCCAGATGTACCAGTGGCGAAAGCCGCGCCGCCATATCGAACAAGACAGCGTTGATGCTGCCTTTCTGGGACTTCCCTCGGCTTGTTACGGTCAGAACCGCCTTTGTGCTTGCGGAAGTCGGCAGCCGGAGCAGCCCAGCCAATAAAAAGAACGCTCCCAGGCCAAAGAGCGTCCCAAAGCATAGTAAAATGAGATACAAAACTCGCGTCACCTCAATTCTTTGTAATAGAGCCGTTTGGGGCCGGTGTTGCGGCTGTCGGCTCTGGGGCGCCCCGGCACATTCCAGTTCCCGCCGCCTCGCAGTCCCGGCGCACATTGCCAGCCGGAAGCCCGCAGGCTGGCTCCGTTTTCGGTTGCCAGGGTGTAGGTGATGATTTTCTGATAGCCCATCAGTTTCGCAATCCGGGCGCACCGGCTGTAAAGGAAGCTGCACCCGTTGGCAATACCATCGGTGCAAAGCCGGGTCACTTCCGCTGTTTTCCCATCATCCAGTCGGCGGGCAACGGGGCGCCCCACAATCGCAACTCCATGAACGGCGTCCAAATCATCTACGACAGCCACACAGAACTTACAGCCGCGCACCTGCCCACTGTGCCGGTGATGCGCCAGAACAAACGCATTGGCATCCCGCAGGGAGATCGGTAGCACTCTCGATGGTATCACCTCCTGACGAGATCAACGCTTGTATTCTACGGGCTTGGTGAGCCGGATCACCGCCGCAAATGAGATCAGCAGCACCAGCAGACAAACCGCCAGAATCCCTTTGCCAAAGCCCGTATTTACAAGCACATCGTACCAGTCTTTATTCAGGAAGTATAACAATGGGATATTGCCAATGAGCAGGAACGCCATTGTGATAAATTCCTTGAAAGGCTCATAAAGCAGGTAGTCCAGTTCCGCCGCAACAATCCGCATATCCGAGAGTTTCCCGATGATCGGGGTGAGCGTGCTTTTCAGGCTCTTATCGTCCTGACAGGCGATAGCGGCGTCCACCCATTCCCGAAACACATAGTTGTCCAGCTTGGGCTTCATGTTGGAGAGTGCCTGTTTCACATCGGCGCTTATCATATTGGTTTCGGCCAAGAAGCCCCGGAACACATCTGCCACAGGCGGGTTCAGGTAATGAATGTTTTCTTCCACAGCGGTTATCATGCTCTCGCTGCGCAGATAGGAACTTGTGATGATAGACAGTCCGGTTTCAATCTCGTTGTTCATCAGCTTTTTATAGCTGTGAGAGGTGAACAGGACATACCAGAACGGGAGCAAGCCCATCCCGGCCGCCAAAACCGGCAGCATAAAGTAGTTCTGAATCACAATACAGATCACAGCACCCATTGCCGCCAGGAACAGAGAAAAAGCACAAATGGCGGCAAACTTCCCACCCTTTCCGGTGAGAATCAACATCTCCCGTGCTTCCAGCACGGTTTTACGGATGCCCTTCGGCTCTTTGGGGTGGTTGACCTGCTGGATTCGCTTGGAAATCGGCTGTCGCCGCCCAGAAAGCGGCTTGGTCAGTTCCTCCGCAAATGTAAAGGGTGTCATGCCCATAATCAAGAAGATGCCCGTCAGCATCCCGACAAAGGCCAGCAAAATCAATACAATCACGCAGTTTCCTCCTTTCCAGTATCCAGTTTTACACCGCCACCAGCGATACGCTCCAGCAGACGGGGCGGCATACCGTTTTCCAAAAGCCGCTTTTGCAGGCTGGCCGAGATCGTGGATACCTTTTGAAACTCGCCATGCACCTTTACCTTGCCATCTTGGATAGAGGTTTCCGACACATGATAGCGGTAGAGGGTGTGGAGCTGCCGGGTGCCGTCCTCCAGAATCTCACATTCAGTGATCTCCATGACGCGGCGGCTGTTGTCCTCCAGCTTCTTCACAAACAGAACGATAGGAAACGCTTCTGTCACCAGGTTATACAGGGTTTTATCGCCCATGTCGTATTTCTGGGTACACAGCGTCACCATACGGTAATAGGTTGCTTTGCAGCTATTGGCATGGGTAGTGGTGATAACTGCGTGGCCGGTGCGGGCCGCCTCTTGTGCGGCGAAAGCCTCGGCCGATTTCATCTCACCGACACACACAATGTCCGGGTTACAGGTCAGGGCAAACTCCAAAAGGCGCTCCTGATCGTAGTTCTGCTTGGGATCGTCAGAAAAACGGGTAACGGTATGGACTACATTGTTGATGACATTTCCTTCGGCGTCCTCTTTCACAAGGTCAAATTCGCGGCACCCATTTTCGATGGTGAAGATTCTCTTTTCGTTGGGAATGGTGGAGAGAATCCAGCTCATCAGCGTGGTTTTACCGCTGCCGGTGGAACCAGTCACACAGATGGACAAACCGAACCGGAGAACTTCGGCCAGAAAGTCCAGCATTTCGGCGGTGGCTGTCCCGTAGCCAATGAAATCATCACGGCTCAACTTCTTGGGATTCACGATACGAATGGATGCAGCCACACCTTTTTCTTTGTCCGTGAGCGGATTGCCCAGAACCGTGATACGGATTTTATTGGAGAGATGGCCCACCACACCCGGCTGACTGTTATCCAGAATCATGCCGGACTTATGAAGGAGTCTGCGGATTACATCAACAGCGTGCTGTGGGGTCTGGAACCGATCTTTGGTGGGAACCACACGCCCGTCCGCATAAGTGATTTTCACATCTTTCCACGAATTGATGTTAATTTCCTCCACATCATTTGCGAAAAGATAGGGCGTCAAGAAGGAGAACTCGGCCATTTCCGTATAGAGTTTGTCGATCAGTTCCTCATGGCTCATGCCCTCAACGCCCAGACTGTAATCGTTGAGATACTTTGCGATGTATGCGGTAATCTGCTGGTGCTGCTCCTCCGGGTTATCGGTAATCAGGGTCGAATACTTGCTGGCGAGATATTCCTGAATCTCTGCCAGCACTTCGGGAAATGTCCGCTTGTTCCTGCTGGTATTGAAGAACAGGTCAATATTACTTGCCATCTCCGAACACCTCCCCGGCAATAGCGGCAATGACCGGCTCATAGGTCTTGGCCTCTTTACCGGAAAGCGGTTCCAGCAGTTTCAGCGTCGCCGCCTGTTCCTCCAACGAAGGAAGATACGGCAGCCGGTATTTCACACCGCCAAAGGAGTTCTCGTATTCGCTGCCACCCTGATAAGGGCGCGTGTTGGACAGCACCTTGATGTGCTGTTCCGGTTTGAACTTTCTGTCAGCAACCAGCGACAGATAGGACGAGAAGTAGGAGATGGCCTTCAGGTCACAGCTGCACACCCGCAGCACATCATCCGCCACCTCCAGTGCGGTGGTCGCCAGCACATTGCCGGTCAAAAGGCTGGTGCAGTCCACAATCACATAGTCTGCGATGTGCCGCAGCAGAACCAGCATATCCACCGCCTTTTCCTTGCTGTACTCCGCATGGGTAAAGACATTTTCACCGGCCTTGTAGCCCAGAAAGCTGATATAGGGGTTTTTCTCACAGGGAACACAGGTCTTGAGAACCTGTTCCTGCGTCATTCCGGGAGCCGCCAGCAGTTCGCCTACGGACACATCCGGCAGTTTCTTCTCGCTGACCACAGCCGGAAGCGTGGGCGCCGTCACATCGGTAAACACCAGCACCACATTTTTCTTCCGCTTGGACAATTCCAGGGCCAGTTTGACCGCAGTTACGGTTTTCCCGCCCCCAGGGCTGCCCCACACAGCAAGCATCTGTTTCTGCTTATTCGCCATCGGTATTCTCAACCTCCTGTTCCTCTGCGGGTTCATTGCCGGCCGCATTATCGCCGGTGTTGTCGGCCACATTGTTATCATCGGATACCTCACCCTGTTCGCCATCCTGAGCTGCGGTATCTTCCTCCGGCTCCACAAAGAACTGATCCTGAGCTGCCAGGAACTTTTCGGCGTTCTCACGGGTTCCACGGTACACAAACGCCAGGTGCAGACTGTTGGATTCCTCCAAATGCGCAAGGAGTTGTGCCTGTTCGGTATTTACCAGCAGGGTAATGGTGGACGGGAGCGATTCTTCGGGATTTTCTTCCTTGTCATTCTGGGGCGCCTGATATTCCTTGTCGGCGCCGGAACTCTGTGTTGCGGCCAGGACCTCTACATACTTGAGTTCCGGGGGCTGGGTGGTTTCTCCCGTGTCCTTATCGGTTGCAAAGAGCATGATGATGTCACCAGCTTCCACCTTGCCGGAACCACCTTTGGCAAAGGTGGGAATGGTAACGGAGATCGCCACTTTGGAACCGTCCAGCTTGGTCAGGTACTCGTACTGAGTCAGTGGTTCAGAAGAAAGCCAGCCGGTGTTTACATCTGTGTTTTTGCGAAGCTCTACATCGGTATATCGGCCTACTACCTCGTCAAGCGATGTGGCAATGGCGTCAGACATACCGGACGCGCCTCTGGTGTAGACCTCAACCATATCCGCCGTGATATAGGTGCCACGGGGAATCACCTCGGCTTTCACCCGTACCGCTTCGGTCTGGGCCTTCAAACCCGCATTGAAAAGGGGCGTGATGCCAAAGCAAACCAGGACGGCCAGCAGGATACAAACCGCACCGATAATCGTCCGGTTTCTGAAAATATTCTTGTTCAAGTTGATACCTCCATTTGTTCAGATTACAGCGGCCGCAGCCGCCAGCCAATAAGCAGTTACGCCGCCAATGCAGAAGAATGGGGCAAGTGGCAGCCGGATGGAAGAAAAGTCCTGCCTGCGTACTCCAAACAGCATCACTCCTGTAAGCACGGCCAGGATCAGAGATAAAATGCTGTGTAGCAAACCAGGCCACACTCCCAGAACAAAGCCACAAGCCCCCATCAGCTTAATGTCCCCACCGCCAATGGCAAGGGTTTTCCCATGTGTCAGTAATGCAGCCAACAGGTACGGACCTCCCGTAACAAGAAGCCCCGCCACAGAAGCGGCGGGGCGCAGCTCTATCAAGCCACAAACTAAAATCATGGCCGGAATCAGATTGGGAATCTCTCGTTCTTTCATATCCCAGAGCGCAGCACAAGCCAACAGCAGGCCAAATACCACGCCTTTTACAATCAGAGGATTCATGGCTCCATATCACCGACCCACTCCAGATCCGGGTTGTCCAGTATCTCGCTATGCAAATCATAGAAATACCGCAGTTCCGCAGGCGGCTCACCATTGACGTCAAACTCATGGCGGCGAAGTTCATTTAACCGTTTTCCCGCTGCTTGCTTTGCCGTGCTTTGGATTCTGTCTATATCCAGATAGGAGTAATCAACTCCCATCCATTCCGTGTAGAGAGCCGCCAAAGGCTGCGGATAAGACAACAGAGCGTCCGTTTCCCACTCGTCCAACCCTTCCTCCAGATGGCAGAGGAAATCTTCTTTGATGATCTTCTCGTAGGCATGGTCAAGAATTTCTTTAGGCGGCAGGGCGGCGAGTTCTTCCATACGGGCATCAAACTCGGCTTTGGCCCGTTCATAGAGCAGATCGCCCCGATACTCGGCGCCTTTGTCCTGAAGGAAGTAGTACACCACTTCGCTGATATTGTTCGGATTCATGCAGCGATCCGGGACGGGGGTATTACGGAATAACCATGCCGATTCCAATACATTTTCCATCGCAAGCAGCATATCCCGCTGAATATCGCACAGCGGTATATTTTCCAGCTCTTCTCGGATTGCGAGCATGGTCTGAAGCTGCTCAAAATACGGATCACCGGAAGAAAGTTCCTCCGGCGGTCGGGCAAAGCGATGGATTTCCATTTCCAGCTTTTCTTTTAATGCGTCAGTTTCCAGCATGAATCACCTCCATCACATGATTTGTCGATAGAATACGGCGATGGCGGTCATTGCGACCGCCATGCCGATAAAAATGGGCCACGGGTTCCAATTTTTCTGAAACATCTTATTCTCCACATTCCAATGCCTTCTGTGCGGCAAGGATTTGTTTCCCAATGGCGTAGATTACAGGAACCGTCACGGAATTACCGGCTTGCCGGTATAGCTGATTGTCGCTATTAACTGCCCGTGCCTTATCAAACATCTCGTCCGTAAAGCCTTGCAGTCGCCAGCACTCACGGGGCGTCAACCTGCGGATCAGGCCGCACCCGGCAAAAACTGTGCCTTGATTACAAGAGGTTTCCAGCGTCGTGGCAAGGTCTTTGCCGACCCGTCCGCGCCGCGTCTTGCTCTCCGGGAAAGAAAGGTTGATACTGTCGCCGCAGCGGGCAATATCATATCCTTTCTTTGTCGCTTCTCGAATCTGCATCCCGTAGGGACACTCATCGCAGTCTTGAAATAGCACTCCATGCCGATCCTGCGCCGTAACGGTGAAAGACGGCTCCCCGCAGTTCTTGATTCTCCGTCCGTTTTGCCGTTTTTCTTCCCGATCTGGGGTCACGACAGCACGGCAACCATAGAACACCCCGGAACTGCCGCCCCAATTACTGATGGTGCGGTTATAGGCGGAGAGGATGCAGCGGGCTTCTCTGGTGAGTTTCGCCTTCCCGGTGCAAATGTCCACAAAGGACAGAACCGCATCCTTGTCCATCCCTGCGGGAGAGATCAGAACACCGGAATTGTCCCCGCCACGGTTGGTAATGCCGCTGTTATACTTGGCCTTGATGCAGCGGGCATGATCGGTCAGCTTGGGATTACCATTGCAAAGGTCAACGAAATACAGGCCGGTCTTTCCTCCCCAGCCACCAGACTGTGCAGCCATTGTTACGCTGATGCCTGCCGGGTCATAGACGCGCTGCCCCTGCATACCACCTATGAGTTGGATAAGAGCTTTGCCACTGCCTGCGGGGACAGGAAATATTTTGGGTCCGCGTCCGGCTCCAGGATGTCGGCAAGCGACAATGAACACTCGCTCTCGATTTTGAGGGGGGCCGAAATACTTTGTATTGAGCAGTCCGTATTCGATATGGTAGCCGAGTGAGGCCAGCGTATCGAGAACGGTCGCAAAGTCCCATCCTCCATGAATGGATAGGAGATTCTTAACATTTTCAAGGACAATCCATGTGGGTCGATTTTCAGGACTTTGGCCTTTGACGAGTTGAGCAAGTGTAAAAAAGAGTCCACTTCTTGCTCCGTCAAGCCCTCGCTGGCGGCCAGCGACCGAAATATCCTGACACGGGAATCCTCCTGCCCACAGGTCTGCTCTGGGGAGATCTGCGGGGGCGACTTTTGTGATGTCGGCTGCATACCATTCATCCTCCTTTACATCGTGAATGGCTCTGTAACTGCGGTCGGCATACTTATCAATCTCACAATGCCCCACACAGCGCATCCCGCATAGCTCAAAGCCCTTGCGGAAACCGCCGATGCCTGCGAAGAAATCCAGAAATGTCATCTGCTCCATCGGCAGCCTCACAGTTCTGCCGTCATATCCTCGTCAAGCTCATCCTGCTCGATTTCATTCATGTGGTTGGTTTCTTCCTGTTCGTTCTCAAGCTCCATCAGCTTCACAAAGACGGCGTTAACAACGCACGGATCAATCTCCGTGACATATCGGGTGGTCGGGTCTACCTGATGTGCCTCCCTCGGCTCTCTTGTGTCAGGGAAGTCCGTTTTGCCCGCTCGGTCAAGCACGGCCTGATCGAACCGTGCGTCCCAATCGGAAAACTGGATAGTACGGGACAGCACATACATCGCCCGTTCTGTTCCATAACAGCGCACCAATTCTTCGATAAAGGCGTCCAGTTCACGGGTATTGAAGGCAGTCATGGCCTTATCCTGAATGAAGTTGCGGCAGGACATATTGATGTTGTAGCTGTCACACCAGAGAGCCGCTTCATCCTTTCGGGCGGCTTCCTCCAGCGAGGGATAGTAGACCGGAATGGTTGCGTACATTACTCAAGCCCCCATTCATCCCCGTAACGATACGGGTAGATTTTCTGTCCGCGTAAAAAGCGAATCAGGTTTTGCACCTGATCTACCACGGACAAGTTGCTCTGGTCTTTGGTCGTCATCATCACAGAGCCAAAGATACCGGCCAGGGCCAGGATAACGGTGGTTGTCACATTTCCGGTAAAGAGCCAGGCCAGCGCCGCTATGCCGCCCATCACCAGGGACCCCACAATGGATTGAAAAAGCTGCTTTTTCCCAAAGCCGGTAAACAGTTCAGCCTCCGGCTTCACGCCCAGAGGGATGTAGAGTTTCAAATCTTCGTCCATTTGCACCTCCTGTCAGGAATAGTAATACAGAATCAGGTCTTTGATCTGCCAGATGGATTCTGCGATGATGTAGAAGATCACCGTGTTGCGGGCGCGCTTTTTATACTGCGCTGCCTGTTCTTCGGCTGCGGTCAAACGCACCAGGCAGTAGATGAAACGGGCGACCGCACCAACGCGCACAAGCAGGATGATGGCATTTGAAATATCGTCCATTGTCACCATCGGCCATCACCTCACTTTCCCATGCCTTTGACCATCTGCACCAGCCGTACAGAATGGTATGCGTTGTTGACAATGGCGCCGCCGCCACCGCCACCGGTCGTAATGAGGAAGTCCTGAAGGAACTTCGGTGTCCGCACCGCAAGAATCATACAGGCCACGCCCCAGAAAATGTGCATATTCATCATCAGGCCAACCCCCAATTTCGCAAGAGAAACCTGAATCACCACAGAGAGCGCAGACTGGAAGAACTTGCTCATGTAGGGCTTGAACACACCTTTGTCATTGTCAATCAGACCAACGCAGGCCAACGGAATACCCACTCGCAAAATCAGGATTTCAAGCCCGCGCATCAGGAATTGGAAATACAGGATGAAATAGACGATGACAAATACCAGGCCAAAGATGGCGGTTACAAGTCCCATTGTCGAAATGCCGGATACCCAGCCCGCCCAATCATAAGCGGTGGCAAGGCCGATGGCCTCCAACATTTTATTGCTCATTTCCTCTACAATCGTGGCAAGCCAGTCATACATGGTGGGAAAGCAGATCGCTACCGCCATTGCCTTGAAGAAGTTTGTGAGAATGGCAATGGGTTCTTCATCTGCATCCCCGTCTGACCACAACACATAGGTTTCAAAGCCTTTTTTCAGAAACTTCAGCACAATCAGGGACACGCCAAAGCCGAATACAATGTCAAACAGGGATTGAAACAAATCAACCCCGGCCAAAGTGGACATATACTGCTCTGCGTACAGGGTAAGAGGGATGATCCCTTCCATCAGCCCATCAATGTAGGCGATTGCTCCATTCAGCAGGGCCACGATCAGCAGCACTAAGATATATTCCAATCAGCAACCACCTCCTTTCCGGGGGCGGCGCTCGGCCGCCCCCAATAGGGATTGGAATATGGGGGGCAGTAATCAGGACGCAGCAGTTTCCTCGTTCTGCACGGCGGCCTCATACGCTTCCAGTACAGCGGCGGAGAGCTTTGCCCTCAGTTCCTTCGTCATGGGGAAGCAATGCTCCACCCACTCGCCCTTGACATTCCGGCGGCTGGGCAGGGACACAAACAGCCCCTTTTCGCCCTCGACGACCCGCACATTCTTCACCAGAAAGCAGTCATCCAGGACCACGCTGCACACCGCCCGCAGCTTGTCGGGACCGGTAAAAGTCTTTTTGATTTCCGCTTTGAACTCCATTGAAAAACCTCCTGTCAAAAATTAGGGCGGGGCCGATGGCCCCGCCGCTGCTTGTTCCGATCAGCCGCCGTAGTTGAACATATCCTTGATGCGCTGGGTGATGGTGGGCAGCACGGTGTCGTCCACGATCAGGTACAGACCGGCCAGGATCAGGGCGCCCAGGACAATGGAGATCAGCACAGTAATCGCCACATCCAGCGTACCCTGACCGGTGCGGTCGGTCAGCGCCTCCGCCGTGCGGTCAGCCAGCTCACGGGCCTTCTGCTTGGCAGTCCAGATAGAAGTCATAGCCTTAACCTGAGTGTTGCGGATGAAGTTAGCCATAGTTTTTTCCTCCTGTTAATAAAATGATTTATTTAGTAAGGCGCGGAAATCGCCTGTACTACGGAATGTATCCCGGCTTACTGGTAGTAGCCGAGAATCAGGTTCAGGGTGGCGGAACCGAGTACGGCGCCAATGCAGGACACCACCGCCACCACAATGCGGTTGTTCCACTTTTTCTGATCCATCTCGTCAGCCATGCCGCGCCGGATGCAGAAATAGATGATAAGCAGACCGGCTACCACCGGCGCCAGCACCATCAGCCAGGTTGTCACATCACCGACCAGTTTCTCGGTTCCCTTGACAATCTGACTGTCCTGCACACCAGCGGCATAAGCCGGTGCGGACATAAAAAAAGAGGCGGTAAGTGTGGCAATACCAACACCCACCGCCCGGACAGTCTGTTTCAGCCTGCCCGCCGTCTGGTTGATTTTCTCTTTCATTCAAAACCTCCTATGAGTTAATCATCATCAAGGCCACCGCCCATAGCGCCCTTTTGCTGCGAAAGGCGGCGCATGATGTCCTTCTGGTAGTAAATCCAGATGTTCCACAATGCGATTTCCTGTTTCGTGTCGGTGATGATTGGCCGTTTCTGTTCCCGTTCTTCCCGCAGCCTGCGGTTATGCTCCATGTCACCCAACCCCAACATCTTGTTGAACATCCACTGAGAAAGGTCGGGCGCATACATCATAGCGGGGTGGTCGCGGCTGGTGATGATTTGGTGGGGACGCTTGACGCGCCGGACCTCATCGGTATTGAGCAGCTTTCTCTCGGTCAGACTGACGCTCTGGGAGTTAGAGGGGGTTGTGTATTTGCCGTTACTGGCCGAAAGCTGGTAACTGGATGTGGTGTAGCTGCCGAGTTTGTCGGACATCTCCCGCAGCGTTTCCGGGTCATCACTTTGCAGGTATGCCCACACCTGACAGTTGCCTTTGATCGTGTTGGCGATATTGTCGCTGTACTTTTCTTTCAGTTGGTCAAAGCCCTGCACAAACAGCGCATATCGCATCCCACGGCCAGCCGCCACGGTCAGTTTGTTGGTCATGTCACTGATGGGAGTAAAGTTGCCATACTCGTCAAGGATGAAGTTGACACGGCGTTCCAGGCGCCCGCCGCGCCGGTCTGCCGCCTCTGCCAAAAGTTCATATTGCTGCGACACAATAAGAGAAGCGATGGGATAGAAGGTGGTTTTCTCATCCGGCAGAATTACAAACAACGCCTGCTTCTTGCTGCCCATATCTGTAAGGGTAAAATCGCTGGTATGGGTGATAGCGTAGATGGACTTCGAGGTGAACAGCCGCAAGGTGGTCAGGGCAGAGGTGTAGAAGCTGCCTCTGGTACGGGACGGCGCCACATCGGAAATGGACAGAAGCGCCCGTGCCGGGTGGGATGGAGAGAGCTTCTTGACATACTCCAACAGCGGCATCTTATTTCCGATGGTACGGCACATTTCCGAAATGAACCAATACACATTGGTCATGTTCTGAAATTCCGGTCGTTTTTGGTTGTCGCACACCACGCAAAGAATGGCAGCCGCTATGATGGAACATTCACCGTTCGTCCAAATCTTTTCGCCCTCCGGCTTACCAACCAGATTATTCGTCAAGTCCCAAGCCAGCATTTCTGCACGGTCGGTGTCGCCCTCGTTGATGGCATCAATAATAGGTTGGAGCAGATTGTAACGCATACTCTTTTCGGGGTTCTTGAAGTCCAGCACCAAAACCTGATAACCCAACTTTTTCAGGAAATCAGCGGTGTAGTGGAACAATTCGGCTTTGGGGTCAGAGCAGAAGATGGATTCTCCGGCGAGTCCCAAAAGACAGATACTTTCCAGAACCAGACATCTTGATTTACCAGAACGAGTGGCGCCAACGCAGAGCAGGTGGCAGTCATCACCGACAAAATAGATTTTTTCTTTATCGCCCTCCTTTCGCATACCTACCACCACGCCGCCTTTTTTCAGCGGAGTATCCGCTCCCAAAGGTTCCTGCTTGGGAATACCTTTGGGGTGAAGGTTCAACTTCAATTTATCGCCTCCTTATTTTTCTTTGAGAAAATCCAAACCATCGTATCCGGTATCTAAGAGCTGCCGGATCGTTGGGTTGTGCGGGTCAAGAATATAGCTGTCAAATGCTTTGTCTTTCTCGGAATCGGTCATCCACCGGGCTGAACCATGCTGGTATTGGCCCACGGCTCTGGGTGTCTGAATTTCCGGGGTGATCGTGTCCAGGTCTGATTCATACGGCCTCATGTTGGTCAGGAAGAACATAACCGCCAACACACTTACAAACCCTTGCAGACACAGATACAACATCATGTGCTGGCGGTTGGAAAATAGGCTGGCAAGGCAGTCCCCGATGGGGAGAAGTGAAAGCCGGGTGATCTCTCTTGTCAGCAGACCGTGAACCGCTGTTGAGAAAAACAGGTTGAGAATCGCGCCGGAAACGAAGATCAGCGCACAAACCATCAATTTAGGCTTTGTTTTCATAATTCCATATCATCCTCAACAGCAAAATCATCCAGAAACGCTTCATTGTCTTGATCCTCGGTCAGCTTGATTGCCTGCGGCTCCGTTTCGCCCATCTGCATGGGAATCAGGACCGGCAATAGATGCTTTTGCAAAAAGTCCTGATCCTCGCAGCGGTCAATGAATGTCCCGAAGGTGTTCAAAAACGGGGTATCCAACGGAGTACAAATCATCAGGTCGCCGCGCTCTTTCCCCATCTTCACAATAAAAGATGCAAGATTGACCGGATCGGGGTCCAGGCAGAACGCTTCATGCAGACCGCCCTCCGCAGGGGCATACCCGATTAGAAAAGGATAGCCGCAAGCAGTATGGTTTTGCTTGGCTGCGCTGATAAGTTCAGGGGTGACAAACTTGGTGAGTTCTTCAGCAGCCTTATTTCTGACCGGCTTATCCAGAAGCCATTCTTTCAAACTTTCCGGCTTGACGATGCCACAGAAGTCATGTCGTTCCCAATGAATGTATTTACCGGTCAACAGACTTTCTGCATACACGGCCTGACCTCTGGCTCCATAAATACATCCATAACCGTCACGGGCATACCAGATGGAGTCGTCGGCAGTCATATCCTCACCCTTGCTGCTTACCCCAGGCTTGAGAACCAGAAATTGATTTTCGTAGTTGTACTGGTTACTGTCAGGGATGCAGTCATTGATGTCCAGAGGGCGATCCGACTGGCGGATCATTTTCTGATTCTTCACCATAGCGTCGGATACATAGAGAATCGGGAGTTGCAGAAAAGTAGCCAGACCGATTTCGTCCTTCATTCCCTGAGAGATGGTGTCGCCCATAACCCAGAGTTCATCGCAGCGTTCCAGCAGTTCGTGACCCATTCGCAGACCCTGTTCCCGCTGCTCCGGCACCGCATCATTCAGATATTGCGTGAAAATCGTATGCGGCGCCAAGGGAATCACGCCGCAGGATGCCGCATAAGCACAGTAGTCCTTTGCCTTTTCCTTGTTCTTTTCCATATCTCCCCGCAGAGGGGAAGAAATATAGACCAGCCTCAAAGTAACACCTACCTTTCCAAATTAAGCCCATCCACCCAACAGATGGACGGTGCAAAAGTCAATGAAAACTGCCCACCGGCGACGGGACAAAGCCCCAAATCTCTGAGTTTCAAATTTCCAGATCTTCCTCGTCCTCTAAATCACAGGTGCTTTCCGCATCGGAACCGTAATCTGTGAACGGCAAAATGTGTTCTGTGCCGTTCTCAACATTTTCCTCGGATTCATAAAGGCCCATATCGGCAAATTCATTATCGGAAACAAGAGTACCGTCAACGGTACGGAACATCAGCGGCATATAGTTACTGTCCTCGTAATACAGAAACTCATTGGTCGCATAGGCCAGTCTTGCAATGTCGCCGTCGTGAAAAATGAAATATGGAATCGTTCGTTCCCCGCTGATAGCCGGATACTTTTTGAGTTCATCAAAAAATTCTTGAAGTTCAGGGCAGATATAATGCACGGTCAGCTTACCGGTTTCATTGCGGGAAATTCGTCCGATCACATCTTTCAACGCATGATCGGCAGTTAGTTGATAGCCAGCCCAAGCAACGGCTGTAATTTGGAACGGCGAAACAGCGCCGTCCGTTTCCTTATAAACCTGCGTGTTATCAAAGTCGAACCGGAGCCATTGACACTCCATATCATCATCCGCCTCTTGGCGCGGCGAAATGTCTGCTTCGATGATGAAGTGACTTCCTTCCAGGTCGAAGTCCAGGATTTTCATTGAAAACTCCTATCTTTCCAAGTCCAGCCCGTCCAGCTCATAGTCTGAAACAGGCGGTTCAAAGGCCGTATCATAGGCCACATCATCGAGCTGCCGGATTGCGTCCAGACGGGCCACCGCCTGCGGATCGGTGACAAGTTCCTGTTCCAGCAGGGCGTCCGCAACGATAGCGTTGGAAACCGGGTCAGTAAAACAAAGGCTTTCACCGTCCTGTGCAGCCTGTTCCACCACAGATTCCGGCAGAATTTCCTCGGCAACAGCCTTCGGCACTTCCAGCCCACGTTTCTTTGTGCCGACAATCTCATAAATGCCCACGGCAATCTCCCCGCAGGTGATGATATTTCCCCAAATATCGGGATTCGGGCGTCCATCACGCATACTTTGTCCCTCCATCTTCCTCATAAGGCATATAGGCTATGACGGTGAGGTAATCCGTACCCAGGCGCCGCAAAAGAGCATCCTGATGTTCCATGACTTGATCGACGATATGCTCCGGGCAGTATTTCATCAGGTCAGCTACATATTGCCCCACCTCCAAGCCAATGGGATGCGCCAGGTATTCTTCGTCCGTCATGCCCTCAAGCTGCTGGTTCAGCCCGTATTTATACATCAGGAAACGGGCGATAGCGATGGTCTGATTCCTCTTGCTGCTCATTCTTGCTATCCTCCAATCTCCATTTCTTCCTGCTGGCCGAACTCCATATCAAAGTCAAACTCCATTTCCTGCTCCCGCAGCTCCGGGATAATGTCCTCGATTTTGTCAAGAATCCGTTCCACAGATTCACGGGCCTCGTTGGAAACATCCTGATCGAGTATGCTCATCTTAACTAAGCCCGCATGAAGGACCCGGAGTTCTTCTTCGGTGAACAGCGCACGTTCATCCACCAAACCGCTCCGTTTGGCGAAATCCTGTCCTGCAAATTCCTTGTTGTAAAAAATCTGGCGGGCCATCATTTCGCCGGAATCCGGGGCGGTGCGGTAGGTGGAGAACACATAGCCAAACAGATGATGCTCCTTGCAGGCGAGAGTCACGCCATTGTATTCTGCCAGCTTATAAGAGCCATTGGGAAGTTTCTCGTTGGCGTCAGTATAAGGACAGTCACGGCAGATACCCGCTTTGTTCGCTGTGTCCTGGGCCGTATCGTTGATAAGGCGAATGAGTTTGTCCTTGACTGTGACAAAGGGGTTCTGGATCACCGTATCGGCTTTGGAGAAATAGGCCACAAGCTGGTTCTTGAAATAAATATCAGCGATGTAATCGGAAGATTGGGACCGCTTCACATCAAAGCCGCGCCGGGCAAGCTGTTCAAAGAACAGCCTGTAAAAATCGGTTTTACTTCGCAATCGGTTTCCTCCTTTCCTGATAACCTTTTCGCTTCATTACATCTTTGAGAACTTCAACGAAAGCAAAAATGCGCTCTGCCGCCGCCTGATTTTTGGGGTAAACCGCAGGCAGCGGCGGGCGCCGCTGTTTTTTCAGATCGTACCATAGACAGCCGCCGTCCCTTCGTTCAGGGAACATACAGGACGGGACAGAGGTGCGCAGGGTATAGGGACAGTTATGGCAGGGGTGGCCTTTGGGGTATTCATATTGGTGGACCGTCAAACGGGCAATGCCATACGAACCGCTCGGAATCGACACCGGCACACCATTTTGCTTATAGGAAGTGTTCGCTTCTATCATCCTTTCTCCTTTCTGGAACCGGGCGGCCGGTCACTTTTTGCTTTTCAAAATCATTTGAAAACAGAAAAAGCAGCCCCGCAGGACTGCTTTTTCATCTCGCATTATAGAGTTAAAGGGCTGTGAGCAAAAACGCCATATACAACGGCAGGGTCAGAAGCTGGTCGGTTCTTCCCACATTGTAATCCCCCAGTTTGATGGCGCTGTTCACATGATATTTTTCAGGATGCCGCAAAATAGTCTTTGTACTTTTTGTGTTTCCTGTTGCGGCTTTTACTTCAACCAGAGTACATTGCCCCTGATACCGAATAACAAAATCCACTTCCAAGCCGCTGTCTTTATGGAAATAGTAAAGTTTGCGGCCCATTTTCCCAAAAATATCAGCAATCAGATTTTCAAAAATTGCTCCTTTGTACCCATACAGGTTTCCTTGCAGAATGTCGTATTGCGTGCCATCCTCCAACATACTAACAAACAGCCCGCAATCGCGCATATAGACCTTGAACACATCTTCTTCTGCATTTCCGTCCAAAGGCAATTCTGTGATGGAGAGATTATAGCAGCGGGTAATGATTCCCGCGTCCTCAATCCATTGCAGGCTTCCGAGATATTGCGATGCAGTTGAACCCTTCTTCACAACAGAATACTGGAACTTCTTATTTTCCTTGCTGAGTTGCTTGGGGATAGACTGAAAGCATTCCTTAATACGGGACTTGTCTTTTCGTTCCGCATACTTTACCATATCATCCTCATAGGATCGCACAATATCCCGCTGGATGCGCAAGACTTCATCCATTTGCTTTGTATCAACAAAGGTCTGTACGGCATCCGGCATACCGCCAACCACCACATATTGCAAAAGAAGCTGTTTCATGCGGTTATGCAGAGCCTCTGGAACCGGCGTTTCCTTTTCCAGACATTGTTTCAGCATTCCAATCACAGGGTCAGTGATCCCATTGGCCCACAGAAATTCTTCAAAATCCAGAGGGTACATATCAATGACTGTTTCAGAACCTACCGGGATAGACTTTGGCTCCTTGCCATATCCCTTTACGCCCAGCAGAGAACCCGTTCCAATCACATCATAGCGCCCGTCAATCCGAAAGAATTTCAGGGCTGTCCGTGCTTCTGGACACTCCTGAATCTCGTCCAGGACAATTACCGTCTGGCCGCTTTCAAATACCGCTTCACTTCCCAGCAAAGCAGACAGTAGCATTACGATATTGTCCACTTCCAGAGAGCCAGAAAACACCGAAGCATAATCTGGATTTTGAAAGAAATTCAGATATACGACATTCTTGTAATTCTTCTTGGCAAAGTCAAGAACTGAAAATGTTTTTCCACACTGACGGCAGCCTTTGATAATCAATGGCTTACGGTTCTCAGAATTTTTCCAATCAGCTAACCTTTGTTCAATTTTTCGTTTCAGCATATTGCTTTCGCCTCCTTGCCCTATTTATAGTATATGCGAAAGCAACAACTTTTTCAAGCGACTTTTACAATCAACTCAAAACTTTTTGCAGCGACTTTTTATGACAAGTATCAACTTTTTCAAGTGACTTTTACAGTAAACATTAGTTTTTTGATTAACTCACGGTTCTATACCTTTGTCCTTATGCCGCAGATACCACTCTTTTCGGGCCGCCTTTGACAGTTCGGTACTCATGGCCTTTTGCCGGTCGTCGTATTCCATGTCAAAACTCATAGCAGTCTGCTCCAGCGCTATTAGAATTTCGCAAATCATCTGTTCGGTGAAGTAGGCTTTCCGGGCCTCTGTATATTCAAAAGACTGGACCTCATGGTCTTTGCACAGCATGGTGCGGATCACATCGAGAATTTTATTGGCGATCAGCTTATCGGCCTCTGCCACAGCCTTTTCCTGCTGTTCTTTGATGTGGGTCGGGTCGGTGTCATAGAGCATGGCAAGGCGGGTTTTGCTCTCCACATAGTCCTGAACCAGATTGCGGATGTACTCGTTGTTTTCTTTCAGGAAGGCAACAAAGGCATCCACTTCGACCTTCACATCCTCTGGCAGCAATTTGTAATACAGCCGTCCCTTTTTCGGCATTTTCTCCTTCAGCGCGAACAGGCGTGAGAGAAAGGGGGCAATCTTCATTGCACCAACAACGCTATCCAAGGGGGAAGTCCCCAGCTCATCATCCGTGATACGCCCAAACGCTTCACGCAGGCGGCGATATTCCTGCGGGTGAAGATGCTCCATGTACTTCTCAAACTCGTCAATCATTTCGTCTGTGATGGCCGACAGGTGTTCCTTTGCCTGCTGTTTGGCCTCGCAATACTCTTTGATACGCTCGGCAAAGGTATCTCGAATGAGTTGTTTTCGGATTTTATCCGGGATGCTTGGATGGACAAAAGGGACCATTGTTCGCTGATGTTTATTCCAGAACACCACATGGATGTGGGGATGACCTTTTTCGTTATGGTGGGCAGCCACCCATTGCAAGTCCTGCACCCGGATTCCATTGAACTTTGCCAGGGTCAAAATGTGGCGGTCGATATAGTCCTCCCACGCTTTGTGATCGGACAGCCCCAATTCGGCGGCCGTTTCAGGTGAAAAAGAGATAATACCACGATACATATTGACCCGACGATAGGAAAGCTCCCGAACCAGGCGGGCGGCTTCCTGCCAGGTGTCAAACTCTTTGACCGCCCCCGGCTCCAGCTTACCGAACAGCCCGTGGCGCATCCCCTCATTTTTCACGGCACCGGGACGAGTTGCAATGTAACCGATATGTGCATAGTTGCCTTTCGGTGTTTTCTTATAGTTGGGGTGCCGGTGGCGCTGCTTATAAATCAGAATCGACACGGGAACCTCCTTGTACGGCATGGATGGCTTTCTGCATTTCCTCGTCATCCATGAAAGTACGCAGCGCATCCGCGTTTTTCTGATTGGCAAATGCCAATGCCCGCTTTCGGGCCGCCGACTCAATTTTTTCAAAAGACGAATAGCGATCTTGGTCAATGAGGTCTGCGATAATGGCAATGTTGGCATAATAGCCCGCAGCCGATATGATCGTCAGGCGGTTTATCAGTCCGGCCAACCGATTTCCCAGGGCTTTGAGCTGCCCGCTGAGTTCCTGCCGGATGACCCCGTTTATCATGTCAATATTTTCGGCGGTGGTTTCCAAATCCAGATATTCGTCAATCGCCCTGCGCACTTCTTTGGAAAAGTCCGTCCCGTTCCTGGCCGCCAGCTTATTGAGCGCCCGAATGGTATCCTCCGGCAGATGGAGCGTCTTGCGCTCTGTTTTTATGGGCGATTCCTTCAAATCAATCCTCCCTTCCAGCAGAAAAGGCGCCGGTTCATCCGGCGCTCTGACAAATGCTTTTCACATTCTAACCATTCTAACGCAGAGGATGGTTAGAATCGGTGGGTAGAACGGATACAAAGTGCGGTATGACAAAAATCACACCAGAATCAAAAAATCATACCCTTTGAAATCCTCAAAACCCTGTTGAAAGCACGGCTTTCAAGCTGTCAGCCCGCCGTCAGGTATGACGGCTATTCCTGCCTTAACCGAGAACCGCAGGGCGTGGCCTGCGGATTCCGGTTGCGGGGCGCCCCCGCAGGGGGGCGGGCAGGTACAGATGAAAAGAAAAGTGCGGGCTGTCACAGTTCAAAGTCATCTTCCAGATCTTCTTGGGCGGGCGCCCACTCGGTAAAAATCTCCGCCATGATTTCGTCCTTTGTTCCTCGGACAGAGCAGCCCTCATTGGCGTAGTCCTCCAGATTGGAGAGCCGTTCAGGGATACGGTAGAACGCAAACTGCCGTCCCGGTGTCTGAATGAACAGCCGCATTTCATACCCGTCCTTCGGGTTCATTGCGTCCATCAGTTCATCCAGGGTTCCAACCCGTTCGCAGGCTTCCCGCAGGATGGAGTGCAGCATATCTTTGGGGATCTCCGCAGACCAGAGAGAGTAATCGTCTTTCCCGTGACAGGTGATGGTCTGGACTTTTGCAAAGGCAATCCGGTCGATCTTCTCCAGCGCAGAGTTCAAAATTGCCTCGGCCTCCGGCGGATGGTGGCCGCAGAGTTCCATATCCACCACAGTCCCCACGGCTTCCGCCTCTTGTTCGGTCAGAACGATGTCCACTTTTTTCTGTTCATAGGTATTTCCACGGCCATTGAGCATCAGGGAACATTCGGCAGCAATGCGGAACATCCTGTAATAGTCGTCCGCAGTTTCTCCCAATGTCTTGCCGGTGGCAAAGTTTTGAAAATAGCGCTTGCCGTCTTTGTCGCGGCAGGCCAGGGAAATGTCCAGATAGATACCTTCGCTGGCCCCAAAATTGGGAATACAGAGCGCCTGGTCAAACTCAGGCAGTTCGCCCGTCAGTTCATCGAAGAACAGGAAATACTCATCCGGGAGCAGACCTTTCAGTTCCAGGTGCGTTTGCAGTCTGTCAAAGGTTTCTTTTGCGTCGGCCATGCCGATGTGCCGGACACGCCGCTTTTCATCCGGCTCACTCCAGCGATCCAATTGAAAGGTTTTGATTTTTGCCAATTTTACACCTCCATACCTTGTTCCGGTTCTTCCTCGGCGCTCTGTTCAAATGCAGTTTCCAGCTCCGCCATACGCTGACGGTCTAAATCCTCCACAGAACGCCCCTTCCGCATTTCCACCAGGTCGGTGTTAAAGTCATTCAAATGCGGCACATGAACCGCGCAGGCATATCCCTTTTCGGTGTATGCCTTCATCCATTTTGCCGCTGTAAGCTGCCCCCAATTTCGCAGTTGCCCATTCTTATCACGGGCCAGATAGTCATTGTCCACTGCAAACACCAGCCGCTTGATCTGCGGATGGCCTTCCAGATAACGGTCAATGGCTCCATTCCAAAGGCAACCGGTAGAGATACGGTGATCTTGCATCCAGTCACGCCCATAAAAGTCAGCGGCAATAGAAGCATGGCTCATCAGGTCGATGGGCGCCTCGGTGACAATCAGCAGATCGGTTTTGCCCTCGTGGAAGAAGGGGTAGCTTTTATCTGAGCCGGTCGCATCCATTTTGAAGGAGCTGTTATCTCTGGCCGCCCGCATGGAGCAATACCGGGCTGTTCCTTCTGTATCGTAGCCTACAAACACGCAGTTGCCATACTTTTTTTCCTGATAAATCATCTTCCGATTCATAAAGTGGCTTACGATTTTGGGGCTGATACCTCGGACAGAAACCAGATACCAATAGGCCCGCTTCATGTTGTCTGCCTTTTCAGGCAGCACCAGCGGCTCCCGTTCTTTTTTCTCATAGGGAACCACCTGCTTTACGGATGGAGAGAACTCCTTGCCGATCAGCTTGCCCACCGCTTCGGGGAAGGACAGGTTTTCTTCCCGCATGACAAAATCAATGGCGCCGCCTTTGACTCCATCATCAGGACCCGTCCATTGGAAAAAGCGATTGTTTTCGGGGAAGATGTAAAGCCCGCCGCTGTGCTTCATGTGGACAGCTTTGCGGCCTGCCTTTTCCGGCTCATATCCATAGCCACGGGCCAGGGACAGAATATCCACGCTGTTTGCTTTCCGAATCTCATCCTCGGTAAATTTCTGATACGCAGCGGCGCTTCTGCTCATATCACATCACCTCACAATTCCAAATCAGGCTCCTGTTCTTCGCTGCTCTCAATCACAGGCTCCTGAGTCATATCCTGATGAAAATGGTCAACGCCCGGAATAAGCGCCAGCGAAGAACCATTCTCCCAATGGCAATGAATTTGCCCCAGATCGTCAACGGAATCCACGATGCCGGTCAGTCCCGCAGGCATTTCATGGTAGGGATCTTCCATCTTTTCATCCAGAACAACCTTGGTTCCGGGCTGGTAGTTCTGCCGGATGAGCTTTGCCTGCTCGTACTGATATTCAGGCGATCTGGTGGGCGCTTTCTTTTCTCCCGGTTGGATCGGGATGCCCTCTGCATCGTAACAGGCAGGATCGACAGCAGGAACATTCCAGCCAAACATGGAACCGGCCAACATAGCTGCCGCCTGTGCCTTTGATATACCCTCATGGGCATTGAACTGATTTGCCAGAACCTTGTTATACTCACGGTCGCTGGTGGAATAAGCGCAGGGATAGTAGCCCTTTTCGCCGCGCCTGACCTCTATGAGCTGCCCGGAGCCGGGAAGAACCGCATAGCAATGTTCCGGCAGAGCAGCAGGATTAAAGTTCTTCGCCATAGTCAGCCTCCACTTCGTACTCCGCAGAGTCCGCCGCTTCGTCCTCATAGAACTCATCCAGGTCAAATCCGGTTTTTCCGATTTCCTCGTTGCTCATGCCGAGTTCATCTCTCAAATGGCGATATAAGTCCCATCCGACATAGTTCTGTGCTGCCCAGGACAGCGCCTTATCCAGAATCAAACGGGCGCGATCTTCGCCCAGGCTCTCCAGAGAACCATTGCGGATGGCATTGAACTCATGGTCGGACAGGTTCAGCAACCGATATGCTTTCTCAAGCTGCGGCTCCTTTGCACAGTCCGGGAGCATCAGATTTTCCGTCTGCTCCACAAAGCCATAGTCCAGATTGCTATACTGAACATCACCGGTACGGCAGGCCGCCCGGAACTGTTCAAAGCCCTTCATATTGCTGAAGCCCCGGTAGTCCATTGTGCCGCCGAGGATTTGGGCGCCGATGATGGTATGCAGCATTTCTTCATCCGTAGTGGCCGCCACGATTCGCATGGAACTTCGCTCCTTGCTCAAAGTGCAGCCATACAGGATGAAAACATTCGCTGTGTTATCAAGGCTCACAGTCTAATCCCTCCGTTTCTTCCTGCAATCGCTCCAAATACTCGTCGATGTCCGGTTCCTCATACTGAAATTGGAGCGATTCAACGATTGCCGGGTTACAGTCCTTCGGCAGATAATCCTTAATATCATTTTGAACATCACGGATTTCCCCCAGAAATCCCCAGCAGCTATCCACTTCCACATCTTCTTTGAAAAGCTGGAACCCATAACACTGTCCGGTAAGGTAGTAGTCGTACTCCTTGACTTCGGATTCCAGAACTTGACGAACTTTTTCCAATATTTCAGGGGTGATTTTCCCATATTCCCGTTCGATCATCTCTTTATCTGCGTAAATCCAGCCAACCTGACCGGAATCCCACGGGCAGGAAAAGCCGCAGGTGTTCATGGTGATCCCGCTGTGATCGTACAGGTAAAGCGGAAGAATCACCATGCCATCCATTTGTTCTACCAGCGAAAGCAGTTCACCGGTTGAGAGGGCAGAAAGGCAGTCATCCAAAAACCAGTCCGGGACTTCATCTTTCAATGAGGCCGCATAGCTGGAGGACACATACCAATCGCTGTTTGAATGCCAGTGCTGGTTCTCCTGCAATTCCCACTCCCGTGTGGATCGGTTGTATTCCAGACGGGCATCCTTGGCTTTGCCGGATTTGAGAAATGCGAAAACCGGATTGTTGCGGTCGTGGCCGCTGGAGTATTCAGAAAACAGCAGGCTCCGCAGGAAATCGCTCGGCTCGTCATAATCGTGCTTCTCGCCCAGACTGTATCTGCTGTGCCAGCAGACCATTTTTCCCAAACAGTCATAGTCCTCACGAGGGTTCAGAGGGGTATCATCATCCAGAATGAAAAGGGTGTAGGGCGCCATTGTCGCTGTCATCGGCATATCGCTTCACCTCCTTCCAGACAGGTCGGTTTGCTTAGTTGGCGCCGTGGCGGTTACGATACCAGCCAAAATAGAAAAGGCCGCCAATCATGGCGGCGGCAGCGGATACGCTCAAAATTGCTTTTTTCATATTGGCTCCTTTCAAAAACCAGATTTATAGTTCCATATCCTGTTCTTCCTCACAGTCCAACACAGGGGTGTCCGGCGGGGATTCCCCGTGTTCTTCAAACTGCTGTCGGGTCTGAATCGCAGCGGACAGTTTGGCAAGCAGGTCAAACATTTTGGTGCTGTCCCGGCTGCCTTTGAAATAGCGGTAGTTCCATTCTCCAATTTGGGGATCGTACCGGATACTGTGAAGCGAATTGATGATCCAGCCCTGTGTTTTGAGAGGAACAGGAATTTCATGCTCACGAAAGAGCTGCATAATGAGAGATTTGCCGTTGATCTCCCGGTTTATCACCTCCTTTCCCGCCATAATATTTCCTTCGGCCTCACGGATGGCGGAATCGTAACGGGCCTGTCGTTCTTGTGCCAACTGCTGTTCACGGGCGTCTTGCTGCGCCCGTCTTTCATCAGCTTGCCGTTGCCGCTCCGCAGCAATGGGGGCATTGTGGGCTTTTGCTTCCTCATACCGTCCAAGCAGATTGGCAAATCCCAGATCAGCCCACCGGTCCGGGGCTTCCATACTCTGATTGAAAACCCTTTCGATCTCACCCCGGATGCCATGCTCCAGAGTGGGCAGCCATTTCAGGACTTCCTCAAGTCGGTGCCGCTGGTCAATGCCCACCATAAACCCGTCGCATGGAATATAAACCGTTTGGAAGAACTCCCGTTTCTTCTCCGTTGTGTAGAGTTCAATGCCGTTTTCGTTGTAGAAGCGGTAGTAGAAGTGCTTGTTTCCCATCAGGTCTTTGGCAAAAACCCGGTTCTCGTCTTTTTCCTTTGGCGGGAAGATGTCCTTTTTCTTTTCATCCGGTCGGGTATAGCGGGGAGAAAGACCGGTACGCTCCAAGCTACTGTTAATCACTTGCTGAACCTTTTCTATTCCGCCGTGGCTCTTGATAAAAAGTGCAAGATATTCCGCATCCCGCGCTGGGCAGAGATGCAGTCCGGTTTTGCCTTCATAAACAGCCCCTTTATACTGAAAGAGGTCAAGGCCAAAGTCATTCCGCAGCGGTTTCGTTTCCTGAACGGGTGTAAAAGCCCCCTCACGGAAGATATAGCAGACAGCCGAATGTTTCTCGCCCATATATCACCACCTCACATCACTGCTCCAGCTCATGCTCGTTGTCATCGTCCAGGCGCAGAGCAAGGAACTCTTTGATACAGTGTTCTGCCGCCTCGTCAGTGGGGTACAGCAGTTCCAGCGTCAGGTCGTCCAGGTTCTGATCTTCCAGACGGGGGTAGCCCGACAGCGTGTTTTTGATATACGCCGTGAGAAGATCATGGGGGCTGAATGCCTCCAGCAGCATGATCTTATACTTCGGCAGAAGCGCAGGAAGGAACTCTTTCAGAATCCCAATCTTCCTCGCCATCAGATCGTTGTCCGTTTTCATCCAAAATCACCTCGCTTTCCTGTAATGACTCAAACTCCAACTTGGTATTGATTTCTGTGAGTTGGGCAACCTTTTCCGACAACTCATCCTCATAAATAAACGGCTGTCCAACCTGTTGTTGGGCAACCGCCAGTTGTTTTTGCACTTCCTCTAACTCACGCTGGGCCTCTTTAAGATAGCCGGGAATCCGTTCGGCAAGGTGTTCAATGCGGGTGATAGCACCTAAAGCGGAAGTTCCAACCTCCGTTGTGTAGTGGTGGTTGTATCTCAAAACCAATCGTGAAACATAACCAACCGACAGATACAACGGGAAACTGCGATAAGCACCAATCTCAAATTCTTCCGAATCGTCCTTTGCGCCTTCTTTTATCATGCGATAAAGCAGCCCGAAGGCTTCTCCGGCCTCTGACCGTTCTGTATAGCGTTTGCCATCCAGGACAATCGAAAAGTCGCTGCCGGCCGATTGGTTCAGCAGTTTAATATCCTCACCGATCTGGTCGATTTCCTTTTCATACCGCCTGATCTGCCCAGGATAAATAGTGCTGATTTTGCGCTCCAAAGAAAGTTGTTCGTTACTCCACGCACCCCGCAGGATTTTCAATTCCGTGACCCGGTTTTCCAGTTCCATCTTCTGTGCAACCATCGGATTGTCGGTAGCGGCCGCCTTGAACTGTGCAGCAGACAGGACGGTTTCATCCACATCCTCGCAGGAACGGGCGATATGCTTTCCGGTAAGAATCTGCGTGATATACCGCAATTTCTGCTCCTGAATCTGCCAGAGATACGCATCAAATGTCCCTTTGGCCACGAATTGCTTTATCATAATTTCCGGGTTTTCGTTGCCCTGCCGTACCCCACGCCCATTTCGCTGTGTAATGTCAGAGGGTTTCCACGGACAGTCCAGATGGTCAATGGAGATTACCTTATTCTGAACATTCACGCCGGTTCCCAGCTTGCTGGTGCTGCCGATCAGGATACGGACTTTTCCTTGGCGGGTACGCTCGAACAGCTCCTGCCGCTGTGCTTCAGAAGTGGCGTCGTGAACAAAGGCTATCTCCGATTCCGGCACACCCTTTGCCAGCAGCACATTTCTTATTTCATCATATACATTGAATTTCCCGGCTTTGGGAGTGCCAACATCACAAAAGACAAGCTGCGTGGAAGCAGAGGCGGCGGTGTCCTTCCAAACCTGATAAACATCCTCAATGCAGACACTCAACTTGCTTCCTGTACCATCCGCGTCCGGTCGAATCAGGCGCGGGTCAATCGCCATCAGGCGGGCCTCACCGGTCAGCTTCAGCATATTATCTTCTTCCGGCTTCACTCGACCGGTTCGGATTGCTTCTGCTCGCATGATAAAATCAGCCATGATCGCCTGCTGTGCGGGTGTGGCTTCCACTGAAACAATCTCCGCCTTACCAGTGCGAACAGCCGGGAGTCCGGGAATATCCAACATATCCGCTGTTTTGACATCAGCGACCTCACGAAAGACCGCCATCAGTTCAGGGAGATTGTAGAAGCGGACGAAGCGATCACGCATCCGATAGCCGCCGCCCTCCGGCTTCAATTCCAGCACAGAGGTTCGTTTGGCAAAATGAGCGATCCATGTGTCGAAGTAGGACCAGCCAAAGCGTTCCAACTCCTGCGGCTGCAAATACCGCTGCATGACGAACAGTTCGGAAATCGAGTTACTGATTGGCGTTCCGGTCGCAAATACTACGCCGCGCCCCTGATTCGTTTCCTGTAAATACTGGCATTTGAGCAGCATATCAAAGGCCCGCTGACTGGAAGAAGTTGTGATGCCAGCCACATTCCTCAGTTTGGTAAAGACAAAACAGTTTTTGAAAAAATGCGCCTCGTCCACCATCATCATATCTACGCCCAGCTGCTCAAAGGTCAGCAGATCGTCTTTCTTTTCCTCGGCAGACAGCTTTTTCAGCCGTTCATCCAGATTCTTGCGGAAAATGACCATCTGCTTGACGGACCAATTTTCACCGTTTTCGCTTTTGATCTCATAGATAGCATTTTCAATATCGTTGATCTGCCGTTCCAACATAGCGATCTGCCGCTCTGTGGAGATTGGGATTTTCTCAAATTGACTGTGTGCCAGAATCACTGCGTCATATTCTCCGGTGGCGATCTTGGAAATATAGCGGTTGCGATTTTTAGGGGTAAAATCCTCTGCGGTGGATACCAAAAGGTTTGCGTTGGGGAAAAAGCGATAGAACTCTGTTGCCCACTGGCCTACCAGGGGATTGGGAACCACAAACACCGCCTTGTGGATCGCTCCCAGGTTTTTGAGGTACATCCCGGCGGCAATTAAAGCAGCGGTCTTTCCGGCGCCTACCTCATGTGCAGCAAGCCCCGTCCCGGTATAGATAACACGGGCAGCAAAATCAAGCTGATGCTTCCGCAGTTTCATCTCTGTGTTCATGCCGGGGAATACCAGATGGCTCCCGTCAAACTCACGGGGACGAACCGTGTTGAAAGTTTCATTGTAGATCCGCAGAAGCGTATCCCGGCGCTCCGGTTCTTTCCAAACCCAGGACGCAAACGCCTCCTGAATCTGTTGCTGCTTGGCACGGGCAATCATCGTTTCCTGTGCGTTGATTACATATTTAACTGACTTATTTCCATTTTCATTGATGTATTCCTGCCGGTCACGGACTGTTGAGGATTGCATATTAAGGCAATCCTCAAAAATCTCATAAGCATTTTTCCGCTTGGTTCCAAAAGTCTGGTTGACCATTACGGAATCCGGTTCCGCACCTTTATTGGTAACACGCCAGGTCGTAGTGTAGGAAAAATACTCAATGTCAATACGGTGCCGGTTGTCACCGCCCTCAATGACCTTTTCATATCCACTGGTCTGGAAGGTTTCATACATGAATTGACGGTAATACTCAATGGGGACCCAGATGGCGCCCATATTCACTTCAATGTCGGCAGGAGTCAGCGGTTCTGGCTGTACTTCCTCCAAAGCCTCTACATTCCGGGCAAAGAGTTCCGGTTCTTCTGCTGCCTTCTGACGTGCGTAGAGCAGCTTATCCCGCACATGACCACTGAGATATTCTTCTGCGAGTTCCCATCCTTCCAGCGGATTGCCGTAGTATTTCTGAGGATTGAGATAGATGCGAGTATCCAGTTCACGCACCAATTCTTCCGGCTCTTTTCCCGTCAGGAAGGACATATAGGGCAAATCCACCCGCAGCTTGTGATTCAGGCAGATTTGAAGGGCATCCTCGGCGGTGTCTGCATGATTGACCTGACGGAAGGGGCGGATGGTGGCTTTGGTGAAGATCGCTGATTTATCCCAACCGGTCTTGTCTTTCCGCTCATCCTCGATAGAGCGCAGCAACGGGAATTGGTCATCATTAGAAAAAGCGAGGATGTTTCCTTTGCTGTTGATGGCTCCATACTTTGCAACGAAGCGGTCATATACCTGATTGAGTGTGTCCTGCGCTTTCTGAAGATCAATCGGGTCATACTCATGGGACTGGATGTTGATAACCTCCAGCAGCGCAGTACGGATTTCGCACAATCCCTTGATTCTTTCGGCCTTCATGCCGGTGTAAGGCTGCGGGATCAGCTTATCTTTTTCACAGAAGAAGATCTCGCCATTCCGCACAACATAGGTGAAGTTTTTGGTTCCGGCCGGAGCGTCCTCATACTCTGTATTGCTTTCTTCCGGTTCGTCTGCCTCAATTTCTTCATCTGGCTCTGCTGTGAAACGGGCGTACAGGGAGTCAACCGCTTGGGTAAGATGCTGGTTCAGGTCAAAATCTTCCGGGGCAACACAGGCCGTCCCATCTTCGTTGCCGTACATATTCCGGCTGCTCACCATCTCGCCCATGAGCATTTCGGGATTATCTTTGAAATAGCGGTTATAGGCGATCCATTTACTGCGGTCCAGGTCAGTTTCAATCCAGGACGGAAGATTCGCGCGATCAAGTTCTATGGGCTGCACTCTCTTTTTTAAGAAAACAACATCCGCTGTTACATCGGTTCCCGCCAAAGCCTTGAACGCTGTGTTGGGTAGGCGAATGGCGCCGATGAACTCTGCCCGCCGTGCGATATATTCCCGAAGGCTCTCGTCCTTGCGATCCATAATTCCTTTGCTGGTGATAAAGGCAATGATGCCACCCGGTTTCGCAAGGTCCAGGGACTTGATGAAGAAATAGTCATGGATGTACAGGTTCAGGTCATTGTAGCGCCGGTCATAGATTTTAACGGAGTTGAACGGGATATTGCCCAGAATCACATCAAAGCTGTTGTCCTCAAATTTGGTGGCTTCATATCCCATGATGGAAATATCCGCATCAGGATAAAGCTGCTTTGCGATTCTGCCGGTGATGGAATCCAACTCTACGCCAAACAGCTTGCTCCCTTGAAACTGCTCCGGCAGCACAGAATAGAAGTTGCCGGTTCCCATACCGGGGTCCAGGATTTTTCGGTCAGGGCCGCCCTCGAAGCCAAAGCGTTCCAGGGCGCGGTAAATGTGCCGGATCAGGTCAGGCTCGGTGTAGTAGGCTGTGATGGTGGAGTTCATGGCCGCCTTGTATTCCACATCAGTCAGCAGGGACTTCAATTCCTGATATTCGTTCTCCCAACCAGAGGCCGTACTGGAGAAAGCATTGGCAAGCCCGCCCCATCCGACATAACGGGCAAGGATGATTTGTTCTTCCGGTGTCGCTGTCCGCTTTTCCAGCTCAATCTGCTTGAGCAGCTTGATTGCCATGACATTGTTTTTATATTTGGTTTTTGCTCCACTTGGATACAGGTCATAGTCCTCAGAAAAACGGAAGTTGTGTGTGGCGACCTGCGGCGCCGCAGGTGGCTCACGAAGGGGCGCCAGATCAGTGGGGGTGGCTTCATCCATAACAGCGGGCGCCTCTGCTGCTGTACCATCGCCCATTCGTACAAAGGCGCGAATGGGGCGCAGTTCTTCCAGCTCTTTTTCCAGCCGGTATTGCGTGTCCTCCAGATCGTCCATGTCGGCAGCTTCTTGGGGGGAGAGAATAGCCCCACCGTCCAGGCGCCGCACATAAGCGTCAAATTCCCGCGTAATATCTTCAAGGTCATTTTGTACCCGGAGATAGTCGGGATTGGGCTGTTCATCCACCACGGCTTGGTACAGGGCTGAGCCATCCTCGGTCAAATACCCCCATACAATTTCCTCATTGGGATATTGCCCTTGCAGATAGCGGAGCATCTGGGTTGCGATACCTTGGCGGCGGTAGTCCTCCAAGACTTCAATCATGCTGATATGGGGCCGCCCCTCAAAAATGCTGTACCGGATGGTTCCAACTGTCAGCTCACCTCGGACCGCCTGCATCAGCATATCAATCTGCCCATGATGGGCGTCCAGGGCTTCATCTAAAATCTGTGTTTCCTCTGCTTCATCGTGTTCCCAGGGAGCCATACGGGTTTCATAATCGTCAATTATTTCTTTGGTTATCCCTTCCGGCTTTTCCGGGAGCAGATCATACAGCTCTCGCATTTTAGCTATCTGTGCATGGATGCTACCCGCCCACAAATGCTTTTCGTGCTGATGGCCTTCACTTAGAAAATACTCGCAGTCCGCTTTAAGGCGCCCTAAAAGGCCATATTCAAAACTGTAATCATACGGTTCTGTTTCTCCCTCAAGCGGCTCATCGGTTTCCGGCTCCGGCAGACTGACAACAGGGGTTTCCAGATAGCGGCCTTCATCCACCAGGCGTTGCACGACACCGGCAGCCCGCGCCCAGGACAGCTTTGTTTCCTGTGTTTCGCCCTGCTCATCCTGCCATTCGATAGTGACACCTTCACTATTGAACATGGCGTATTTCACGCCCATTTCATCACCGGAGAACCCTTCATATCCATATAGCTTTTTTAGAAAAGCAGTAAATTCTGATCCGGTGGGGTGGGTCTGAGCAAACTCGTAGATTTGTTCTTTTTTTCCTGCGGTAAGGGGGCCTCTTTGCATGACACGCTCAACAAGCAGATCTTCCGTACTCTTTTCCAAGGACAGAAGGGAGAGCTGCTCCGGCTGTTCTTCTTCCACGACCGGAACAGCTTCGGCAGCCGGGCGCAAATCCACATCGACTTCTTCATCGTTGACCATCATAGAGGCCCGCACCGGCTCATAGCCTTGGCTGCGGATATTGCTCAGCCAGGTGGCAAAGAAACTGTTGAACCCGTTGATTGCTTTCTCGTATGCGGGGTCGTCGGGATCAGCCTCGTTATATACACCAATGCCGCTGTTCTCATAACTGAAAGCCCGAAGTGTCCCAGCCTCTTTGTCGATTTGGAAGTCCATATAAGGGTCATACATCCGGTCGCCGTTCTGCATATAGTAATGCTCCATGCAGTAATGGGAACCGTATTTATGGTGAATGACCAGAGGATAGTAGGCTTCTCCGGCCTCCAGCCGCAGATACTCATATTGACCGGACACAATCTCCGGGAACAACTCTTGAAAGCGGCGGAAATTCTTGTGCGCCGTCGTGTTTCCTTTGACGGGCGGCGGTGTAGGCTGCTCCGCTGTATCTGTGGGGAGAGCCGTTTCAGGGGCCTCCACAACAACAGGGGGATTTTCGTCAGGAACGGATGCAGGCTCGTCACCGGCTGCTGGCGTGCCGTTTTCCATTTGAACAATCGCCTGCGGCTTGACCGGTTCCACTACGGTTTCTCCGGCTTCATAGGCAACAGCATCCAGAACATAATCAAAATCCGCTTCTCCAATGGTCATTTGCCGGTGAGGACCGCCCATTTCATCAATTTCATCAGGGATGTTATAATCCCCGATGGGGTCAGGCTGCTCCTCTACAACAGGATTGGGATAGTCGCCATCCTCGATCATGGCATCCAGTAAAAACGCCAGCCCGTTCCAGGGAATGTAGGTATAGCCTTCATCAAAGAAAAATGAAATGCCATCTTCACCATGCAACCGGGTACGATAGAGAAAATCGCCCTGATATTCACGGTCGCCATAGGGAGTAAAGAGAGCCGCAATCTGCCGCCCTTTGTCTGACCAGTCAGGATTGAGCGGCGGTTCTGACAATACGCTGCGAACCGCGCTGTGCAGCTCTGGGGGGTATAGATTGGTGCTGGTCAGGATGTACTCATAATTGCGCCGGACTTCTGCATCGGTAAAATGGCGTGTCGGTTGTTCCGCAGGAACAGAAAAAGAGCCGTCCTTTTCAGACGGCTCTCCCACAGGTGCGGCGCTCGGCGCCACTTCTGTATTTGGCTGTTCTTCGGTCAGCGGGGAATCAGGACTACGCTCTGGAGTACGGTTTCCTCCGCCATCAGTTTCAGACTGTTCAGGTGTCGCGTCCGCTCCATGATGTCCTCGGTCTGCGGAAGTGGCTCCTGCTGGAGCATTTGCTGCGTCAGGGCTTCGATCTTCTCGGTCGCCTCGTCCTGTACCCGGTGCATGATCTCCATCAGACTGCCATCCATTTTCAAAGTCGTAAATCGCTCTGGGTGATTCTCTCTGAGGTATTCCAGGGCCATCCGGCCGTACCTGCCCAGAGGTTGATCTGCTTCGCTGCTGTTGGAGATTTGCAGATCGGGAAGCATCATCCCGTCCTGCTCCCTGTATTTCAGATTGATATTCGGTTTGCTCATGTTGTGCCATCCTTTCACGATTGATAATCTTGATGTTCCGTTCTACTTCTAACAGGATACCTTTGGAAAGGGCGGTTACTGCCGTACCCAGATGTGCAACCAGCGGGAGTGTATTAAAATGGCTGACCGTCGCCATGCCGTCACTCAACTGGATTTCTTCATCCGGCAGGTGACACTTTTTGCCGATGAAATAAGAAATGCTGTCGGTCAAAAGCTGGATGTATTGGGCTTCAAAACCACCGGCCGGGATCTCGGTGAACAAATGGCCTTTGGTTTCCTGCTTGAGTTCCTGCAAAAAGTGGTTGTAATTCTCTGCGACAGATTCGCTTGCCATCGCATACAGCGCTTGGGGAAAATCCTGCTTGGGGAAACCGTGTGCATACGACAGGCGCTCGGTCAGGGCCTTTTTCATTTCATCGGAAAGCTGCCAGTCCGTAGGATGAATCTCTTTGCCAGTAGTTTGGCTTACATCAAAGAGATAGTCAAGAGTGAGTTTGGCATTCCGGTAGACGCAAACGGCTACGCCCTTTGCACGGGGAATCAAATTTCTGCCTATGGTGGCCCATTGCTTTCGTGTTGCCAGAATCGAAACATCCTCGTCCTGTGCGTACACAAGAAGTATGTTGTCAAAACTGTGCTTATGGAACTGCGATGCAAATGCCAGATAATCCCGCCAGTTGTGTTCATTTCGGACAATATAGGGAGCCATGACTTCATATATCGTCCGCAGGCGTTCATCATTTCTCAACGGTATCTGACCTCCTTCCTGTATTGGTGATTATGGCCGGTTATCCGGCCTCTTGCTCGGACTCCTGTCCTTTCTGAGCAAAGTAGAGGGCAAGCGCCTCGTCCACAATGCTGTCGAACTCTTTCTGGCTGATGCTGGCGGTAAAGTATTTCTTGTAAATCGCCGGTTTGACCTTGAACGCCGTAGCCGTGGATTTCTTGGGTTTCCGGTTAAACTCGCCGGACAAAATCTGTTCGGTACGCTCCGGGGTCAGCTTTCCGGTATATTCCCGCAGCAGGACAACCTTTCCCTCGTTGACCTTGTACTCATTTCCTGAAAGCACATCATCAACCATCTGCTGTTCCTGTTCGGCCAGATAGGAGAGCTGCACAGCCACCACAATCGGGAACTCGGCGTCATCAATTCGTCTTTTCAGCGGAGTAATCAACTCATTGATGCGGAGATAGTTGGCAACAGCACGGCCTTTCAGGTCATATTCCGCGCCTACAACATCACGGCTTTTCGACTTGTGGCACCCGATGCCACAAGTCCCGTTTTCCCTGATTTCATCAGGGTTTTCCAGCCTTTTCAGTTCCTCGATAATATCGTTCCGGCGCCCCTGACAGATCATCTTGGAATAGCGCAGAGCCAACACCGCCGCTTTTTCAGAGGGCAGCATTTCGGAGAAGGAGCGTTGCAGGACATTGGTTTCGATCACATAAATCCAAGCATCTTCATCGGAGAGATTTTCCTTGACGATACAGGGAAGTTCACGGTTTGCAATGGCTGCGGCGTTCTGCCGGTTATGACCGGCCAGCATTTCATACTCAAAGCCATCTTCATCCCGTTCGATCTTGCGGATGATGGCGGGATTCAGGACCCCATGTTCCGAAATGCTTTCTACCAGATCATTGAGCCGGTCGCCCTCATACAGTCGGAACGGATGGCCTCGGAAAGCACGAATGGCCTGCGGGGAAAGGGTGATGATGGTATTCTTGGTCGGCAAGGATACAGAAGGGGTAGGTTCAACAGTTTCTTCCGCTGGGGCATCCAGGCCAAGAAGATCGTCAATGGACTTGATGCGTGGATTGATTTTAGGCATTTGCCAGCACCTCCTTTGCAAGTTCCAGATAGGCAAGAGAGGCGGGGTTTGCCTGCTCCAGTTCCATGACGCTCATTCCGTAGCTGTTTGCGTCCCCCACCTTGACCGTGTAGGGAATCTGACAGTTGAAGATGGGGAGCGATTGGAACGCCTTTGTAACCTGACCGTATGTACGGCGATATAGGTTCGTCCGCTTGTTGCATTTGGTGAACAGGATACCGCAAATCTCAATGCCGGGATTCAGTTTCCGTTTGATTTTCTTGATGGTGTCCACCAACGCCTGCAAACCGGTCAGAGCGAACAGTTCTGGGTCAATCGGGATGATTACCTCGTCAGCAGCCGTTAAAGCGTTGATGGTCAACGAGCCGAGAGAAGGGTTGGTGTCCACAATAATGTAATCGTAGGACAGCCGCAGAGGGTTCAGCAGAGCGGCCAGGTAGTCATTGCTGTCCGGCGTCATCAGCAGATTTGCCTCCGCAACGGTGAGAGATCGGCTGGAAGGGATTAAGTCCACAGAGCCGATTTTCTGGATGAACTCATTGGTATCCGGCAGAGATTCGTCCAGAAGCAGATTGGTGATAAGAGTCCCGGTATTATAGGGCGCCTGGGTCGGCAGGACGCCGAAACTGGTGGTGAGGTTATACTGGGGGTCAAAGTCAACGACCAAGACCTTCTTGCCCATTTCGGCCAGCGCGTAGGACAGATTTCGGACCGTGCTGGTCTTGGCTACCCCACCTTTCTGGTTGGCTACAACAATTATTTTCCCGCTTTCCATGATAGAAAACCTCCTATATTTTCGTGGAATTTTTGCGATTTCAAGCGTTTGTTCAAGTATGCGTCACTGGCCATAAAGTCGATTAGATTGACCTTCGGGATGATAAATGCCGGACCATGAGAAAGAGCTTTCAGCTTTTTCGTTCTGATCCATTTTGCGACCGTAGATGCCGTGGCGCCTGTTAATTCCGCGGCCTCTTTCGTGGAAACTATGTCGGGAATGTCCCGGAAACTCTCTATGTAGTATTTTCGCAGTTCTTCTGTTGTCACAGATTCAGGAAGCAGGGGCTTGACTGCGTATGTCCCGCTATATGAGCCAGGGGGGAGTTTGTATTTTTCAGGGTGAATTTCCCTGCGCTCAAGATAGCGAACAATGTCTTTCATCTTAATGGTGTAATTCCGGGTCTTTTTCCCACTCTGTACGCAGGGAACCAGACCGGATTGCAACAAATATCGGGCTGTGCGCTTGCTGATATGGCAGATGATGCGAAATTGTTCTTTTTGGACGGTTTCGGGATACTGATTCAGCAAATAGCGATACTTGGATACCTGTGCCACATCACTCGCCTCCTTTTTCCTGCCACAGACGCTCAAACATATCCATCAATTTCTTTTGGAGAGGGGTCTTTCGGCGGATACGGCGGTAATATGGGCTTATCAGAAAGTCCAGCATAAAATCCTTTGGGACGGTGTACTGCTTTCCAGGCTGGAATGCCTTCAAAATCCCTGTGCTGATCCACCGCATGATTGCCGAGGACGAAAAGCCTGTAATCTGCTGAATATGCTTTACGGAAAGCAGGTCTGGGTAGGGCGAGAGATGTTCGTCATAGAATGTTCTCATAGCACGGATATACGGACTGTCTGCTTCCTGTCTGCACTCACGCCGATAGAGATAGGCGAGAATGTCCGTCAGCTTGATTTTGTGGCTACGGATCAGGTGGTTTTGCTCAATGGTGTAGGGAATCTCACCTTGTTGCTCCAAATTGTAGGCGGTCTTGGGACAGATGCGGCAGATCTCGCAGAGTTCCCGTTGGGTTACATAGGCGGGATACTTTGCGACGATGTCGGGGTAATACTTAGTCAAATCCATGTGCAGCACTCACTTTCTTGTTCATCTGTCATTGGTAGGTGAGCCGCTTCACTGGTGTCTAAAAGGTTGACTTTTGGAATGAGTTCAAATAAAATCAAAGTATTAAATCATAACTGCGAGTTGCAGTCAGAGATAAGGCCCGGGTGTTAATGCCCTTGATTTGGCGTGCAGTTCTATCCTTGTTCTATCCTCCGGTCATAATTCGGGGCAAAAACGGGAAGAACTCGGAAAGTCCGGTGGGTTCAAATAAAAGCGAAAAACGGAAGCCAAAATCCGCAGTATACCGCAGCTTTTGAGCTTCCGTTGTGTACTTCCATCTTCGCTTAATTTCTACCAGAAGGCATGAGTGGGAAATGACTCGAAATCGAGTTGTCCGAAAGGGCACGTGGGTTCGAATCCCACCGTCTCCGCCAACAACAATCCCGCGTAAATCAAGGGTTTACGCGGGTTTTCT
>CALWXR010000023.1 GCA_944385535.1 uncultured Oscillospiraceae bacterium
TCTTCCTCAAGCTGATTGATGCAAGTAGACGGGGATATGTCAGAAACCCTGTATCACACAAACTTTTTCATTGAGGCTGTTTTTTCCTCCTTCATGATGTGCGTCAATGGATATGGATTGACTATAATTAAAACCGCAAAATCGGTTTTAATTCATTATGAAAGGTAAAAAGGGCGCAAATTACGCCCATTTCACGCAAAAAGCATACCATATTCCAAAACCAAAGTCAAGCGGGGGAAAATAGTTTGCGCATTGTCACAAAAATTAAACCGGTGCGGGCAGATTTTTATGCAGTGTGCTTTTCCCCTTTCTCCGGCAGAAAAATTCCCTTCTCCCGCCACGGAAAATTCGCCGTTCGTTCACAGCTTGGCCCTTTCCCTTCGGCGCCGGATATGGTAAAATATTCAAAAGAAAGGAGAGACGCCTATGGGCAGATGCATCATCTTCTGCGCCGGCGGCTTTGACCGGCTGGCCTTTCCCCTGGAGCCGGGGGACTATGTGATCGCCGCCGACGGCGGTCTGCGCCACGTCCGGGCGCTGGGGATCGCCCCGGACGCGATCCTGGGGGATTTTGATTCTCTTGGCTATACGCCCCAGGGAGCCGCCGTGTTTCCCGTGGAGAAGGACGATACAGACGCCATGCTGGCGGCCCGCCGGGGGCTGTCGCTGGGGTATCAGGAATTTTACTTCTACGGCAGCCTGGACGGCCCCAGACTGGATCATACGGTAGCCAATTTTCAGACACTCCAGTTCATCGCAGACCATGGTGGCCGGGGGTATCTCATCGGCCGGGACACCCTGGCTACGGTGATCCGAAACCAGTCTCTCCGCTTTCCCCGGGGATGCCGGGGCACGGTTTCCGTATTCTGCATGGGTCCGGACGCCAAGGGCGTAAGGGAGCGGGGCGTACACTACCCTCTGGAAAATGCCGTGCTCTCCAGCGGCTTTCCCCTGGGGGTAAGCAATCATTTTACAGGAGAAGAGGCGGAAATTTCCGTGGAAAGCGGGAGCCTGCTGATCCTGTGGCAGCGTAAAGACGGATTTCCCGCCTGCGGCGGGAATAAGCCGCTTTCCGCGGCTTATTCAGCAGGCACTTAAGATAGCAGACAGAAAGGCAGAGATCCTCCGTGACAGAAACAGATGGAATGCGAACCAACCCTGACCGGGGCCTGACCCATGAGGAAGCGGCCCGGCGGATCCCTGCAGGGCTTCCCCAGCCCTCGGGAAAAACGGAACAGGAGATTCTGCTGACCCACTGCTTTACCTTTTTCAACCTGATCTTCGTGGTGCTGGCGGTGATGCTGATCCTCTCCGGCTCTACCATATTGAACATGGGCTTTCTGCTGGTGGCCGCCATCAATACGGTCATCGGCATTGTTCAGGAGATCCGGGCGAAGCGGGCGGTGGATCGGCTGACCCTGGTTGCCCGCCATCCCGTGCGGGTGATCCGGGAGGGGGAACGACTGGAGATTCCCCCGGAACAGATCGTGGTTGACGACATTGCCGAATTTGTCTCCGGTGACAGCCTGTGCGCCGACGGCATTTTACGGCAGGGACAGCTTTGGGTGGATGAATCTCTCATCACCGGCGAGTCGGAAGCGGTGGAAAAACGGGCCGGGGATCCGATTCTCTCCGGCTCCATCGTGTTGGCCGGCACCGGCCGGGCGCAGCTGACCAAAGTGGGGGAAGCCTGCTTTGCCGCCCGGCTTTCTCAGGAGGCCAAGCACAATCCTGCCGCCCAAAAATCGGAAATGATGCGCTCTTTGGACAAGCTGATCTTCGTAGTAGGCATTTTGCTGGTGCCCCTGGGGATCATCCTGTTCCATCAGGAATACGTAGTTCTGGGGCTGAGCTACCGGGAAAGCACCGAGGGCACCGTGGCCGCCCTGGTGGGCATGATCCCGGAAGGGCTGTATCTGCTCACCTCCATCGCCATGGCGGTCTCCGCCATAAAGCTGAGCAAGCAGCAGGTGCTGGTTCAGGATATGAACTGCATCGAGACATTGGCTCGGGTGGACGTGTTGTGCCTGGACAAAACCGGCACCATTACGGAAGCGGACATGGAGGTGGATAATCTCATCCCATTGTCCCAGGATCCCCCGGAATACATAGAGCGGATCCTCACCGCCATGTACGGAAGCCGGGAGCCGGAAAACGCCACCGCCAGAGCCCTCCATGAGCTGTTCGCCGGGGACAGCGACTGGGTTGCGGAGAATCAGATCCCCTTCTCCCCGGAAAGCAAGTGGAGCGGGGCGGAATTTCAGGGTCAAGGTGCCTTTGTCCTGGGCGCGCCGGAGTTCATTCTGGGCGCCCGATTCCCGGAGTACCGGGAAGCTGTAGACAGCTGGCTGGATCAAGGCTGCCGGGTGCTGCTGCTGGCAGGCTACCGGGGGCCCCTTGCCCCGGGCAGACTGGAGGAAACCCTGGTTCGGCCGCTGGCTCTGGTACTGCTCACCGGCCGGATCCGGGAAAACGCCCGGGCAACCTGCGGCTATTTTACCGACCAGGGCGTAACCGTCAAGGTCATCTCCGGGGACAATCCCAAAACCGCCGCCCAGGCCGCCATCCGGGCGGGAATCCCCGGGGCGGAACAGTCCGTAGACGCCTCCACCCTGGAAACGGACGAGGACTTTGCCCGGGCAGTCCGGGAATACACCGTTTTTGGCCGGGTGACCCCGGAGCAAAAGCGGCGGCTCATTTCCGCTTTGCAAAAGCAGGGCCACACCGTGGCCATGACCGGCGACGGGGTGAACGATCTGCTGGCCATGAAGCAGGCGGATTGCTCCATTGCCATGGCTTCCGGGGCCCAGGCCGCCAGCCAGCTGGCCAGTCTGGTGCTCCTGAACAGCGACTTTGCCAGTCTGCCCGGCATCGTAGGTGAGGGCCGCCGGGTAATCAACAACATCCAGCGTTCCGCCACCTTGTTTTTGGTGAAGAACATTTTTTCCCTGTTCCTCACGGGCATCACCCTGTTTACCGACTGGCCCTACCCCCTGCAGCCCATGCACCTGACCATTATCTCCGCCCTGACCATCGGCATCCCCTCCTTTTGTCTTGCCATGGAGCCCAACTACGATCGGATCCGGGGGCATTTCCTCCGGGGCGTGCTCCGCCGGGCCTTCCCCGGGGGATTGACCAATGTATTCGCGGTGCTCATCTGCCAGGCCTTCCGGGAGGTATTCTCCCTGCCCTCGGAGTCCATTACCACGGTTTGCGCCGGAATCCTGGCAGTGGTGGGCATGATGGTGCTGTTTCAGGTGTGCAAACCCTTCAACCTGTTCCGCAAGCTGGTGTGGACTGGCATGCTGGTGTGCCTGATCCTGGTATTCACCCTGCTTGGCCAGGTATTTGCCCTGCGGGCCGGTACCGTCCAGACCAAGCTGGTGATGGTTACCTTGCTGCTCATGACCCCAACTGTGTACCTGATTATGCTGAAAATCTTTGACTTTGGCGACCGGATCTACCGGCGGCTCCAAGGCCGCAGTCTGTTTTCCAAGCGGTGATGTTATGTTAACTTACGAGCTAAAAAAAGCCCCGGGGGTGCCCCTGTACGAGGCTCTGTACCGGTGCATCCGGGCGGATATCCTGTCCGGCAAGCTGGCCCCCGGGGAGAAGCTGCCCTCCAAGCGGGCCCTTGCCCAGAATCTGGAGGTGAGCAAAATCACCGTGGAAGGGGCCTACAACCAGCTTCTGGCGGAAGGGTATATCCGCTCTCAGGAAAAGGTGGGGTATTTTGTGGAGGCGGTGGACCGGCGGCCCGCCCCTGTTCCCGTCCCCGCCCCCCGGGCGGAAAAAGCGGAGCAGGCCTGGCTGCTGGATCTGACCGCCAACGGCGCCCAGCAATTTCCTTTCTCCGTTTGGAGCCGCCTGCAGCGGGAAGTGATGCTGGACTATGGAGAAACCCTCCTCTCCCCCCTGCACAATCAGGGCGCGCCGGAGCTGCGCCGGGCCATTGCCGATCACCTGGCCGCCTTCCGGGGCATGCACGTAGATCCGGAGAACATCCTCATCGGCGCGGGCACCGACTTTCTTTACAATTTGCTGATTCAGCTGCTGGGCCGGGATCGGGTCTACGCGGTGGAGGAGCCGGGCTACAGCAAGATCCGCAAGATCTACGCCGCCGGAGGCGTGGCCTGCGTCAGCGCCCCTATGGACGGCCTGGGGGTGATCCCGACAGGGCTCCCTGGGGCGGACGTGCTCCACTGCTCCCCCTCCCACCATTTTCCCACGGGCCTGGTGACGCCCGTAAGCCGCCGGATGGAGCTGCTGGACTGGGCCAAGGGGGCGGGAAAATGGATCATTGAGGACGACTACGACTCGGAATTCCGGTTTGACGCCCATCCGGTTCCCGCCATGCTGGCTCTGGACGGCGGGGAACGGGTGATCTATATGAACACCTTCTCCAAGACTCTGGCCCCCTCTATCCGCATCAGCTACATGATCCTGCCCGCCGCCCTGATGGATCAGTTTCAGAAGCAGCTGGGCTTTTACAGCTGCACCGTAGCCAGCTTCGAGCAGTACACCCTGGCCCGGTTCCTGAGCCGGGGCTATTTTGAAAAGCACATCAACCGAATGCGGAAATTCTACAAAAGCCGCCGCAACCGGGTAATCTCCCTGCTGGAACAATCCCCCCACTACCACCGGCTGACCATTCTGGAAGAGGACGCAGGACTGCACTTTCTGTTAAAGGTGGACACCGACCTGTCGGATCAGGAACTGACCGCCCGGCTGAGATCCGTGGGCATTCGGGTCAAGGCCCTGAGCGGCTACTATCACGACGGTACGGAGGATCTTCACACCCTGGTGGTGAATTATTCCGGTTTGCGGGAAGAGGCCCTGGAAACGGCCCTGGACCGGCTTAAAAGTATTATGTAAACTTTTCGGGCAAGGGAGATATTTTCCCTTGCCTTTTCCCTGCCCGGAATATATAATGGTATAGAATGATTACCATGGGGATATTTTTGAAAGGAGGGGCAGCGATGGCAGTTGGACGATCTGCCTATCGGGGGTGTCTGCTGGGCCTGGCGGTAGGAGACGCCATGGGCTACACCGTGGACAACCGCAGTTGGCAGCAGATCCAGGAGGACTACGGTCCCCACGGTCTGCTGGGCTATGACCTGGTGAACGGCTACGCCGACGTCACCTCCTATACCCAGCTGGCGGCCTTCACCTGCAACGGCCTGCTTCTGGGCCTGACCCGGGGACAGGTCACCGGCAAAATGGCCCCCTTCATTAAATACATCGGCCTGTCCAGCCGGGAGTGGGCCATTTCCCAGCGTCCCTGGGGCCGTCCCAGCCGGACCTACTGCTGGCTTCTGCGCAGGCAGGAGCTGTGCCGCCGGCACTGTATGGATACCCGGATGCTGGATACCCTGAACCGGCAGAACCTGGGAACCCCGGAAACCCCCACCAACCGGTTTGACAGCCCTTCCGGCCTGACCTCCGCCATTGGGGTGGGGCTTTTCTACCATCCCGACCGGATGGATCAGCAGGAGATCGATCTGCTGGGGGCGGAAGCCGTAGCCCTGACCCACGGCAGTCCCACCGCCTTTTTGTCCGGGGCGGTGCTCTCCCACATCATCAGCCGCCTGATCCAGAACCGGAAACAAAATCTGAAGGCCCTGGTACTGGAAGCGGTGGATGCCTGCATAGACCGGTTCGGCCATCAATACTCCCAAATTTACGAATTGTCCACCCTGGTGCGCCACGCCATTACCTACGCCGGATCCCCCAACTTAAAGCCGGTGGATGTGATGGAGCGTCTTGGCTGCGACAGCGCCGCCCAGGTGCTGGCGGGGGCGGTGTATGCCTGCTTAAGCAGCGGAGAGGATTTCGATACCGCTGTGATCACCGCCGTGAACCACTCCGGCCGCAGCGCCGCGGTGGGGGCGGTCACCGGGGCCATTCTGGGCCTTCGGCTGGGGGAAGAGGCCCTGCCCGACTTTTATATCAGCTGCCTGGAACCGGCGGAGATCCTCCGGGAGCTGGCGGACGACCTGTTCACCGGCTGCCCCATGGAGCGGGGAAACAAGCTGTTTGACCTGGACTGGGAATACAAGTACCTGCAAGGCAACGGCTGACCGTTTACGAAGGACGACGCTTTGCTGACCCTTGGAGCATAGTGAGAAGATAAGCCGCCACGGTTTTATGGGGGTGCTGGAAAACACCTGGGAACAGAATAACAGGCTCCGCAGTATGGCTCCCGGAACTCCTGAAAGCGACTTTCCCAGGAGAAACCATCGCGCAAAAGGTTCAACAATACCCTGTTCCCAGGGGAAATAAGGTAATAAATCTCACAACCAATGTGGTTACCCTTGTCACAAAAAAGAGCTTTTGAGGTAATTAATCTATGAAAAACGTGGAAACAGCCCGGTTGACCATCCGGGATTTTACTTTGGAGGACGCCAAAGATCTCCACGATATTTTCGGGGACGAGGAAACAATGTTAAACTGTGAGCCGCCCTATGACTTTGAAAAGGTACAGCAGTTCCTGGAGTCTTTCTGTATTGGGCGGCGCGGTGCTGTGGCAGCGGTAGAAAAGCTGTCCCGGAAGATGATCGGATATATCCTTTTCAATGAGTTTGATCCGGGCGTTTATGAAATGGGTTGGATTTTCAACCGGAGCTATTGGAGGCAAGGCTATGCGTACGAAGCCTGCAAGGCTGTGATCGACTATGCGTTCTGTGAACGAAATGCCCATAAGGTTTTCGCGGAAGCCATTGATGGAGTGAAATCTGTCGGGCTGATGAAAAAGCTGGGCATGACCCAGGAGGGCATCCAGCGAAGCCAGACCTTGGATCACTCCGGTAAATGGGCAGATCTTTACTTCTACGGCCTATTAAGAGAGGAATGGGGAACATAAGCAAGATAGAAATATGGGATAGCTACTTAACAGACGGCTCCACAGCAAATGTAGACCTGCTCCGTGGCGCGCCTATACCAAACGGATTGTATCACCTTGTGTGTGAAATTTTGGTCCGGCATACAGACGGTGACTATTTGGTTATGCAGCGGGATTTCTCCAAGCCCAATTTTGGGGGATTTTTTGAGGCGACAGCAGGCGGCTCCGCTTTGAAAGGTGAAGATAAAATTACTTGTGCCAAGCGAGAGCTTTTTGAGGAAACAGGCATTTCGGCAATTTCTTTGGAAGAAATAGGGCGTTGCCTTTCACAGGATACAATCTATTTTCAGTTTCTTTGCGTTACGGATTGCGAAAAAGAGGCGATTTCCCTCCAGAAAGGGGAAACCATTTCTTATAAATGGCTGTCGGAAAAGGAATTTCTCGCGTTTGTAAATTCCGATGCCATGATCCCTGTTCAGAGAACCCGCTATAGCGAATACTTCAAGAAGCTTGGATACATATAGGGAAGGTTTCCTATGGATGTTATAAACATCCAATTACCACGCGTTTCATGCCTGCTATTCAGGTTCCATACGATATAAGGAGAAGTTGACCGTTATGAATGTAAAGAAAATGGTGCGCGCCAGCCTGTTCGCCGCGTTGATCGCCGTGTGCGCCTGGATCGCCGTACCCATCCCCCCCATCTCCTTCACCATGCAGACCTTCGGCGTCTTTCTGGCCCTGGGTGTGCTGGGCGGAAAATGGGGCAGTATCAGCATTTTCATCTATCTGCTTTTGGGCGTCACCGGCCTGCCGGTATTCACCGGCTTCCGGGGAGGCGTGGATGCCCTGGTGGGCGTCACCGGAGGTTATCTGTGGGGCTTTCTCGTCTCCGGCCTGGTGTACTGGGCTTTGGAGCGCTTCGGAAAGCTGCCGGCCATGGTATTGGGCATGGCGGCCTGCTACATCTGCGGAAGCCTGTGGTTCACTGTTTACGCCGGTACAGTGGGCTTCTGGGGGGCGATGATGACCTGTGTGGTTCCCTATCTCATTCCCGACGCCGTGAAGATCGGCCTTGCCCATCTGCTGAGCAACCGGATTCGCCGGGCGCTGAAGATTTGAAAGAATACACCCCTCCTCTTGGGCATAGGCTGTCCTAAGGGGAGGGGATCGTTTATGCGAAAACGGGATCTGATGATCTTATTCGGGGCCTTGGCAATCGCCGTGGTGACCGCCATTACCATTTTTCACAGCAGCGCGCTGCCCACCGACTCCTGGGGCTTAAGCTTCCGCCAGGAGGGGGCCGCCCCCATCGGCAACGCGGGGGTGGATCAGCTGAAGCAGTACGACGCCGCCTACATTGGCGATACCTCCCAAAAGGTGCTGTATCTGACCTTTGATGTGGGCTACGAAAACGGCTGCACGGAGAAAATATTGGACACCCTGAAGGACCATAACATCACCGCCGCCTTTTTCCTGGTGGGGAATTACCTGGAGAAAAATGAGGATCTGGTTCGGCGGATGGTGGAAGAAGGCCACATTGTGGGCAACCACACCATGCACCACTACGACATGAGCCGCCTCTCCACCCGGGAGGCCTTTGCCAAGGAGCTTCAGGATCTGGAAGCGCTGTACACCCAGGTCACCGGAGAACAGATGAAAAAATACTACCGGCCCCCCCAGGGGATCTACAGCCAGGAAAACCTGAGAATGGCCCAGGAGCTGGGATATAAAACCGTATTCTGGAGCCTTGCTTATGTGGACTGGAACAACGACGACCAGCCTACCAAGGAAGCAGCCTTCGCCAAGCTGCTGCCCCGAACCCACCAGGGCGCGGTGGTACTGCTCCACTCCACCTCCCAGACCAACGCCCAGATTCTGGACGAACTGCTGACCCAATGGGAAAACCAGGGCTACCGGTTCGGCACGCTGGAGGAATTGTTCCAAAGCCTTTGATAATCCGGCGCGCCCCGCTTCCAATGGAAGCGGGGCGCGTTCTTTGTATCAAATCCTTTTCAGCGGATGGGATTCATCCTGCGCGATGAGCAGATCGGTGATGATGTCGTTGCTCACCAGGTAGCCCTTGGGGGTCAGAACCCAGCGGCCGTTGTCATTTTGGTTTGCCTGGAAGTAGCGGCGGCGCTTTTCCAGCACCTCCTCCAGGGGGCCGAAGGGCAGCAGGAACATTTTCTCATATTCCGCGGCGCTGATACCCACGCTGGTACGCAGCCGAAGCATCAGATACTCTCCGGCCCGCTCCCGCATGGGGATCTCCTCCATCTCCTCCATAATGTCCCCGCCGTCCCGAATGGCAGCGATATAGGCCTGCAGATCCCGCTTCAGGACAAACCGCTTGCCGGCAAAGTCCGAGCTGGCGCTGGGGCCGAAGCCCAGGTACTCTCCCCCGGTCCAGTACTTCATATTGTGCTTGGAAATCAGGCCCTTGCGGCAGAAGTTGGAGATTTCATACTGCCGGAAGCCCCTTCCCCGGAGGGTCTCTACCGCCGCCAGATACATATCCGCCTGGGTCTCGTCATCGGGCAGATTCAGCACATCCTTCACATCCCAGAAGGGGGTTCCCTGCTCTACCCGGAGGGCGTAGCAGCTGACGTGCTCGGGATTCAGCCGCAGCACATTGTCCAGCGTCTCCTGCCAGTCCTGCAGATCCTGGCCAGGCAAACCGTACATCAGGTCAATGGACACATTCCGGAAGCCCGCCTTGCGGATCCGCTGATAGGCCATGGCCGCCTGCTCATAGGTATGGGGACGGCCCAGCTTTTTCAGCATGTCGTTGTCGTCGGACTGGACGCCCAGGCTCACCCGGTTGAAGCCCTCGGCGTAAAGCCGGTGGAGCAGCCGGTCGGACACGGAATCCGGATTGCACTCAAAGGTGATCTCCGCCCCGTTGTCCACGTCAAAGTTCCGGCGGATGGTGGTCAGAATCACCGCCATGCCGTCCGCGCCGAAGAAGGTGGGGGTGCCGCCGCCAAAGTAGATGGTATCCACCTTATAGCCGGGGGCAAGCTCGCCCGCTTCCTTGATATGATCGCACACCGCGTCCAGATAGCCGTCCATCAGCTTATCTTCCTTGGTTGCCATGGAATAAAAATCACAGTACTGACACTTGCTCCGGCAAAAGGGCACATGGACGTAAATGCCGAGGGGCGTCTTATTCTGGCGTTTTGATAAAATGGGCATTGCTTTCCCTCCGGGTCGTAATAAGTTGTTTTCTCCAGGTGATCCTTCCTGGCTCAATCCTCATCCAGCTTCAGCACCGCCATAAAGGCCTCGCTGGGCACGGACACGGTACCGAAGGTACGCATCCGCTTTTTACCTTCCTTCTGCTTTTCCAGCAGCTTTTTCTTTCTGGTGATGTCGCCGCCGTAGCACTTGGCCAGCACATCCTTGCGCAGAGCCTTGATGGTCTCCCGGGCGATGATCTTGCCGCCGATGGCCGCCTGAATGGGGATCTCAAACTGAGCCCGGGGAATGTTTTCCTTCAGCTTTTCGCAGATCTTTCTGGCCCGGGGATAGGCGTTGTCCGCGAAGAGAATAAAGCTCAGGGCGTCCACCACGTCACCGTTCAGGAGAATATCCAGTTTCACCAGGCGGCTGGGCCGGTAGCCGATGAGCGTGTAGTCCAGCGAGCCGTAGCCTCTGGTGCGGGATTTCAGGGCGTCGAAGAAATCATAGATGATCTCGTTCAGGGGCATTTCATAGTGCAGCTCCACCCGGTTGGCGTCCAGATACACCATATCCTTGAATTCTCCCCGGCGGTTCTGGCATAGATCCATAATGTTGCCTACGTATTCCTGAGGGGCGATGAGATTGACCTTGGCGAAGGGCTCCTCCGCCAGCTGGATCTCCATGGGATCCGGATAGTCCAGGGGGGTGTAGACGTACATGGTTTCGCCGTTGGTCTTGGTAATCCGGTAGACCACGTTGGGGGCGGTGGTGATCAGATCCAGGTTGTATTCCCGCTCTAAGCGCTCCTGGATGATCTCCATATGGAGCAGGCCCAAAAAGCCGCAACGGAAGCCGAAGCCCAGGGCGATGGAGCTTTCCGGTTCGTAGCTCATGGAGGCGTCGTTCAGCTTCAGCTTCTCCAAAGCCTCCCGCAGATCCTGGTACTTGGCGCCGTCGGCGGGGTACACCCCGGAGAACACCATGGGCTGCACCGGCCGGTAGCCGGGCAGGGGTTCGGGGGCGGGATTGACAACGGTGGTGATGGTATCGCCCACCCGGGTATCCGCCACGGTTTTAATGGAAGCTGTGATGTAGCCAACCTCGCCGCAGCCCAGGGCGTCGGCGCTTATCAGGCCGTTGGGGCTCATGGTGCCTACCTCCACCACCTTGTAGGAGGCCCCGGTAGCCATCATTTTAATGTCCATGCCGGGTTTGACCGTGCCCTGCTTGATCCGGGTGTAGACGATGACCCCCCGGTAGGAATCGTACTGGCTGTCAAAGATCAGGGCCTGCAGGGGGGCGTTCCGATCCCCGGTGGGGGCGGGGATGTCCTTGACGATCATTTCCAGAACGGAACGGATGTTGATGCCGTTTTTGGCGGAGATCTCCGGCGCGTCCTCGGCGGGGATGCCGATGATGTCCTCCACCTCCGCCTTCACCTCGGCGGGCCGGGCGGAGGGCAGGTCGATCTTGTTGATGACCGGCAGCACCTCCAGCCCCGCGTCAATGGCCAAGTAGGTGTTGGCCAGGGTCTGGGCCTCCACACCCTGGGAGGCGTCCACCACCAGCACCGCCCCCTCGCAGGCGGCCAGGCTTCGGGAAACCTCGTAGTTAAAGTCCACATGGCCCGGGGTATCGATCAGGTTCAGGGCGTAGGTCTGGCCGTCGCCGGCGGTATAGGTCAGCGTCACGGCGGTGGCCTTAATGGTGATGCCCCGCTCCTTTTCCAGCTCCATGGAGTCCAGCATCTGCTCCGCCCGGATCCGCCGGTCAATGGCGTTGCACTCTTCCAGCAGCCGGTCCGCCAGGGTGGACTTGCCGTGGTCGATGTGGGCAATGATGGAAAAATTACGAATTTTGGAAAGATCGGTCATGGAATACACCTCAAAAATTGGGGAATAAATAATGCAGAAATCTGTCTGCCCAGAAAATCCATTCCAGGGCATAGTGAGTCATTTTCCTAATGCATGTCTGCTGAATAAGCCGCTTTGCGGCTTATTCACGCACCGTTAGGTGCGTAATCCCATAAAAACGGCTCTTTTAAACCGTTTTTATGGGATTCAGGCAGCAATCAATGGGTATCCGATTTGCATGGCCACCATGCAAATCGGCAGGCGCAAGGTTTTTGCGCAAAAACCTTGCGCCAGAACAACCCGGTATGCATGAGAGCCTTGGCTGTCATGGCATTTGGCGTTGTTCAGTACGCATTCATTATACCGAATCCTTCCCCAAAAGTAAACCCAAAATTCGCTGAAACCAGGCACTCTCCGGAATATTCTCCCCTGTCACGGGAGAAAAAGCAGGATTTCCCCTGGTGTATTTTGAAAAAAATCCGATTTTGGTCTTGCCGCCCGGGGAAAAAAGGGGTATAGTTTAACGGAATGAGAAAAAATGATTTTCTTTACACAGAAAAAAGGGAGACGTTCCATGAGTACAACGAAGAAAAGCACAAAGGTCATGGGCGTGGAAGATGCCCAGACCGCCCTCCAGGCTCTGATCGCCCAGGGTAAGAAAGACGGCATGATCCGCGCCACTGACCTGAATGCCCTGCTGGAAAAAATGCAGCTCAGCCCGGAAAAGATTGAGGAAATCTACAACCGGTTTGACGCTATGAATATCCCCATCATCACCGCCGAGCTGGATCTGAGCGACGAGCTGAATCTGGAAGCCGACGAAATTGGTCTGGATCTGTCCGGCCTGGAGGAAGAGGAGCTGGTGGATCCGGTGGATCTGGCGGCGGAATACAGCCTGGACGATCCCGTGCGCATGTATCTGAAGGAGATCGGTCAGATTAAGCTGCTGTCCGCCGAGGAAGAGGTAGAGCTTGCCAAGCGTGTCTCCGAAGGAGATCAGGCCGCCAAGAATAAGCTCACCGAAGCCAATCTGCGGCTGGTGGTCTCCATCGCAAAAAAATATTCCGGCCGGGGATTGCATATTCTGGATCTGATCCAGGAGGGCAATACGGGACTGATCCGAGCCGTGGACAAATTCGACTGGACAAAGGGAAACAAATTCTCTACATATGCCACCTGGTGGATCCGTCAGGCCATTACCCGGGCCATTGCGGATCAGGCCCGTACCATCCGGGTGCCGGTGCATATGGTAGAGGTGATCAACAAAGCCACCCGGTGCAACCGGAAGCTGGTGCAGGAGCTGGGCCGGGAGCCCACCGTGGAGGAGATCGCCGCCGAGCTGAATCTGCCGGTGGAAAAGATCATCGAGGCCAACCGCACCGCCGCGGATACCCTGAGCCTGGATACCCCTGTGGGCGATGAAGAGGACACCTCCATCGGCTCCTTTGTGGAGGACGAGCGCACCCCCGGCCCTGCCGACGCCACCTCCAACGCCCTGCTGGCGGAGGCCCTGAAGGAGATCCTGGACACCCTGACGGAGCGGGAGGCGGATGTGCTTCGGATGCGCTTCGGCATGTACGACGGCCGCACCCACACCCTGGAGGAAGTGGGGCAGATCTTCGGCGTCACCCGGGAGCGGATCCGCCAGATCGAGAATAAGGCCATCCGCAAGCTGCGCCACCCCAGCCGGGCCAAGAAGATCCGGGATTTCTACTGCTGATCCGTTCTCTTTTCAAAACCGTCCCCTGTGCCTTTTCCCGCACAGGGGCCCTTTGTCCCCGGCCAGGGTCTATCCCCTTCAGCCAAGCCGCGTCCCTTCTTGTGGAAAATTAACGCCGGGGTCCTGCCCCCCGGATGGGCCCGTCCTTTCACCGAAGAAAAACCGGAATCTGTTACAGTAAAGGGAGACGCTTCATGAGTACAACAAAAAAGAACCCAACGTCCGCGGAAGATTTACAGTCCGCCCTTCAGGCGCTGATCGCCAAAGGAAAAAAAGAGGGCATGCTTCGGGCCGCCGACCTGAATGCCCTGCTGGAAAAAATGCAGCTCAGCCCGGAAAAGATCGAGGAAATCTACGACCGGTTTGACGCTATGAATATCCCCATCATCACCGCCGAACTGGATCTGAGCGACGAGCTTTCCATAGGCGCCGATGACGACGGCCTGGACATCTCCGGGCTGGAAGAAGAGGAACTGGTGGATCCGGTGGATCTGGCGGCGGAATACAGCCTGGACGATCCCGTGCGGATGTACTTAAAGGAGATCGGCCAGATTAAGCTGCTTTCCCCCGAGGAAGAGGTGGAGCTGGCCAAGCGTGTCTCCGAAGGGGATCAGGCCGCCAAGGATGAGCTCACCGAAGCCAATCTGCGGCTGGTGGTCTCCATCGCCAAGAAATACTCCGGCCGGGGATTGCAGATCCTGGATCTGATCCAGGAGGGCAATACGGGACTGATCCGGGCCGTGGACAAATTCGACTGGACAAAGGGAAACAAGTTCTCTACATACGCCACCTGGTGGATTCGTCAGGCCATTACCCGGGCCATCGCGGATCAGGGCCGCACCATCCGGGTGCCGGTGCACATGGTAGAGGTGATCAACAAGGCCACCCGGTGCAATCGGAAGCTGGTGCAGGAGCTGGGCCGGGAGCCCACCGTGGAGGAAATCGCCGCCGAGCTGAATCTGCCGGTGGAAAAGATCATCGAGGCCAACCGCACCGCCGCGGACACCCTGAGCCTGGATACCCCCGTGGGCGACGAGGAGGATACCTCCATCGGCTCCTTCGTGGAGGATGAACGCACCCCCGGCCCCGCCGAGGCCACCTCCAACGCCCTGCTGGCGGAAGCCCTGCGGGACGCTCTGGCTACCCTGACGGAGCGGGAGGCGGACGTGCTGCGGATGCGCTTCGGCATGTACGACGGCCACGCCCACACCCTGGAGGAGGTGGGCCAGATCTTCGGCGTCACCCGGGAACGGATCCGCCAGATCGAGAACAAGGCCATCCGCAAGCTCCGCCATCCCAGCCGGGCAAGAAAGATCCAGGACTTTTTCAATTAACCAAAAGCTTCCCGGCCGTGGGCCGGGAAGCTCTCTTTTTTATATTACACATCGCCCATGGAAAGGCCCAGGGCTCGGGCGGTCTGCACCAGCTCGCAGTCCGGGGGGACGGACTTCAGCTTGCCCGCCACATCCTTCAGGGGGACGGGAACGATCTTGTCGTCCTGAAGGGCTACCATGCAGCCGAATTTTCCCTTGCGGATCAGTTCCGCGGCGGCCACGCCCAGCCGGGTGCACAGCAGACGATCCGCGGCGCAGGGGGCGCCCCCTCTCTGGAAGTGGCCGGGGATGGTAACCCGGATCTCCTGGCCGGTGAGCTCTTTCAATTCATCCGCCAGCCGGTAGGAGATGGAAGGGTAGGTCATGGCGGCCCGGGCGGCCTTGAATTCCTTCTTGCTCATTTTGGCCTCTTCCTTGCTGATGGCCCCTTCCGCCACCGCGATGATGGAAAACCGCTTGCCCACCCGCAGCCGCTTGTTGATGGCGGCGGCCACCGCCTTGGCGGAATAGGGGATCTCAGGAATGATGATCACATCCGCCCCGGAAGCAATGCCGGTATGCAGGGTCAGCCAGCCCGCCTTATGGCCCATGACCTCCACAATAAAGACCCGGCTGTGGGAGAAGGCGGTGGAGTGGATATTGTCGATGACCTGGGCGGCGATGTTCATGGCGGACTGGAAACCGAAGGTCATCTGAGTGCCCCAAAGGTCATTGTCAATGGTCTTGGGCAGGGTGACCACATTGATGCCGTTCTGGCTCAGCAGATTGGCGGTCTTGTGGGTGCCGTTGCCTCCCAGGATCACCAGGCAGTCAAAGCCCGCCCGCTTGCAGGTAGAGAGCATTTTTTCCAGCTTGGTCTCTTCCTTTTCCTCCGCCGTCTGCATAGACTTAAAGGGCTGGCGGGAGGTGCCCAGGATGGTGCCGCCCAAGGTCAGGATATCGGAAAAATCCTTGGGTGACATGGCGTGGTAATCCCCCTCGATGAGGCCCCGGTAACCGTCCCGGATGCCATAGATGGTTACATTGCTGCCGAACTCATTGTACAGTGCTTTGGCAACGCCCCGAAGGGCCGCGTTCAGGCCCTGGCAGTCGCCGCCGCTGGTGAGCATTCCTACTTTCACAGGATCTACCTCCCTTTTCAGCTTGACGGAACGCGCCGGAGGAACCGGCCCCTTCCGCTTTATCATCATGATACGACATTTTCCCGAAAAAGAAAAGAGCTATTCCAAAAATAATTGGGGCCCCCCGGACTTTACCTGAATTTTGCAGACAGGTTTCTTGCAGTGGGGCCGAATTTCGAGTATAATACGATAAATACGACGCTATGGAGGGTCTTACCATGGAGGAAGCGGTCTGGAAACAGGGATATACCCAAAACCGGGAGCTGTCCTGGCTCCAATTCAACGCCCGGGTGCTGGCGGAAGCCCAGGATGAACAGGTGCCGCTGCTGGAACGGCTGAAATTTTTATCCATTTTCACCAGCAATCTGGATGAGTTTTACATGATCCGGGTGGGCAGCCTGGGGGACATTGCCGCGGTGAACAAAACCGGCGTGGACAGTAAATCCGGACTGACCGCGAAAGAGCAGCTAGAGCAGATCTACGCCGCCACTGCCCCCTTGTATCAGAAACGGGATCGGGTCTTTACCCAGGTGGAAAAGGCCCTGGCAGAGGAAGGGCTGTGCCACGTGTCCATGGAGGACCTAACCCCGGAGGAGCAGAAGTACGTAAAGCACTATTTCCGCCACCAGATTCAGCCCATCCTGTCCCCCCAGATCGTGGACAGCCACCACCCCTTCCCCCACCTGGACAGCAAGGTGACCTATGTAGGGGCGCTTCTGGGTAAAAAGAAAAATGAGCTTCTGGGGCTGATTCCCGTGCCCCGGGCCCTGCCCCGGGTGGTGTATTTGCAGGAGGGCTCCGGCCGGTATGTGCTGCTGGAGGAACTGCTGCTCCAGCATGCCCACTCAGTGTTCGCCATGTACGACGTGCTGGAAAAGGTGCTCTTCTGCATCACCCGGAACGCGGACATCAATTTAGACGACGAGCCCTTCAACCCGGTTTCGGATCACCTGGAGGTGGACGTTCGGGCGAAAATGGAAAAGCTTCTGCGCCTGCGCAGTCATCTGCGGGTGGTGCGGCTGGAGCTGTCCAACCCCATCAGCAACCACTTTGCCGGATATTTCCGCAGCCGGTTTTCCGTGGAGGACAGCCAGATTTTCCTGTCCCGGAAAGCGCCGCTGGATCTTAGCTATGTGTTCGACTTAGGGGAGTTCTTCCCGCCCCAGCAGCGGCAGCGGCTGTCGGATCCGCCCTTTTCCCCCCAGCAGCCCGCCATGCTCCGGCCAGGACAGAGCCTTTTACAGGCGGCCATGAAGCAGGACATCCTGCTGTCTTATCCCTATGAATCCATGGAGCCCTTCCTGCAAATGATCCGGGAGGCGGCCCACGCCCCGGATGTGGTGAGCATCCGCATTACCATCTACCGTCTGGCCCGAAAGGCCAAGCTGGTGGAGTACCTGTGCGCCGCGGCGGAAAACGGCAAGGACGTGACGGTGCTCATTGAGCTGCGGGCCCGGTTTGACGAGCAGAACAACATCGACTGGTCCGAGCGGCTGGAGGAAGCCGGTTGCAAGGTGATCTACGGCTTTGAAGAGTACAAAGTCCACTCCAAAATCTGCCTGATTACCCGGCAGATCAACGGAGTCATGCGCCACATCACCCAGGTAGGCACCGGCAATTACAACGAAAAAACCGCCAAGCAGTATACGGACGTATCCTTGGTGACTTCCTCCGAGTCCATCGGCGCGGACGCGGCGGAATTTTTCAAGAACATGGCCCTGGGCAATTTGGAGGGCCATTACGACCGGCTTTTGGTGGCTCCCGGCAGCCTGAAAAGCGGCGTCCTTTCCCTGATAGACGAGCAGATCCGCCTGGGCCGCCAGGGCTACATTCTGCTGAAGTTCAACTCTCTGACGGATATCGACATCATCCGCAGGCTGGCCCAGGCCTCCCAGGCGGGGGTAAAGGTGGATATGATCATCCGGGGCATCTGCTGCCTGCGGCCCGGGGTGCCGGGAATCACGGATAACATTACCGTAGTCAGCATTGTGGGCCGGTACCTGGAGCACTCCCGGATCTTCTGCTTCGGCCGGGGGGAGGAAGAGAAAATGTACATCTCCTCCGCCGACTTTATGACCCGAAACACCGTGCGCCGGGTGGAGATCGCCTGCCCCATCGATTCCCCCGAAGTCCGCCGCCGGCTCCACGGGATCCTGGACGCCATGCTCTCCGACACCGCCAAAGCCCGGGTGCTGCTCAGCGACGGCAGCTACCGGCCCAAGATCGCCGGAGATATCCGTTACTGCGCCCAGGAGCAGCTGATGGAAAACGCTCTGGAGGCGGCGAACAGCCTGTCCCCGGAACCGGAGGAAAGCCCAAAGCCCTCCCTGTGGCAGCGGATGCTTGCCCGCTTCCGGCGCAAATAAATCCCCATTCCCTCCCGGCAGCTTTGCCGGGAGGTTTTTCCGTCCCGTTCCCGCCGAAATACAGCAAACTACACAATCAGTCGTTCGATTTTTATGATTCTATTGTTGACATTCTCTTATTTCAGGACTATAATCAAAATAAGGCTTAACGCCCAAAACAACATTTTTCGAGGAGGTACATATGAAAAAGATTCTTGCCCTGCTGCTGGCTGCCGCTATGACACTGGCGCTTTGCGCCTGCGGTGACTCTGCCACGCCCACCGAGACCCAGCCCCCGGTCACCACCGAGGCTTCTGTCCAGGATGCCGCCCCCGCAGAAACGGACGCCGCCGAAACGGAAGCCGCCGAAAAGGCTCCGGAGGATTACACCGGCGACCTGGTAGTTTACTCTCCCCACGACGCGGACCCCCTGAACGCGGGCGTTGAGATGTTCCGTCAGGCATACCCCAATATCAATGTGGAAGTCATTGCCGCCGGTACCGGCGAGCTGTGCCAGCGGATCGTAGCGGAGTCCGCCAATCCCCAGGGCGACGTTCTGTGGGGCGGCGGCGCGGATACCCTGGCTGCCTACACCGACTACTTCTCCCCCTATGTCTGCGCCAATGACGACGCCATCAGCGACGCCTATAAGGACGCCAATGACATGTGGATCGGCGAGTCTCCCCTGCCCATGGTCTTTATCTACAACAAGACCCTGATTGACGAGGCCGATGTACCCACCACCTGGGAAGGTCTGTGCGACGAGAGCCTGAAGGGTAAAATCGCCTATGCTTCCCCTGCCAAGTCCGGCTCCGCCTACACCCAGCTGTGCACCATGCTCTTCAGCCAGCCCTCCATCGACGAAGGCTGGGCATTGGTTGAGAAGTTCATCGCCAACCTGGACGGCAAGATCCAGGATTCCTCCGGCAACTGCCACAAGCTGGTAGCCTCCGGCGAGTATGCCCTGGGCGTGACCATCGAGAAGTCCGCCGTCCTCTACGGCGATAACCCCGACATCGGCTTTGTATACCCGGAGAAGAACTCCGCCGTTCCCGACGGCGTGGCGCTGATTAAGGACTGCCCCAACGAAGAAAACGCCAAGCTGTTCATCGACTTCGTTACCGGCGTGGAATGCCAGACCGCTCAGAACGCGGATTGGGCCCGCCGCCCCGTCCGCAACGACGTGGCCCCCCAGGGTCTGTGCGCGCTGGATGAGATCGACCTGGGCGACTATGACTTTGCCTATGCCGGCGCTGAGAAGGCCAACATCGTGGAAAAGTGGAATGACCTGACTGTAGGCTGATCCTTTTCACCCATATCCAACCGGGAGGCGCAGCGTTCCTGCGCCTCCCCCATCCGTTTACTCCCTGAAAAAAATCAGGCCGAAGCCTGCCTGACTTTTTTGAAGGAATAAGGGAAGCTCTGATTAAATCGGCAAGAGCGGATGTCGAGAGATTTTGACCCAGACGAAAGTTCAAAAAGGGTCGGAATACTGTATGTATTTCCCGCTTTTGTCAGCTGCACGGATGGGGTCAAAAGATCCGGCATTCCGCCGAAAACGATTTATTCAGAGGTTCCATAAGTATCTTTTATCAGGAGGCTGGTTCACCATGAGCAACAATGTGATCATCAAGGACGCCGTAAAGCGCTACGGCGACTTCACCGCCCTGTGCGGCGTATCTCTGGACATCAAAGAAGGCGAGTTTTTTACTCTGCTGGGTCCCTCTGGCTGCGGCAAAACCACCCTGCTTCGCATGATCGCGGGCTTTAACTCCATTGAAGGCGGCGACTTTTACTTTGGAGAAAAGCGGATCAACGACGTACCCGCCCATAAGCGGGACATCGGCATGGTGTTCCAGAACTACGCCATCTTTCCCCATCTCACCGTCCGGGACAATGTGGCCTACGGCCTGAAGGCCCGGAAGGTGCCTGCCGCCCAGATAAAAGCGCGGGTGGATGAGGCTCTGGAGCTGGTGCAGATCTCCCACCTGGCGGACCGGAAGCCCAACGAGCTTTCCGGCGGCCAGCAGCAGCGGGTGGCTCTGGCCCGGGCCTTCGTCATTGAGCCCAGCGTCCTGCTCATGGACGAGCCCCTGAGCAACCTGGACGCCAAGCTCCGGGTGCATATGCGCTCTGTAATCAAAAAGCTTCAGCGGCGGCTGGGCATCACCACCATCTACGTAACCCACGATCAGGAGGAAGCCCTGGCCATTTCCGACCGGATCGCCGTCATGAAGGAGGGCCGCATTATGCAGATCGGCACCCCCAGCCAAATCTACGCCAAGCCGGAAAATCCCTTTGTGGCCGGGTTTATCGGGGTGAGCAACTTCCTGGACTGCGACGCCAAGGGCAATGGGGAGGAATTGGAGCTCACCATTGCCGGGGAGCTGAACATCCGGGTGCCTGCCCGGACGGCATTTTCCGGCAAGGCGAAGCTTTCCGCCCGGCCGGAGCAGTTGTTCTTTGCCGATGAAGGCATGCCCGGCGCCGTGCTGTTCTCCACCTTCTTAGGGGACTTTATCGAGTATGAGGTTCGGCTGGACAACGGTCAGGACATCATCGTCAACGAATACACCAAGGACACCGTTCTGGTCCATCCCGATGGAGAGCATATCCACCTTTGGTTCGACCCCCAGCGGGTCAGCGTCTATGACGCCCAGACCGGGGAGGTGCTGACCCGATGAAAGGGCTTCAAAATCTGAAAAAATGGAGACCGGACTTCTGGTTTTTCACCAAGGTGCTGATCATCGCCTTCATGTGTCTGTTTATCGTCTATCCCTTCTCTACCCTTTTGACCAAGAGTCTGTTTTCCACCAAAGAGGAAGGGATCACCCTGTATAACTTCATCCGGTTTTTCACCAAGCCCTACTATTACCGGGCCCTGCTCCGCTCTTTGGAGGTGTGCCTGATTACGGTGATCACCACCACCATCATCGGCGTGCCCATCGCCTATGTAATGACCCGCTATAACGTCCCTGGAAAAAAGCTGCTGCACATCTTCATCATCATGAGCCTGATGAGCCCGCCCTTTATCGGGGCCTACTCCTGGATCATCCTTCTGGGCCGCAACGGCCTGGTGGCCAAGTTCTTCTCCCTGTTCGGCGCCACCGCCCCCACCATCTACGGCAAAGGCGGCATCATCTTCGTCTTTACGCTGCACCTGTTCCCCTACATCTATCTGTACACCAGCGGCGCCATGAACAGCATCGACAGCTCCCTGGAGGAAGCGGCGGAGAACCTGGGCATGAATAAGCTCCGCCGGATCTGGACGGTGACCCTGCCGGTGGTGCTGCCCTCCATTCTGGCCGGGTGCGTCATGGTGTTCATGACCTGTCTGGCGGACTTCGGCACCCCCATGCTCCTGGGCGAAGGGTACACCGTGCTGCCGGTGCTGGTTTACAACGAATATATGTCGGAAAGCGCGGTAAACCCCTACATGGCCTCCGCCCTGTCGGTGATTATTGTGACCTGCTCCCTGACCGTCCTGGTATTCCAGAAGCTGGTGGTGGATAAGCGGAACTATACCATGAGCTCCATGCGGCCTCCCCAGGAGACGGCGCTCCACGGCTGGAAGCGGTTTTTGGTTTCCGCCCCAATTTATCTGGTGGTGTTCGTGGCCTTCCTGCCTCAGATCGTGGTCATCTGCCAGTCCTTTGTGGAGCGCAGCTTCTCCGGCATGGTCAAGGGCATCAATTTGAATAACTACCGGGCCATTCTCTCCCGGCTGGGCACCAACATCCGCAACACCTATGTGTTCTCCCTGACGGCCATTGTGTTCATCATTGTCGTGGGCATTCTGGTGTCTTATATCCTGGTACGGAAGAAGGGCAAGGTGGCCAGCCTGATTGACACCTTGATTATGTTCCCCTACGTCATCCCCGGCTCCGTGCTGGGCATCGGCCTGATCGTGGCCTTCAACCGGGAGCCGTTGGTTCTGGTAGGCACCTCCGCCATTATGATTATCTCCTACATCATCCGTAAGCTTCCCTATACCGTCCGATCCGGCTCCGCATTCCTGTATCAAATGGATCCCAGCGTGGAGGAGGCCTCCATCAACCTGGGGGTCAGCCCCATGAAAACCTTCTTTACCGTCACCGCCCGCATGATGCTTCCCGGCATTATGTCCGGCGCGGTGCTCAGCTGGATCACCTGCATCAACGAGCTGAGCAGCTCCATTATGCTATACAGCGGCAAGACCTCCACCATCGCCGTGGCCATTTATCAGGAGGTGGTGCGCATGAGCGACGGCACCGCCTCGGCTCTGGCCACCATTTTGACCCTGACCACCATTGTGTCTCTGCTGATCGTGTTCCGTCTGACAAAAGGGAAGGTGAAAATCGTCTGATGATCCAAAACATCGTCTTTGACATGGGCAAGGTTCTGCTCCACTTTGACCCGGACCTGTTCATCCGCCGGATCGGGGTGGATGGCCCGGACGCCGCTCTGCTGCGCAACCAGGTGTTCCTCTCCCTGGAGTGGGCCAAAATGGATCGGGGCTCCATGACGGAAGCGGAAGCCTGCGACAGCATCTGCGCCCGGCTGCCGGAGCGTCTGCACCGGGCCGTCCACGCCCTCACCGATGAATGGGACCGGCCCATTTTGCCGGTGGAAGGGATGGAGGATCTGATCCGGGAGCTGAAGGAGGCGGGCTACGGGATCTATCTGCTGTCCAACGCCAGCTTCCGCCAGCATGCCTATTGGCCCCGGGTGCCGGGAAGCCAGTATTTTGACGGCAAGCTGATCTCCGCGGACGTTCGCCTGGTAAAGCCCCAGCCGGAAATCTACCGGCTGCTGTTTGACAGGTTTCATCTGAAACCGGAGGAATGCTTCTTCGTGGACGACTCCCCCGCCAATATCGAAGGGGCCTGCCTTTGCGGCATGCCCGGGGCGGTGTTCCACAACGACATTGCCGAGCTGCGGCAAATCATGATCCGTCGCGGCATCCGGATATCCGGCTGAAAAGCCTGAGAAATCATTCAAAACGTGCCCTGGGAGCTTTTGCTCCCAGGGCACTGTGTTTTGGGGTTGGTGATGGGAGTGATGGCTAAAATCAAGTGGAAATCCGTATCATCCCATCCCGGGATCAAAAAAGCCTGAATAAATATTCCCCCATTGGCAAACAATACCAGCGTAAACTTTTCCTTTTGGAGGTATCGCCATGTTTCGAAAACCTGTGCTGGCCTTTCTGGCGGCGCTGGCATGCGCCGGCTTTCTGACGGCCCCCGCGGCCGCCGCCGAAGTGGACTGCGACGACATTTACTGCTTTTCCGCCCAGGACTTCTCTCAGGAGGCCCTTGCGGGGATCTGCATCACCGATCTTCCGGACGACGCCCTTGGCCGCTGCATGCTGGGCAGCCGTGTGCTTCGGGAGGGGGATGTGCTCACCGCCCAGCAGGTATCTCAAATGACCTTTGCCCCCGCCCTTACGGAGTCGGACGCCGCCGCCCAGATCTGCTACCTTCCCATTGGGCAGGACGCCCTGGGAGAAGAGGCCGCTATGACCATCGGCATTCGGGGCAAGGAAAACCAGGCTCCGGCGGCAGAGGACTCCGCCCTGGAAACCTACAAGAACCTTGCCAACACCGGCCGCCTGAAGGTCACGGATCCGGAAGGGGAGGCCATGACCTTTACGGTTGTGCGGCAGCCCCGGCGGGGCAGCGTAGCCATCGGGGAGGACGGCAGCTTCACCTATACGCCAAAGAAAAACAAGGTGGGGGTGGACTCCTTCGTCTACACCGCCACCGACGCCTCCGGTAAGACCTCCCGGGAGGCCACGGTGACCATCACCATTCTCAAGCCCGCGGAGTCCACCCAGTATACGGACACCCTGGGCATGGAGTGCCGCTTTGCCGCGGAGTGGATGAAAAACACCGGCATTTTTGTGGGAGAGCAGTTGTCCGGCAATCCCTGCTTCAGCCCGGAGAAGGAGGTGACCCGGGGAGAATTCATTGCCATGCTGGTAAAGGCCCTGGACATCCCCACGGAAGAGGCCCTGACCACCACCGGCTACACCGATGAGATCCCCGCCTGGCTCCGGCCCTATCTGGCGGCAGCTCTGCGTTCGGGACTGACCGCCGATCTTCCGGATCAGGAGACCTTTGGGGCAATGGAAACCGTCACCGGGGCGGAGGTCAGCGTCATGTTGAAAAACGCCTTGGATCTGACCGTTCCCCTGGCGGAAGAAACAGGCTCGGAAACCTCCGACACCGTCCCCGCCTGGGCCGCTTCCGCCCTGGCCGCCGCCAACGAGCAGGGCTTCTGCCTGGAAGCGGACGCTCCTCTGACCCGGGGCCAGGCGGCAACGATCCTTTATCAGGCCGTTCAGCTGGCCAATCAAGAAGAGGTTTTCGGTCTGTAACCCAAACAGCGTCCTCAAAAGCCCGGCCAAAGCCGGGCTTTTGTCCATTGTAGAAAAACATAAAGAAATTATTGAAATTTATACTTGACAATTTCTTCCCTTTGTGCGTATAATGAACCAAACCGTTGAGGAAGAGTGAGTAACCCAGGGAACCTTTCCCACAGAGAGCCGCGGATGGTGGGATCGCGGCGGCAAAGGCCAGGGGTGAATGGACTTCCAAGGGCAACCAGAAAGGAAGCAATTCCCAGTATGCACGCCGGAGCATGCCCCTCCGTTATCAAAGGACAGCGTATGTTGGTACGCGCAGAGTGGGCGCATGGAATCATGCGTCAAGCCGGGTGGCACCGCAGGATCTGATCCTGTCCCAGCAAAGTGTATTTGCTATGGGACGGGATTTTTTGTTTGTCTCCGTCCCGCCGAAAACCAGAAAGGAGAACAAAACTATGACCAGTCAGGCCATCCCCTACAAGATCTACCTCAGTGAAAGCGAGATGCCCACCGCCTGGTATAACCTCCGGGCAGACATGGTGAATAAGCCCGCCCCTCTGCTCAATCCCGGAACCTTGCAGCCTATGACCGCCCAGGAGCTTTCCGGCGTTTTCTGCGACGAGCTGATCCGCCAGGAGCTGGACAACGATACCGCCCTGTTCCCCATTCCTGAGCAGATTCTCAGTTTCTACAAAATGTACCGTCCCTCTCCGCTGGTTCGGGCTTACTGCCTGGAGGAAAAGCTGGGCACCCCCGCCAAGATCTACTATAAATTCGAGGGCAACAACACCTCCGGCTCCCATAAATTAAACTCCGCCATTGCCCAGGCCTACTACGCCAAGGAGCAGGGACTGAAAGGCGTCACCACCGAGACCGGCGCCGGTCAGTGGGGCACCGCCCTGAGCATGGCCTGCTCCTATTACGGCCTGGACTGCAAGGTGTATATGGTGAAGGTGTCCTACGAGCAGAAGCCCTTCCGCCGGGAGGTGATGCGCACCTACGGCGCCTCCGTCACCCCCTCCCCCTCCATGGAGACCCAGGTGGGCCGGAAGATTCTGGCGGAGCATCCCGGCACCACAGGAAGCCTGGGCTGCACCATCAGCGAGGCGGTGGAAGCGGCCACCTCCACCCCGGGCTACCGGTACGTGCTGGGCAGCGTATTAAATCAGGTGCTGCTGCACCAAAGCGTTATCGGCCTGGAGACCAAGGCGGCTCTGGACAAATACGGCGTGAAGGCGGATATCATCATCGGATGCGCCGGCGGCGGGTCCAACTTAGGCGGCCTTATCGCCCCCTTTATGGGCCAGAAGCTTCGGGGAGAAGCGGACTACCGGATCATCGCCGTGGAGCCCGCCTCCTGTCCCAGCTTCACCCGAGGGAAATTCGCCTACGACTTCTGCGACACCGGCATGGTGTGCCCCTTGGCGAAGATGTACACCCTGGGCTCCGGCTTCATCCCCGCCCCCAACCACGCGGGGGGACTGCGGTATCACGGCATGAGCTCCACCCTTTCCCAGCTGTACCACGACGGTCTGATGGAGGCGGTGTCCGTGAAGCAGACGGATGTATTCCAGGCGGCGGAGTACTTCGCTCGGGTAGAGGGCATTCTCCCCGCCCCGGAAAGCGCCCACGCCATCAAGGTAGCCATAGACGAAGCGGTAAAATGCCGGGAAACCGGAGAGGAAAAGACCATCGTCTTCGGCCTTACCGGCACCGGCTACTTCGACATGGTGGCCTACGAAAAATTCCACGACGGGCTGATGAGCGACTATATCCCCACCGACGAAGAATTGCAGGTGGGATTTGACAAGCTGCCCAAGGTATAAAATACCGGCGCTGCCCAAAAGGCAGCGCCGTAATTTTCAGTTTACCTTGGTGACGATCTTGGGCACCCGGGCAATGAGCAGGGAGACGATGGCGGTGAGGACAATCTCGGGGATCATGTAGATGCCGTTGTACACAATGGAGTAGACCAAGCCCAGCACAGAGGGGCTCAGGCTTTCTACCAAAGACGCGCCCCAGGCGGGGAAGCCCTCCTGGGTGAAGAACCACTCCGCCCAGCCGGAGAACAGAATGTAGCCGGAGAGGATGTGGGAAAGATACCGTGCCCCCAGGGCCACAAGGGAGCCGCACATCAGGGAAAGGCCGGGATTGCTGATCTTATTCCGGAACATGCCGCCCAGGCCCAGCATGGTATAGGCCACCAGATAGTCCAGCAGGCACATGAGCAGGGCGTTGAGGATCATGGTGCCGTCGCCGAAGTAACCGGGCTGGAAGGCGGCGGCCACGGTCTTGGCCCCCAGGACCATTTCGATCAGAGCGTAGCACAGGCCGCTGGTCAGGCCCCACTTCACCCCATGGCGGTAGGAGATCAGCACCACCGGCAGCATGCTCACCAGGGTGATCTGGCCGCCGAAGGGCATTTCGGGGATGAATGCCTTGGATACCAGCTCCAGCACAATGGCCATGGCCAGAAGCATGGCGCTTTCCGTAAGACGTTTGGTTTTCGTTTGCATAGGGAAACCTCCTGAAAACTGGCGGGGAAGCCGCCGAAATAAAAATCGCATTGCAAACCGTCCAGGTGCAATGCGACGAAGCGTCCCATCTATGCATCTTTCCCTCCGACGGTATTGACCGTATCAGGTTCACGGGTCAGGGCTGGCAAGCCCACTCTCAGCCGGTTCCATCCGGCTCCCCGAAGACTTATTTGTTATGCGATTCACAGCTATTATACCGAAAATAAAAAAAAAGTCAAGCGGGGCCGAAGCCCCGCTTGCTATGCCATTTCCAATGCCAGCTTTCTGCCCCCGAGAATGTGAAAATGGAGGTGATGCACCGTTTGGCCGGCATCGTCGCCGCAGTTGCTCACCACCCGGTAGCCGCCGGTCAAGCCCTCGGCGCGGGCAATGGCGGGGATCACCTGGAAAATCCGGGCCACCAGGGCGCTGTTTTCCGCCGTAACGTCGTTGCAGCCGGAAATGTGGGCCTTGGGGATCACCAGAATGTGGGTGGGCGCCTGGGGATTGATGTCCCGGAAAGCGTAAACCGCGTCATCCTCATAGAGCTTGGTGGAGGGGATGTCTCCGGCAATGATTTTGCAGAACAGACAATCGGACATTTTGATTTCCTCCTTTGGGTTTCTTGATCTGGATTTATTCTACCACAGAAATCCGGCGGGCGCAACGCGCAAGCGCGGTGAAACGCCCCAAAACGTGCAAAATCCGCGGCGTTCCGCCGCGGATTTTGCAACAAGAAAAGAGGAGAGGAAAAATGAAAAAGAAAGATAGGTAGCATATTGATAAACCGTCCGATACGCGGCTGAGCCGCCGGGCCGGGAATGTTTTGTTTTTCTTTATGGCTTTATTATACCCGGTAATTATTAAGGATTAAAGTGGGAAAATATTAAGTTCGTATGAAGTTCAAAGCCCGTTTTCGACGGTTTTCTTCAGGCAATTTCCCTGCTTTTTCTCAGTTTCAAAATACAAATTTCCAGGAATTCCTCCAAAAATCAGCGGAATATATAATTTGGTCGGTTGATTTTTGTAAGTTTTAACAATTTCCAGGGGAGACGCCATTTTCCCGCGAAAATCATAATTGTATATCTTTTTCATGGATATGCATTTTTCCCTCCCCGACCGCCATACACAAAGCCCCCGGCCAAAGTGGCCGGGGGCGCTTTTGAAAAGAGGTTATCTTACAGCTTGGGGCCGGCTTCCACCAGAGCCTTGCCGGCTTCGTTGCCGGTGTACTTGGCGAAGTTCTTGATGAACCGGGAAGCCAGATCCTTGGCCTTGGTCTCCCACTCGGAAGCATCGGCATAGGTGTCCCGAGGATCCAGGATGCCGCTGTCCACGCCGGGCAGAGCGGTGGGAACTTCCAGATCGAACAGGGGGATCTTCTTGGTCTCGGCCTTCAGGATGTCGCCGGACAGGATGGCGTCGATGATGCCACGGGTATCCTTGATGGTGATGCGCTTGCCGGTGCCGTTCCAGCCGGTGTTCACCAGGTAAGCCTTGGCGCCGTTGGCTTCCATCTTCTTCACCAGCTCTTCGCCGTACTTCGTCGGATGCAGCTCCAGGAAGGCCTGGCCGAAGCAAGCGGAGAAGGTGGGGGTGGGCTCGGTGATGCCCCGCTCGGTGCCCGCCAGCTTGGCGGTGAAGCCGGACAGGAAGTAGTACTGGGCCTGCTCGGGAGTCAGGATGGACACGGGAGGCAGCACGCCGAAGGCGTCGGCGGACAGGAAGATCACGTTCTTGGCAGCGGGCGCCGCGGAAACGGGACGGACGATGTTCTGGATGTGGGTGATGGGGTAGGACACACGGGTGTTCTCGGTGACGGACTTGTCGGCGAAGTCGATCTTTCCGTTTTCATCCAGGGTCACGTTCTCCAGCAGGGCGTTGCGCTTAATGGCGTTGTAGATGTCGGGCTCGGACTCGGGGTCCAGGTTGATGACCTTGGCGTAGCAGCCGCCCTCAAAGTTGAACACGCCGTTGTCGTCCCAGCCGTGCTCGTCGTCGCCGATGAGCAGACGCTTGGGATCGGTGGACAGGGTGGTCTTGCCGGTGCCGGACAGGCCGAAGAACAGGGCGGTGTTCTCGCCGTTCATGTCGGTGTTGGCGGAGCAGTGCATGGAGGCGATGCCCTTCAGAGGCAGGTAGTAGTTCATCATGGAGAACATACCCTTCTTCATTTCGCCGCCGTACCAGGTGTTCAGGATGACCTGCTCACGGGAGGTGATGTTGAAGGCCACGCAGGTGCTGGAGTTCAGGCCCAGCTCCTTGTAGTTAGCCACTTCCGCCTTGGAGGCGTTGTACACCACAAAGTCAGGCTCGAAGGCAGCCAGCTCTTCCTCAGAGGGAACGATGAACATATTCTTAATGAAGTGGGCCTGCCATGCCACCTCCACGATGAACCGGACGTTCATCCGGGTGTCGTGGTTGGCGCCGCAGAAAGCGTCCACAACGTACAGCTTCTTATTGGACAGCTCCTTCACGGCCAAATCCTTAACGGTGGCCCAAACATCCTCGCTCATGGGATGGTTGTCGTTCTTGAATTCATCGGAAGTCCACCACACGGTGTCCTTGGAGTTGGCGTCCATGACGATGTACTTGTCTTTGGGGGAGCGGCCGGTGTACACGCCGGTCATCACGTTAACGGCGCCCAGTTCGCTGACCTGACCCTTTTCGTAGCCTTCCAGATTGGGATCCGTCTCGGCAACGAACAGCTCCTCATAGGAGGGGTTGTGGATGATCTCGGTGGTACCGGTAATACCATACTTGCTCAGATCGATCATGATAAAAACCTCTTTCATTAATAATAAAATAGAGTCATGCTAAAACGCAAGATGGGTTTTGCTTTCTTGCATTTTAGCATCCCACACTTTGCGATTTTATCTTACACTATCGATATAAAAAAATCAATAAAAAAACTGTAAATTTTTGCCCGGTTTTAGCTGTCGGTTTTACACAAAACGCCTTTCCCCTTATTTTCGGGGGAAACCGGTAAAGCTGTATCGAAAAAAGAAAAATATATATTTACTTTTCCTGAGGCTTGTGCTAAAATGTATTTGGTGAAGATTGGGACTTCTTGGAGAAATGTCCCAAATTCCTTTTGTTCGCAGTGCCCAAATTGGGGTTTTCCCCGATTATTTCTATGTCGTTTTTAACCAACAGTCTATGGCGGCTGCTGGTCTAAAAATAAATCAGGGCGGATCGGAGGATCCCCCGGGCCGGGTCTTTGCCGGAACGGGGTCCGGGGTACGGCCGTGAAGTCCATTTCAATTTCATCCTACGGAGGTTACTACACAATGGCTCAAAAAGTTCAGTTTGTGGAGACTGTGCTGCGCGACGCGAACCAGTCTCTCATCGCAACCCGCCTGCCTTTTGAGAAGTTCGAGCCCATGCTCTCTACCATCGACAAGGCCGGCTACTACGCAATCGAGTGCTGGGGCGGCGCCACCTTCGACGTCTGCCTGCGCTACCTGAACGAAGATCCCTGGGAGCGTCTGCGGAAGATCCGCAAGGCCGTTCCCAACACCAAGCTGCAGATGCTGCTGCGGGGTCAGAACGTTCTGGGCTACTCCCACTATCCCGATGATTTCGTAAAGCTGTTCGTCCAGAAGGCTGTGGAGAACGGCATGGACATCATCCGGATTTTTGACGCGCTGAACGATACCGACAACCTGAAGGTGGCCATGGAAGCCACCGTCAATGCCGGCGCCATCGCTTCCGGTACCATTTCTTATACCACCTCCCCTGTCCACACCCACAAGAAATATGTGGAAATGGTCAAGGAACTGAAGGCCATGGGCGCCTCCACCATCTGCATCAAGGATATGGCCGGCATCATGGGCCCCAAGGAAGCCTACGATCTGGTTTCCGCCATTAAGGACGCCGTGCCCGAGCTGCCCATCGACCTGCACACCCACTCCACCACCGGTCTGGCTTTCATGACCTACCTGAAGGCTGTGGAAGCCGGCGTGGACATCATCGACACCGCCATTTCTCCCTTCTCCGGCGGCACCTCCCAGCCCGCCACCGAGACCCTGGCCTACGCGCTGCGTCAGCTGGGCTATGAGGTGGATCTGGACGATGCCTGCACCAAGAAGATGGCCGACTACTTCAAGGGCGTTCGGGACGACTATGTGAAGGACGGCACCCTGATGCCCAAGTCCATGGCCACCGACACCCAGTGCCTGACCTATCAGATTCCCGGCGGCATGCTGAGCAACCTGCTGAGCCAGCTGAAGCAGGTGAACGCCCTGGATCGGTTTGACGAGGTTCTGGTGGAGACGCCCAAGGTTCGGAAAGATCTGGGCTATCCTCCCCTGGTCACCCCCACTTCCCAGATGGTGGGCGTACAGGCTGTGCGCAACGTGCTGGACGGCAAGCGCTACAAGTCCGTTTCCAAGGAGATCAAGGCCTACTGCCGCGGTGAATACGGCAAGACCCCCGCTCCCATTGATCCTGAGATCCAGAAGCAGATTCTGGGCGATGAGAAGCCCCTGACCGTCCGCTATGCCGACACCCTGGCCCCTGTGGTGGACAAGACCCGGGAAAAGCTGGGCGACCTGGCTAAGACCGATGAGGATGTGCTCAGCTACATCGCCTTCCCCAACCTGGCGGAGAAGTTCCTGGAAGAGCGGAAGATCCGGGAAGAGAATGTTGCCACCTACTCCATCGTGGAGTGCTAAGGAGGCCGCGTTATGAAATTCTTCGGTTTCCTGAATAAGAAGCACCCTCATAGCGAAGCCGCTCCCGCCCCTGCTCCTGCGCCCGCTCCTGACCCCGCGCCCGCTCCTGCTCTGGCCCCCGGCGCAGCCGGCCGGCTGAAGCTGTACGATACGCCCCCCAAAACCGCTGCCATGCTTATGGCCATCGTAGCCGACACCATGGGTAAGCCCCTGAACGAGCTGCGCTTCATTTCCATCAAGGAGGTCAAGTAATCATGAAATATAAAGTGACCCTGAACGGCCGCACCTATGAGGTGGAGGTCGAAGCAGGTAAGGCTATGATCCTGGACGAGTATGAGGCTTACGCCCCCGCGGCCGCTCCTGCTCCCGCCGCCGCTGCCCCTGCTGCCGCTCCTGCCGCTCCCGCTGCGGCGGCTCCCGTGGCTGCCCCCGCCGTGAACGTCACCGGCGGTCAGACCGTTGCCGCTCCCATGCCCGGCACCATTTTGAAGGTGGCCGTGTCCGTGGGCCAGAGCGTGAAGGAGGGCGACCTGATCTGCGTGCTGGAAGCCATGAAGATGGAAAATGAGATCTACGCTCCCTGCGCCGGCACCATCACCGCCGTGCCTGTGAGCAAGGGTTCCAATGTGGACACCGGCGCGGCTCTGGCCGTGATCGGCGGCACCGCTGTGGCTGCCGCTCCCGCTCCCGTGGCTGCCCCCGCTCCCGCTCCCGCAGCCGCCCCCGCTCCTGCCCCCGCTCCTGTGGCCGCTCCCGCTCCCGCAGCGGCTCCCGTGGCCGGTGAAGTGGTGAAGGCTCCCATGCCCGGCACCATTCTGAAGGTGAACGTCACCGCCGGTCAGGCCATCAAGGAAGGAGAAGTGCTGGTGATCCTGGAAGCCATGAAGATGGAAAACGAGATCATGGCCCCCAAGACCGGCACCGTGGCTCAGGTCCTGGTGAGCAAAGGTTCCAACGTGGACACCGACGCGCCTTTGATTGTCCTTGCCTAAAATAATACCAATTTTAGTTGACGGTACAGATTTTCTGTACCGTCAATTTTTTGTGGGGATATTGAGCAGAAAAAAGCATGTCATCTTGAGCCAAGCGAAGCGGAGTCGATATATCCACGCACTTACCGCCGGTAGGCGCTAAAATGGTTCCTGCGTCTCAGCCAACGGGTTCCTTCCACCGGGGGGCGACAGGTTCGTTGCTGAGCCAAGTCCATAAGCACAGCAAATCAATATTCCACAAAGAACCAAATTCTTCCCGGCGGTTCTTTGTGAATTACTCCCAAAAATTTCCAACGGTTAAGATTTGGTTTACATTTCGGCAAAAATATGGTAAAGTGTAACTGGTAAATATTCGGTAAATTTCGAAGATTTACTTCCGAAATTTTCTGTTTTCCGGATAAATTCCCGGATAACGAGCAGGGAATTATATCATTATATCCCGAAAAGGAGGAATACCATGTTACTTTCCAACACCATATCCACGGAGCTTAGTCTGCTGGATGCCGGTATTATCGCGCTGCTGGGTTATGCCGTTGTATTCTTTGGCCTGATCCTGCTGATGCTGGTGGTCATGATTATGAGCAAGGCATTCACCACCCGGAAAAGCGAAAATCCCGGCAAGACGGAACAGCCCCCCGCGCCTTCCGCTCCGGTCAGCGTCCCGGCCTCTGCGCCCGCGCCTGTTCCCGCTCCCGCCGCCGGTCAGCCCGCTCCCGGCAGCGCCGGCCAGCTCAAGCTTCACGACGTTCCCCCAAAAACCGCCGCCATGCTCATGGCCATCGTGGCCCACAAGACAGGCAAGCCCCTGAACGAGCTGCGGTTCATTTCCATCAAGGAGGTCAAGTAACATGGGTATTGATATTGGCCAGATCCTGTTGGAGCTTTGGAACAGCTCCGGTTTTGCCTACATTTTCGCCAATCTGTCGGAGGTGGGCTGGCAGAACATCGTGATGATCGCCATTTCCTGCGTGCTGCTGTATTTTGGCATCGTCAAGCAGTTTGAGCCATTGCTGCTGGTGGGCATTGCCTTCGGATGCCTGCTGTCCAACCTGCCTCTGGGCGGTCTGTACCACCCGGAGCTTTGGGAGGCGTTTATGGATGAAACCAGCTCCGCCTACCACAGCTACGGCGCCATTTTGCGGGAGGGCGGTCTGCTGGACTTTTTCTACATCGGCGTGAAAACCTCCATCTATCCCTGTATTATCTTTATGGGCGTAGGGGCCATGTCTGACTTCGGCCCCCTGCTGTCCAATCCCAAGTCCCTGCTTCTGGGCGCCGCCGCCCAGCTGGGTGTGTTCGCCGCCTTCTTCGGCGCCGTGTGCCTGGGCTTTACCGGCCCGGAGGCCGCCTCCATCGGCATTATCGGCGGCGCGGACGGCCCCACCGCCATTTTCCTGACCAGCCGGCTGGCTCCCCATCTCCTGGGCGCCATCGCGGTAGCGGCTTATTCCTACATGGCCCTGATCCCCATGATCCAGCCCCCCTTTATGAATCTGCTGACCACCCCTGAGCAGCGGAAGATCAAAATGGTTCAGACCCGCGCCGTCTCCAAGGCCGAGCGGATCGTGTTCCCCATTGTGGTGACCATTTTCTGCGCCCTGCTCCTGCCGGATACCACCCCCCTGATCGGCTCTTTGATGCTGGGCAATCTATTCCGGGAGTGCGGCGTGACTGAGCGGCTCAGCGATACCGCCCAGAACGCCCTGATGAACATCGTCACCATTATGCTGTCCACCTCCGTGGGCGCTACCATGGTGGGCTCCACCTTCCTGACCGGCAGCACCCTGAAGATTGTGCTGCTGGGTGTGTGCGCCTTCATTCTGTCCACTGTGGGCGGTCTGCTGGGGGGCCAGGTCATGTGCCTGCTCACCGGCGGCAAGGTCAACCCCCTCATCGGCTCCGCCGGTGTGTCCGCGGTGCCCATGGCCGCCCGGGTGTCCAATAAGGAAGGCCAGAAGGCCAACCCCTCCAATTTCCTGCTGATGCACGCCCTGGGCCCCAATGTGGCCGGCGTCATCGGCTCCGCCATCGCCGCGGGCTTCCTGCTCAGCGTCTTTGGCTAAATCTCCGCTAAAAATGCCGCAGTCGGCTTGACTGCGGCATTTTCGTTTTCTCAGGATGGCATTCTGTTTCCGTACTCTGCTCAACGGACAAAGGAGGTGCTTAAGGTGCAGCTCCAGGATTCTTCCGGGGCCAGAATGGCGGCGGCGGGCTTTTCCTCCCACTTCCGGCTGCCTTTTTCCATGCTGGGAAGGCTGTGCCAGGGCTCAATGCACACAAATTTGGGAACGCCGGGCTTGCTCCAGATCAGGGTGTAGGGGAAATCCCGGATATTGCATACAACGCCCCGGCCCGTGTCCTTTTCGTAAAGGCCAAGGGTTTCCGAGTTCAGGTTCACCATGCAGTGGCTGTCCTTTTCAAACAGCTTTTCATCCAGAGGCAGGGCGATGATGTTGGAGCCCAGGGTGTAAAATTTTCCGTTGAGCAGTCCGTTGGGCTGGGTGCTCAGGCAGATGGGGGACTCCATCTGGGAAAACCGCAGCTCATAATCCTCATAGGTATGGTTTTCGTCAAAGGGAACGGTAAAGGCCGGGTGGTAGCCGATGCCGAAGGGCATGGCTTCCTCGTCCAGGTTCTCCACCTCCAAAGTATGATGCAGGGTGTCCCCTTCCAGGGTGAAGGTGGAAACCAGGCGGAATTCATAGGGGAATACGGCCAGCGTCTCCTGGCTGCTGCACAGCTCCATCACAATGGTGTCCCGGGTCTTGCCCAGGAAGGTGTGCTCTATCTTCCGGGCGAAGCCGTGCTGGCCGGAGGCAAAGATCCCTCCCTTGGCTTTGATCTGTCCATTCACCACCTTACCGGTGTGGGGGAACAGAATAGGCGCGTGATAGCCCCAGACCGCCTCGTCCGCCTGCCACATATGCTCCACGCCGTCACATTTGCGGATTACGCTTTTCACCTGGGCTCCCCAAGTGGTGACCGTCAGGGACAGGTAATCGTTTTCAATGGTGTATTCCATAATGATTTTCCTCCTTATGTTTATTTCAGCCGTTTAACCGGCAATCGCGAAGTAAAGAAGCACCACACCGCCCAGGACAATCCGGTACACGCCGAAGGCGGAGAAGGAGTGCTTGCGCACATATTCCATCAGGCCCCGGATCACCACCATGCTCACCAGGAAGGACACCAGGCAGCCCACAATCAGCACCGCCACCTCGGTTCCCGTGGCGCTGACGCCGCTTGCCAGGAATTTCGCTCCCTTAATCAGGGAAGCCCCCAGCATGGTGGGAATGGCCATAAAGAAGGAGAACTCCGCTCCGGCGCTTCGGCCCACGCCGATGAGAATGGCGCCTAAAATGGTGGAGCCGCTGCGGGAGGTGCCGGGGATCAGGCTCAGGCACTGAAACAGACCGATGTACAAGGCGGTCTTATAGTCAATCTGGTGCACGTCCGTGATCCGGGGCTGCTTCCCCTGATTGTGCTTCTCCACCAGAATGAAGGCCACGCCATAGACGATCAGGGCAATGGCAACCACCACGCCGTTGTGAAGGTGCTCATCCATCCAGTCGTCAAACAGCACGCCCACCAGGCCCGAAGGGATGATGGCGGCGCAGACCTTAAACCAAAGCTGCCAGGTCTGCTTTTGTTCATCGGCGGCTTTTCCGAAGGGGTTCAGCTTATGGAAGAACAGAACGATCACCGCCACAATGGCCCCCAGCTGAATCACCACATCGAACATGCTCTGAAATTCCTGGGACACGTTCAGGTTCACGAATTCATTGAGCAGGATCAAATGGCCGGTGGAGGAGATGGGAAGCCATTCCGTCACACCCTCCACAATGCCGAAGAGAATGGCCTTCAATATTTCGATCATAGATTGTTTCCTTTCCAAAACACAGGCTTCCGGCAGGAAAAACCCCTGCCCATACTACCATAATAACCCCAATGGGAGCATTTTGCAAGCATAACTTCTGCGTTCACAAATTGCGGTTTAACTCTTAACAAATTGTTCATGCCAATCCACAATTTTTCGGTATAATAATGAAAAAGGACAATAATTCAAATATGGGGGGATTTACGTTATGGCTATTTCCGTATTGATCGTGGAGGACGATCGAAATATTGCCGAGCTGCTGCAAATGTATCTGGAAAAAGAGGGCTACGCGGTCACCGTTGCCAACGACGGCGGCCAGGGTCTGGCGAAATACCGGGCCATTAAGCCGGATCTGGTGCTGCTGGACGTGATGATGCCGGTGATGGACGGCTGGGCGGTTTGCAAGGCCATCCGCTCCGAAGCTCAGACGCCCATCATCATGCTCACCGCCAAGGGGGAGACCGACGATAAGGTGACGGGCCTGAAATCCGGCGCCGACGACTATATCACCAAGCCCTTCGAAATGAAGGAGGTGCTGGCCCGGATTGAAGCGGTGCTTCGACGCTCTTCCGGCGTCTCCGCAGAGAAAAAAGCCCGCCGTCTGGTGTTCGACAAGCTGATCATCGACATGGACGCCTTCGAACTGACGGTGGACGGCAAGAAGGTGGACACGCCGCCGAAAGAGATGGAGCTGCTTTACTACCTGGCCTCCTCTCCCAACCGGGTCTACACCCGCAACCAGCTGCTGGACGAGGTGTGGGGCTTTGACTACTTCGGCGATTCCCGCACCGTGGACGTTCATGTAAAGCGTCTGCGGGAAAAGCTGGAGGGCGTCAGCGAAAACTGGAGTTTGAAAACCGTATGGGGCGTGGGATATAAGTTTGAGGTGCTGTAAGCATGAAAACATCCTTTGGCCGCAGCTTTTTTACCACTGCCGCCCTTTTGCTGCTGGCTCTGACCATTCTGGGTGCCTCTTTTCAGATGCAGATCAAAGACTATCTGATAAAGAACACCGTTTCAGACCTGCAGCAGGATGCCACCATCATCGCCAATCTGGCCTCCGCCTACTCCCATGACGGCGACCTGATCAACGGGGAATTCCTGCTGAACCTGGATATCATATCCCGGATTTCCGATTCCGACACGGTGATCTGCAACGCCGATGGCAGAGTGGTGCTCTGCTCCGACGCCCTGTCCGGCTGTGAGCATCAGGGCCTGCAATTAAACCAGGAGTATCTGGAAAAGATCATTACCAATGGGGGAGATACCACCGAAGGGGTCGTCCGGGGTCTGTACACCGACAGGCGCTATGTTGTCTCTGTTCCCATTTACGGTGAGGAGCTGTTAAGCGGCATTGTCATTGTGTCCATCCCCACCGACTCCACCAACCTGATCCTGAACCGGATCTCCAACATTTTCCTCACCGCGGCCTTGTTTGTGGTGCTGATCTCCGTGCTGGCCGCCTCCGCCTTTGCCCGGCGGGAGAGCCGCCCCCTGCGGGACATGGCGAAAACCGCCACCGCCTTCGGCCACGGCAACCTGGAAGCCCGGGTCAAGCTGGAGGACGACTACTCCGAGGAAATGGAGGAGCTGGCGGTGGCCTTCAACAACATGGCCCGCTCCCTGCAAAAAAGCGAATACCGCCGTCAGGAATTTGTAGCCAACGTATCCCATGAACTGAAAACCCCCATGACCACCATCTCCGGCTATGTGGACGGCATTCTGGACGGCACCATCCCGGAAGAGCGTCGGGAGCATTATCTGCGCATCGTCTCCGATGAGACAAAGCGCTTAAGCCGCCTGGTTCGCAGCATGCTGGATATCAGCCAGCTGCAAAACGAAGGCGGAATCCCGGAGGAGAAAAAAATCCACTTCGATTTGGTGGAATGCGCCGGTCAGGTGCTGGTGACCTTTGAAAAGAAGATCAACGACAAGCACATCAACGTGGATGTGGATATGCCGGAGCATCCGGTATACACCATGGCCAATCAGGACTACATCACCCAGGTGATCTACAATCTGCTGGACAACGCGGTAAAGTTCTGCCCGGAAAGAGGCTCCCTGGGCTTAAAGATCCGGGAAGGGGGCAGCAAGGCCTACGTCTCCATTTCCAATGACGGCGATACCATTCCGGCCGATGAGCTGCCCCTGGTATTCGACCGGTTCCACAAGATCGACAAATCCCGCTCCCAGAATCGGGACGGCTGGGGCCTGGGGCTGTACATTGTCAAAACCATTGTATGCAGCCACGGGGAGAACATTTCCGTCAGCTCCAAGGACGGCAGGACGGAATTCACCTTTACGATGCCCCTTGTCAATTAACCCGTTTCTCTTTTTCCGAAGGACACGCTTCGGATCCTTTCTTTGAGGTATTCCTATGGATCAACGCAAACATCATTATCAAGAACATCCCTGGGATGACAGCGTCTACGGCACCGGACGGACGGAACCTCCGAAAAATCGGGGAGGGCTTATAGCCCTGCTGCTGATTTTCATTATCTTCCTGTGCGGCATCATTACGGCGCTGAGCATTCTCAACGTTCGGCTGTTCCGGGAACTGAATACTCAGGAGGAATCCGACCTTTCCCTGTCCTTCTCCTCCTGCGAAACAACCCCTGTGGAGATCTCCACCAGGATGGAAGAAACCACCCAGGCCACCGTACCCCAGGGCAGCCATTCCATCGTTCTGCAGCAGGCTCCCGTGGTCACGGACAGTGAAAGCGGCACCGGCGAGCTGTCATTGCAGCAGATTTACAAGAACAACATCAACTCGGTGGTCTCCATTATGTGCGAACAGGAAACCGGCAGCTCCAGCGGCACCGGCGTGATCCTATCTCAGGACGGCTACATCGTCACCAACTGTCATGTGGTGGAGGACGCGGATGCCATCACCGTCCGGCTGACCGACGAGCGGGATTTTTCCGCCATGCTGGTGGGCACCGACGCGGTTTCCGATCTGGCGGTGCTGTATATTGAAGCGGATAATCTGCTTCCTGCCCAGTTCGGCAATTCCGACAGCTTACAGGTGGGCGACAGCGTCACCGCCATCGGCGACCCCCTGGGGGTGGAATTCCGGGGCACCTACACCAACGGCATTGTCTCCGCCATCAACCGGGACGTAACGGTGGACGGGCGAACCATGACCCTGATCCAAACCAACGCCGCCCTGAACTCCGGCAATTCCGGCGGCCCTCTGATCAACTGCTACGGTCAGGTCATCGGCATCAACACCATGAAAATCAGCGCCTTCACCAACGCCGCCGGTGTGGAGGGTCTGGGCTTTGCCATCCCCAGCTCCACGGTAAAGAATGTGGTGGAGCAGCTGATCAACCAGGGCTATGTGTCCGGACGGCCCACCCTGGGCATTGAAGGAGAGGCCCTATCCACCTTCTACCAGCACTATTACCGGCTTCCCGCGGGCCTGTATATCACCGACATCGCGTCCGGATGCGACGCGGACAGGAAGGGCCTGGAGGAAGGGGATATCCTCATGAGCATCGCCGGTACCGGAGTCACCACCATGGACGATCTGAACGCTGTGGTATACGGTTACGCCGTCGGCGACACCGTGGATGTAATCATCTACCGGGGCGGCAATCAGTACCGGGTGGATCTGACCCTGGAAGAGGACAAGGGCTGATATACGCGGGGGCTATGCCCCCGCCCCAGATTGTCGATAAACCCGCTGGCGCGGCAGCACCCAAGGCCCCCTTGTGTAAAGGGGGCTGTCATGCGAACAGCATGACTGGGGGATTGTTGCGGAAGGATGCTGCGTTTTCTCCGGAATTGTAGGCGAATTCCTAATATTCTTCCGCAACAATCTCTCCGTCACGGCTGACGCCGCGACACCTCCCTTTACACAAGGGAGGCATAGGCGCGGTGCTTGTGTGTAAATTTCTACGCTGAAACTATCTATTCGAATGCGGGGGCTATGCCCCCGCCCATCGCTTTTTCCCCTTTTCTTTCAAAACCCGGACAGGGCGGCAGCCTTGTCCTTAAATTCATTCAGTAATCGAGGTCATGTTTATGGAACCCATTTATCAACAGGATTTTGAGATCACCGACGCCCTGGTGGACCGCTACGGCCGTCTGAAGCCCTCCTCCATTCTATATATTGCCCAGGAGGTGGCAGGCTTCCATTCCGAGCTTCTTCGGGTGGACTATGACTCCCTGGCCCGTCAGCGGATGTTCTGGGCGGTGACCCGGCATAAGGTACAGATCACCCGGATCCCCCAGCGGGGGGAGACCATCCATGTGGAGACCTGGCCCATGCCCCCCACCCGGGTGGCCTATCCCCGCTCCATGGTAGCCTACGACGAGAAGGGCAAAGAGGTGTTCCGCTCCATCAGCCTGTGGGTACTTATGAATCTGGACACCCGGAGCATGATCCTGCCCTCCAAAAGCGGCATCGTTCTGTCCGGCACCCTCCGGGGTACAGAGCTGGCCAGTCCCACCGGGCTCATGGCCAAGGTCATGAACAACCGGCGGAAAAGAACGGTATGCTTCACGGATCTGGATCGAAACGGCCATATGAACAACACCCGGTATTTGGACTGGATTGACGATCTTCTGCCCAGCGCCTTCCATGAGGGAAGAAACCTTCAGGAAATGACCGTGTGCTATCTCAGCGAGGCCAGAGAGGGCCAGGAGCTGGAATTCCACTGGGACTTTGTAGCGGACAACTGCCTGCAGTCAGACGCCTACCGCCAGGGTCAGGAGCGGCCGGAACGGATCTTCTCCGCCCAGCTGCGCTTCCTTTGATCCGGGGAAATTGGTGTTATGTAAATTGTCGAAATCTCCACAGTTATGCACATAGCTGTGGAGATTTTTCCTTTTGACTGACTTTCCCCCAGATTTATCAACACTTATCCCATTCCGGCCTGTGGAAAAAGCTGTGGAAAATGTGGATAACTCAAATTATGTAAACAGTTACAATCTGTTACAAACAGTGTTATGTAAATCATTTTCCCAAATTTCCTGGAATATGCTTATCGGCTTGGTTCAGCAAAGACTCTGCCAGTGCAGGTGAAAGAGGAATGTTCGTTGGTTTCTCCGAGCTTCCCTGAAAAATGGCGGGCTTAAGGCTGGGCAGTGATTGGGATGCTGCGTACCGATTCGGGCACCGCA
>CALWXR010000024.1 GCA_944385535.1 uncultured Oscillospiraceae bacterium
CCCCTCCACGGGGCGCATACCGCCTTTTCTTGTTATCCAGCCCTCCGGCTGTATCGGTTGAGCAAAAGTCAGCGTGGGATTGATGTGGTATCTTTATCTAAGTGATACCCCCGTTTCCCATTTGCTGACCGCCTTGGCGGATAAGAGCAGCTTCTCTCCCAGTTCTCTTTGGGTCAATCCTTTTTCTTTTCGAAGTTGGCACACAAAGGCGCCGAATTTCTCCTTGTCCAGCGTATACACAAGACATCACCTCATGGAGATTTTACCATCTGCCTTCCTGTTTTGCAACCGACGAACGATCGACAGGGGCTTTTTCCCCATTACGGGATATCTCCCAGGCAGACGTTCAGGAAAAAAACCCTGGACGCACGATGCACTCAGCCAAAATTCTCCGGGGTGATGTTCTGCCAGGGAATGTCCAGCGGCTCCAGATCCGCGAATAATTCCTCTTCCCAAAGTGCAAAGTCCCGCCGGTTTAAAAAAACGGTCTGGCCGTTTTCCGTAATCAGATAGACGTATCCTTCCTGCTCCGTGTCCACATCCTCAGGGTAGGAAACCTGGTAATAGGAATCGTAATCCCCAAATTCCTTGCACCAGGCGTCCACAAAATACGCTTCCCGGTACACATCCTCCTGCGCGTCATACTCAAGAACATAATACGGCCACAGCACATATCCGGCTTTTCCATGGTTATGGGAAAGGTCGGCCTTAAGCATCCCCGGGTAATGGGTCACGGCGATATGGTTATTGGCCTCGATCCGCAGCTTGCCGGTCTGATGGTCATAGCCGTAAATCACCTCCCGCATTCCCGCTACATAGGTGTTGGCAATGGCGACGATCAGCTCCTCCTCTCCGTCCCCGTCCACATCAAAAATGGCAAAGCGTTCCTCTTCTATGCCGCCGCCGTCTTCCCAAAGATGGATTTCCTCCACCTCCGGCTCCGGCCAGCGCTGCTGCTCATAGATCCATGCCAGCGCCTCCCGAAAGGCGGCACGCGCAGGAGAATCCGGTTCGGCACGGATATCTACAGAATCGGTACGCTCTCCCGTCTGCTCCTGCCCTTCCCGGGAAGGCAGCCTATCGCCCTCCAACGCCGCAGGATCCATGGGCAACGTCTCAGACAGCTCTGTTTGCTCCGTTGTCTCGACTCTGGTAAATACGATCCCGGCGCTTTCCTCCGTGAATATGGGATCTTCTCCTGTCCAATGGCAAGCGCTGAGCAGAAGAATCCATATACACAAAGAGGCCCCTATCCTTTTCATTTTTCTGTCTCCTTTCTGATGAAGCTCTGACTAAATCATCTGCGGCTGAGCGGCAGATCTTGCTGATTTAGTCAGAGCTTCTCTAAGTCCGGTCTAGCCGGAATCATCGGTCAATAGAAGTTTACATAATTACATGGATTGACAAATACCCCATTTTTGGATATTCCAAAATGCAGATGATCCCCTTTGGAGATTCCTGTGGAGCCAGTATAGCCGATCAGCTGGCCCGCGCTGACAATTTGACCCGATGATACGCAGTAGCTGGTCAGGTGCATATAGATGGAGGAAAAACCGTCCTGATGATTGATGCTCACATAATTCCCCGCGGAATTGCTGTAGCCCGCGGTAACAGTCCCCGCCCGGCTTGCCACCACCGGATCTCCGGTGCCGGTATCCAGGTCGATGCCTCGATGGTATGTAGACGCGCCCGCTGTGGGGGCTTTCCGATAGCCAAAGGGGCTTGTAATGGATGTATAGCTGACAGGGATCAGCCAACTGGAGCTGCCGCTGCTGCCCTGGTTATCGCCGGAGGTTGTGCCGTTGGAATTGTTCCCGGAATTACCGCCCTGTGTGGTGGCAGGGGGAACAGAGGTAGCTATCCAGGCCTCCCACTCCGCCCGTCTGGCCGCGTTGTATTCCGCTTCCTTTTTCGCGATCTCATTTAAAAACGCCTCCTCCTGGGCAAGGAATTCCTCTTCCATGGCCTCCAGTTCATCCGCCTTTGTCAGCAGCTGCTGAAACAGCGCGTCTGCCTCCGACCGCTTTTCGTCCATTTGCAGCTGCGTTTGATCCAGCTCCTGTTTTGTTGTCTCCAGCTCCTGCTTTTCCACTGTCAATGCCTCCTGGGCCGACTCCACGGCATCCGCCGCCTTTCCCAGTTCCGTTAGACGGCGGTTGTCAGCGGCGGTGATCTCCTCTGCCATGGTCAGCCGGTCCAGCAGGTCGGAAAAGCTATTGGCTTTAAACACCACTTCCCAGTAGGAGACCCTGCCTTCCTCCTCCATGGTGCGCACCCGAAGCATATTTTCCTCACTCAGTTGTTCAAATCGTGTCTCGGCGTCATCCAGTTCATCCTGCTTATCCGCGATCAGGGTGTTGTAGGCGGAAATCTGTTCATTGATATTTGTGATCTGCTCGCTGAGAAGCTGGATCTCCTGGTCGAGAACGCTCTTTTGGGCGATGATGTCCGCGATCTCATTCTCATTTTCCTCATACTGATCTCTGACCTGGGAGATTTTTTCCTGAAGCGCCTCCTTTTCTTCCTTCAACACGTTGATCTGTTTCCGGATCTCGCTGGAGGAAGCAGCGCTGGCTGTGGTCGTCAGCATCCCGATCACCAGCGCCAGGGCAAACGTCGAAAGCAAGCATGCCGCCATCCATTTGTTTTTTTCATGGTTATCACACTCCGTTTTCTGATTTACTCATTTTGAGCAGATATATTACTTCCTTAAAGCCTGAATATCAGCGGACAACTGGTTATACGGATTCTCCCAAATCACGCAGGCGGTTACCGTATTGTCCCATCCGTATAGGTATAGAAATTGATTTTATATTTTGCTTCATCTTAGCAGTCAATTGCATCATGTTTGCATCTAAAGCCACGGAAAAATAATTTTTTTCAGGGAAAATCCCCTGAACCCATCGTTTTCTCCCGGCGGCAAACAAAATGAATAAAGCAGGCGCGTTTGGCGCCTGCTTACAGAGTGTCGAAAAAGCTTCGCAGAATTTGCCGCCGCAGCGGCAAAAAAGTTAAAATGCTTATCTGGTTAACTCAGCTTCCGCAAGAAACCAGGTTTTCTAACAAAAAGTATGATGCAAATGCGGGAAAGGTTTGGCGCATCCCTCGTCCGGGTGCTCCCCTACCCTGCCGGGGGCCTTCCTTTCTTGTCTCGGCAAGAAAGGAAGCAAAGAAGCCGACCGGGGAGGCGCTGAACGCTGGCCAGCTCCCGCGCCAGAGCCGCCCTCCCCGGACCCCTCCCGGCGCGCACTTGGGAAGTGCCGGTATGCCCTTTTACCGCTGAATGGGTGCAGTGTCCGAATCGGTACACAGCATCCCAATCACTGCCCAGACTTAAGCCTGTAATTTTTCAGGGAAGCCCGGAGGAACCAACGAACATTCCTCTCTCACCGGCACTGGCAGAACCTTTGCTGAACCAAACCGATAAGCATAAAAGTTAATATCATTTTCTGCCGGGGCGTGTACCTGGCAGAAAATACATCTCAGGCTGCGCAGTGTGGGAGTTGTGCGCCGTAGGCGCACAAGGAGTGCGCGCAGCAGACTGCAATTCCTTTGTTGAAAAGCCCCGAAGGGGTTTTTCAACAGCCTGAAAGCAGGCGCGTTTGGCGCCTGCTTAATGGGTCAGTATTCTGGCAATGGCGGGACGCTTGGCTTCCAGAGCGCCTTTGGGGCAGAACTCCTGGCAGCAGAAGCAGCGGATACACCGGCTCCGGTGGATGCGGGGCAGTTGATTCTCCATCTCAATGGCGTGGGCCGGACACAGCGAGCAGCACTTTCCGCAGCCAATACACCGGTCCGGCGTCAGTGTTGGTCTGGGAGAGATCATCTGTCCGATTGCCTTCCCCGCCAGTTCTCCGGCCTTTCCGGGCAGAATGCTGCGAAACAGCGTGCTCTTCGTAGGCGGCAGCTTCAGATTCTTCTGACAGTAGGGCAGCAATTCCTGGGGAAAATCCATTTGCTGAACCAGCCCCCGGGCCAGCGCTGCCCGTTGCGTGGGGATCCGCTCCGGCTCCAGTCCCATAAGCCGGGCGCAAGCCTGGTCTAAGTCAAAGGGGTTTTGGGAAGCCAGCACCAGTCCCATGGGATGGGGTGTGCCCGCGGTAGGGCCGTTCCCTTCCATAATCACCACCGCGTCCACCAGGTGGAGCCGGGGCTTCCAGTACAGCTGCAAATCTACCAGCATGTCCGCAAAGTCCATAGGCTCCGGGTAGCGGTAGTGAAACTCCGGCTTCATGGTGCCGGGAATGGTGCCGAAGAAGTTCTTCACCGCCCCGGTCATGGCCATCATGCCGTGGGTTTTCAGCTTGCAGAAATTGATAATGGCGTCGCACCGATCCAGCCAAGCGGTATATGGGAAGCTTTTCAGTACTTTTCCCTCCGGGTAGATTCCCTGGGCAATGGAAACGTCCTGGTTCAGTTCCGCCCCTGTATGTTCCAGACCGCACTGGCGGTAGACCTTTTGCAGATGAGAAGCGGTATACAGTCCACCGGGGCTGTCTCCGATGATCACCCGAGCCCCCCGCTGATGAAGCATATCCGTCAGGGCTCCCAGCAAAGCCGGATGGGTTGTGGCGGCGGCATCCGGAGAGGCGGCATGAATCAGGTTTGCCTTAATGCCAATGGTCATGCCCGGCTGTACCCAATCCAGGTCGCCCACCAGGGCTTTCAGCGCGATTTTGCAGGATTCCGGCCTATAATCGGCGCATGGGGCGGCGTGTACCATAGAAACCTCCGAAAAAACATTTTTCCCATTGTATCACATTTCCCGCCTGAAAGAAAACCTTTTTTAAAACCCCTTTCCCTGCTTGGCCCACGCGGAAATATCAAATCCCCCGCCGGAGCCGAAAAATACAGCAAACCGGCAGGGGCATTTTTATACAAGCTGCTGGCCGTTGATGACCAGGTGAAAGGTCAGACCCAGCTTTTCCGCCGCCTGACGGCACAGAAGCATCCGCTTCATAAATATCTCCAAATACTCCATCACCGAACTGACGGCGGTATCCACCATCAGGCTCAATATCACGCAGGTGCGGTTTTCATCAAATTCCAAATGACAGTCCGTTACCGAGTAATTCACCCGATCATGGATATCCTGGGAGATATCCGAGGACTTCCGCACCCGGTTGCGGCGGACGTCGGACTTGTCCGCCAGGATCAGAGCGGCCGCCACCGCGCTCACGGGGACTCCGGTGCCCTCGTCATGGTTGCCGATGGCGGTGACGATGGTGGCGATCTCCTCCGGTGGGAAATTCATCCGATCCAGAATGCGAAAGGCCATAACCGCGCCGCTCTGACTGTGATCCACCCGGTTCACCAGGTTGCCGATATCGTGAAGGTATCCCGCGATTTTCGCCAGTTCCACCGTCCGTTCCGGATATCCAAGGGTCTGTAAAATCTGCCCGGCAATGTGCGCCACCCGGTTGACATGGGCGAAGCTGTGCTCCGTAAATCCCAGGGCTTCCATGGAAGCGTCTGCCTGGGCGATGTAGACTTTCACCGCGCCGTCCTGTTTTACCTGTTCAAAGGTCATGAGCAATCCCTCCCTTTCGTATACTTCAGTATACCGTTATTCTCAATTCAAATCAAGTCACTTCTATACTTTATCCTTTTTTTGTAAAATCCGCCGTCCTGGTTTTGTAAAATCCTTATTCAAAATACTGATATAACGTTTCCAATTTTTCTTTACTTTGGATTTTCCCTATGCTATAATGGATCGGAATGAGTTGAGGCAGCGGTTGCCTGCCAGTTTATCAATAGTAAGGAGTACCTATCGCCTATGTTCGATCTCTACTCTACCGAAGCGTTTGAAGAAAAATACACCTACGCCGGTCATGATCTGGGCGCCACCTGGACGGAAAAAAAGACGGTTTTCCGGCTCTGGGCGCCCACCGCTCAGGAAGTAACCGTGAATCTGTACTGCAGCGGCGACGCCGGCGCGGAGGATTTGTTTGCCCATATATCCATGGAGCCAGACGTGAACGGCACCTGGGTGACCCAGTATGAAGGCGACCTGAACGGCGTATACTACACCTATTCGGTGATCGTGGACGGCCAGCTGAACGAAGCCTGCGACCCCTATGCCAAAGCCGTGGGCGTCAACGGAGAGCGGGCCATGGTCATTAATATGGCCGCAACCAATCCTGCCGGATGGGAGCGGGACCATGATCCCAACGCCGGACGGAACGTTACAGATCTGGTGCTTTACGAGCTTCACATCCGGGATCTTTCCATGCATCGCAGCGGCAACATTCAGCATAAGGGCAAATACCTGGGCCTTACGGAAACAGGCACCAAAACCAAGGGCGGCCACCCCACCGGTCTGGATCATATCAAGTCTTTGGGAATTACCCATGTGCATCTGCTTCCGGTTTTTGATTTTGGCTATACAGACGAGAAGCGGAGCAACCCTCAATTTAACTGGGGCTATGATCCGGTGAACTTCAACGCGCCGGAGGGCTCCTATTCCTCCGACCCCTACAACGGGGCAGTGCGGGTAAAGGAATTGAAGCAGGCGGTAAAAGCGCTCCACGATAACGGCATCAGCGTTGTGATGGATGTGGTATATAACCACGTTTACGAAGGGGATCATTTCTGCTTTAATAAGATCGTGCCCGGGTATTTCAGTCGGACGGACTCCAGCGGCAGCTACTCCAACGGCTCCTGCTGCGGCAATGATACCGCTTCCGAGCGGAGTATGGTTCGCAAGTACATTGTGGACTCCGTAAATTTCTGGGCGGAAGAATACCACATTGACGGCTTCCGATTTGATCTGGTGGGCCTGATCGATACGCGCACCATCAATGAGATCATGACCACCGTCCGCACGACCCATCCCAATGTGATCTTCTACGGAGAAGGCTGGAGCATGAATACCAAATTGACCAAGCCCGGGTTTGACCTGACCGTACAGACCAATTCCCCAAAGGTCCCCGGCTTTGCCTTTTTCAGCGATACCATCCGGGATCTGATGCGGGGATCGGTTTTTTACAATACCTCTCCCGGTTTTGTCACCGGCGCTTACTGCTCCAAGGACGAATTGGAGGCATGCTTCATGGGGGTTCCCCTGTGGGCCGCCCAGCCCAGCCAAAGTGTCAACTACGTTTCCTGTCATGATAATAACACCCTGTTTGACCGGATCTGTCTGGCGGCGCCGGAGGCCCCCCGGGATGTGCAGATCCGCATGAACAATCTGGCGGCGGCCTTCACCCTGTTGTCCCAGGGCATTCCCTTCTTCCAGGCCGGTGAAGAGATCCTGCGCACAAAGCCGGGTAAGAAGGGAGAAGTGGATCACAACAGCTACCGCTCTTCGGACAAGGTAAATTCCCTGAAATGGGACACCCTGGATCATGAGGAGTACCAGCGCACGCTGCGCTATTACAAGGGCTTGATCGCCTTCCGAAAGGCCCATCCCGGCCTGCGCTATACCACCCGGGAACAGGTTTGGAAAAATGTCCATCCCATTCCCTGTGAGAATCCCCGGACGGTTGCCTTCCGGATTGACGAGGGCACCCAGGAATTGTTTGCCATTTTCAATGCGGATACCCAGCCGGTGTCCGTTTCCCTGCCCGAGGGGCGTTGGAACGTCCATATCTGCGGTGAAGAAGCGGGCACCGAGGTGATTTCCGGCGTGTCCGGCATCGCGGACGTTCCTTCCATCTCCGCTATGGTTCTCAGCCGGAAAAAGACGGTGGATGTTGTGGCCGCGCTGCTTTGGGAGAAGGACAAATTTCTCATCTGCCAGCGGCCTGCCTGCAAGGTTCGGGGTATGCTCTGGGAATTTGTAGGCGGAAAAGTGGAGTACGGTGAAACCATGGAGCAGGCCCTGAAACGGGAGTGCCGGGAGGAACTGGGCGTCAATGTGGACGTGGGAAACCGCTTTACCCAGGTCAATTACGAATATCCGGATCTTCTCATCCGATTGACATTGTTCCACTGCACCATCCCCGAAGGCATTCCCCTGGCTCTGGAGCACTATGATCTGCGCTGGATTCATCCCAGCCAGACAGACGGCTATGAATTCTGCCCCGCGGATAAAGAGGTGCTCAAGGAAGTCAAGCGGCTGTACGGAAACAAGACCCCTCTGTAATATCCCATTGGGAATTGGGCATCCTACCAGAGGGTGATGATTTTGAAAAAGGATCGGGTAGAGACGGAGGACCTCCGTCTGGATCCGGAAAAGCGGATCTGTCCGGCTTTTGACAGCTGCAGCATAAAAAAATTTTCCGCACCGGACCGAAAAGAGATGGGCGTATACGTCCTGGACAACTGTGCGGAAGAGCACATGATGTGAATGATACAAAAGAAGCACGCCGCTGCCCTGGAAAAGCGCTTTCCAGGCAGCGGCATGCCTTTCTGTTGCAAAACCCACAAAATCAGGAAGCAGTTATTGACATTTGCGTACAAATTAACTATAATGTTGATATGAGAAGCACAAGCATTCTCGAAAGGAGGCCTATATATGGAAAAGAAAATCATCACCATCAGCCGTGAGTTCGGTTCCGGCGGCCGCACCGTGGGCCGCATGGTGGCAGAAAAGCTGGGCATCCCCTTCTATGATAAAGATTTGGTAGACCAGATCGCCATGGAATCCGGCTTCGCTCCCAAGTTCGTGGAAGAGCACGGCGAGCACTCTCCCGGCAGCAGCCTGTTCTCCTATGCCTTCGCCCCCCAGGGTGTTCCCGGGGTTATGAACGGCCTGTCCACCGCTGACTTTCTGTGGAATATTCAGTGCAGCGTGATTCTCCAGATTGCGGACAAGGGCCCCTGCGTGATCGTCGGACGGAACGCGGACTACATCCTGAAGGATCGTCCCGACGCGCTGCATGTGTACGTATTCGCCGATGTTCCCTTCCGTGCCGAGCGGATTGTCCGCCTGTACGGCGAAAGTGAAAAGTCTCCCGAAGCCCGTCTTAACGAAAAGGATAAGCGTCGCCGGGTGAATTATCAGCACTACACCGGCCGCACCTGGGGCCAGGCGCAGAACTACGACATCTGCCTGGATACCGGCGTGTTAGGCATTGAGCAGTGCGTAGACATCGTATGCGGCATCGTAAAGCACTCCCAGGAAGAGCAAGCCAAATAAGCGCGTAAACACCTTTGCCCTGCACTTTACAGTGCAGGGCAATTTTTTAGGCTTGTTACGGTCAAACCGCAGCTCCCTCTTTCTGTGTGTCGGGAATATGGATGTTCACGCCGTTGACCTCCACATCCTCATCGGCGCAGATCATGATATACTTGACGCCGCCGATGATCCTGGTCTCAATCAGATCGCTTCTGGTGGGATCCAACTTGATCACCACGTCCGGCGTCTTGACCTCAAAATGCTTGCTGTCGATGATATTCTTGGGATGCAGCTCCGCTTCAAAGCCGAACGCCTGGTCATAGTCCACGCTGAACTTGGCAATGTGCTCCTGGGAAACGCCCGTGCTTGCCAGGATCTCCTTGATCTCCTCCTTGGAGATCATCAGCGGATCCGGCACCTTGCTTTCCTTGTGGAGTTCAATGCGCTGGCAAAGCTGGTCATGAACGGTCTGGACCACATCCAGGCTGCACTCATCCGCCAGAGAGGTGGTCAGCAGAGCTTCAAAGGACTTTTTCTGTTCCTCGGCGGGCTGGGGGACCGGGGTATTGAATATGGCTTCGATCATGGCGTCCTGACTGGCCTTAATGTCCCGGGTGTAGTACAGGGCGTTATAGATGTTGGTGGAGCGGTTGTCAAAGGCCGGGAAGAGAAAGCCCAGGGCGGGAGCGGAAACCATCTGGTGCATGGCCCCGTCATGGAACAGCTTCTCTTCCGGCACATAGTGGAGGTTGGCTTTGGTCTCCTTCACCGGGCAGATGGTGCAGATCAGGTAGGTGTAGGTTTCCTCGGACTGATCCTTCTGGAAGGAGTCATCCTTTGCCTTAAAGGGCACGTCATAGCTGTCGCAGCCCAGCAGGATCAGGTAATTGCCCTCCATTACCACGGATTCAATCACCTTCTGATAAAAGGCGTTCAGCAGTTCCTCGTCCTTCAGCCGGGTCTCCCGCAGATCCATCAGCAGCTTATGCTCCGGAGAGGAAGCCACCTGAGCGGTTTTGAAGGTGATATCAATTAAGTTTCTCCCCAGGCCGCCGGACAGAGTGCGCCGAAGCAGAGCGAAATACTTGTCCGACTCGTTCTCCAGCATGATCCCGGTGGACTGGCGGAACTGGGTAATGATCTCCTTATTCTCGTTCACATAGCAGCCGTAAATGGCGGTGATATTGCTGCGATCCCGGCGCAAATGCCGCCGGATCTCGCCGATTTCCTTATCGTTCATGTTGTTACCTCGCTTAAAAGAAAAAATACCCGGGTATTATACCATAGGCATGGAAAAAAATCCAGCGCAAATGAAAACCAACACATGAATAAAGAGGGGTGGCGCCCCTCTTTTTACTCTGTCAATGGAACAAAGGGAATCTGAACGCTTGCATAGGCGCTTTCGATTTGGTTGAACTCCTCCTCGGTAATGGCCTCCGGCTCGCTCTGCTCCCCTTGACGGCGGAACCAGGGGCTGTCGTAGTTGGCTTCGTAGTCCAGTTCCAGACCGTCCACCCATTCCAGCTCCCCGCCGTTCCAGCGGTAAAATGTAATATAGGAATAGGCAGCGCTGCCGGAGCCCCGGTTGATGATCCCATTGTCCTCCGTCAGCTGATAGCTGATCCGCTCAAAGCCGGACAGCACCCATTGCAGTTCCTCCCCGTTCAGCGCGTACAAATCGTAGATCACATTGCCGTCGGTGACGATCATCTCCTGTACGCCGTCTCCGTCCAGATCCAGGAAACAATATCCGATGCTCTGCTGGTCAGGCAGGAACGACACCAAAAGGCTCAATTGGGCCTGCTGGCACTGCTCGGGAGTCCACTGCTCCGCTATGGCTTTTGCGTACAGCTCCAGCTGCTCCTGATAGGCCGGAGGAATCGGGTCCTCTTCCCGGATTGCTTCTGTGGTTTCCGGGACTGTCTGCCTGGTCTGCTCCGGTTCTTCCTGGACGGGCTGGGTAGTCGTCTGCACAGTTTCCGCCGTTTCCGTCTCTGCGGTTGTCTGGGGAGGCTGCGTCTGCTCCGGTTGGGCGTTGCTGCTTTCACAGCCGCACAGCAGGCCGGCCAGCAGCACCGCGCAAATCAGCCATTGTCTGCTTTTCATCGCAAAACCCTTCATGAATCATTCCTCCAAGAAATCAATCCGGCAGCAGGCACTTCCAGTTCTGAACGAAATACTCGGCGCCGGAATACAAGGTGGTCACCACAATGACGGCGATGACGATGGTATTGAGCACCTGGATCCCGGGCAGGGCCATCATAACGCAAAGGCCCACCATGGTACTGGCGGTCTTTACCTTACCGCTCCAACCGGCGGCAATCACATTGCCCTTCTGGACAGCCACCAGCCGCAGTCCGGTGACGGCGAATTCCCGGGTAAGCACGATCATCAGCGCCCAGGCGGGGAACGCGCCCCACTCACAGAACATGGTCATGGCGGCGATCACCAGCAGCTTATCCGCCAGGGGATCCAGGAACTTGCCGAAGTCAGTGGTCTGGTTATAGTGCCGGGCAATGTAGCCGTCCACAAAGTCCGTCAGGCTGGCAATGATAAAAATTGCCAGTGAGATGTACATCCACATGCCGCTCTCGCCGCCGGATAAGTACATGGTCACCATGAACACGGGAATCATGGCCACCCGCACAAGGGTAATTTTACTTGCTAAGGTCATGCTTTTTCCTCCATAACATAGCCGGACAGATCCCCGTCTGTACAGCCGTCAATTCTTACGGTAACGAACATCCCCTCCCGGAGAGGTTCCTCCGAAGCGATCCACACCCGGCCGTCAATGTCGGGAGAATCCCCATAGGTTCTGCCATAAAACTGCTGGTATTCCTGGTCAAAGCCATCCACCAGCACCTCCACTTCCCGGCCGATCATGGCGGCGTTGTAATCGTCCATGATCTGGGACTGAAGCATTTCAATGTGTTCCGCCCGCTTTACCGCCACTTCCTTGTCAACATGCTCCATTTCCGCGGCGGGGGTTCCCTCCTCCGGGGAGAAGGCAAAGGCCCCTACCCGCTCCAGCCGCTGCTCCCGCAGGAATTGGCACAGCTCCTGGAACTCCTCCTCCCCTTCTCCGGGCAGGCCGGTGATAAGGCTGGTGCGGATCACCAGGCCGGGGATCCGCTGCCGAAGCTTCTCAAAGAGCGCTCTCAGAAACGCGCCGTCTCCCCGGCGGTTCATCCGCTTCAGAATCTTGCTGTTGCAGTGCTGAATGGGAATGTCCAGATACTTGACGATCTTCGGCTCAGCGGCCATCACGTCCATCAATTCCTCGTCGATCTCATCGGGATACACATAATGCACCCGGATCCAGTGGAGCTTCTCAATCCGGCAAAGCTGCCGCAGCAACTCCGGAAGGAGCCGCTTGTGGCCGGGCAAATCCGTGCCGTAGCGGCTGGTATCCTGGGCAACCACGATCAGCTCCTTCACGCCGCTGTCCGCCAGCGTTCTGGCTTCATACAGCACGTCATCCATCTGCCGGGAGCGGTACTTGCCCCGCAGAGAGGGAATGACGCAGTAGGCGCACCGGTTGTCGCATCCCTCCGCAATTTTAAGGAAGGCGTAATGCTCCGGGGTAGTGAGGATCCGGCCGGTCTCCTGCTCCGGCGCGTCAATGGATCCGAAGTCCGCTACCTGCCCATCTTCCATCAGCTTTTCAATGGCGGGGACGATCTGGGTGTAGCTGCCGGTACCCAGGATGCCGTCCACCTCCGGCATTTCCTTCAGGATCTCCTGCTGATACCGCTGGGAAAGGCAGCCGGTGACCAGGATCTTGCCCACCAGCCCCTGGTCTTTCAGGGCGGCGGTTTGCAGAATATAGTCAATGGCTTCCGACTGGGCGGATTCAATAAATCCGCAGGTGTTGATTACCACCACATCGCTGCCCACGATATCGCTTTTTACCGTATGTCCGGCTTCCTGGACGCGGTACATCATCCGCTCGCAGTCCACCTGGTTCTTGGCACAGCCAAGGGAAATAAATCCGATATTTGCCATAGTGTCAGTATTCCTCCATGAATTCCTCTGAATCCAATGAGATCTCGCTCAGCGCTTTTCGTATTTGGCCGTAGCTGTGTCCCCGGCGCAGCAGGGCGTCCACCGCCCGCTTGACCTGCTTTTCATCGGCGCTGTCCTTCAGACGATTTTGCAGAAACTCCCGGATCCGATCCTGCTGGTCAGGATAGCCTGCCAGAGCTTCCTCCCAAAACTGCCTGGGGATCCGCTTTTCATACAGGGCCTGCTTGGCTCGCCGCACACCGTAGCCTTTATAGATGCAGGAACGAACCACCTGTTCCGCCGTGGCCCGGTCGTCTACCAGGTGAAGCTGCTCCATCCATTCCACCGCTTCCCGGGCTTGATCCGGATCCTCTCCCTTTCTTACCAGCCGCTGCTCCAGGTCGTTTCTGGATACGCTGGTGGCAGACACGATCCGCACCGCCCGCATTTTGGCGGACATTTTTCCGGCCGCCTCCCGCAGACGGTTTACCTCCTCATCCTCCAGCTCCTTGCCGGGGTAAAGGCCGAAATCCTCCACCGTCTGGCGGTACAATCCCATTTTCGTCCCGTCCTCAAAGGTGGCCCAATATCGGCCCGCCCGATCCGGGGTGGTTTTCAGAGAATCAAGTCTCATCGTCAAAGTCGTCGGCGCTGACGGTCACAGCCCGTTCCGCCGCCTTAGCGGGAGCCTTGGGCGCGCCGCCGTTCAGCTTCCACAGGTTTTCACGCACCTGGGCTTCCACCTTCTCGGCGATCTCAGGATTGGCAATCAGATACTCCTTCACGGAATTGGCGCCCTGACCGATGCGCTCGTCGCCCATGCTGAACCAGCTGCCGCTTTTCTGGATAATATCCATCTGCACCGCCAGATCCACCAGCTCTCCCCACTTGGAAATGCCCTGGCCGTACATGATCTCAAACACCGCTTCCCGGAAGGGAGGGGCCACCTTATTTTTGACCACCTTAACCCGGGTCTTGTTGCCGATCACATTGCCGCCTTCCTTGATGGACTCCACACGGCGGACATCCAGACGGACGGAGGCGTAGAATTTCAGCGCGTTGCCGCCGGTGGTGGTCTCCGGATTGCCGTACATAACGCCGATCTTCATACGCAGCTGATTGATAAAAATAACCACGCAGTTGGTCTTGGAAATGGTGCCGGCCAGCTTCCGCAGAGCCTGGGACATAAGCCGTGCCTGCAGGCCCACGAAGGTATCGCCCATCTCTCCCTCGATCTCCTGCTTGGGCACCAGAGCGGCTACCGAGTCCACCACCACCGCGTCCACCGCGCCGGAGCGTACCAACGCGTCGGTGATCTCCAGGGCCTGCTCGCCGGTGTCCGGCTGAGAGACCAGCAAATTGTCCGTATCCACCCCCAGGGCGGCGGCGTATACCGGATCCAGGGCGTGCTCCGCGTCCACGAAGGCCACTTCCCCGCCCCGCTTCTGGGCTTCCGCCAGAATGTGCAGCGCCAGGGTGGTCTTACCGGAAGATTCCGGCCCGTAGATCTCGATAATCCGTCCCTTGGGCACGCCGCCGATGCCCAGAGCCGCATCCAGGGCCAGGGAACCGGTGGGGATCGCCTCCACATTCATTTCAGGCCGGTCCCCCAGGCGCATCACCGTACCCTTGCCGAAGCTCTTATCGATCTGAGCAAGCGCCGTCTGTAAAGCCTTTTTCTTATCCGAAGCGGGCGTGGGCGCTTCATAAACCGTTTTTTTCGTAGCCATGTTTATCCATCCTTCCTGCCGTACTGGGCCAGCACGGCTCTTTCTATATGGTTATAGTCTCTGGTCCGTTCCAGAATGGTATACCCATTTTCCTCCAGGATCCGGCAGACCGCGTCTCCCTGGCCCATGCCGAACTCGAAGCACAGGTAGCCCCCGGGCTTCAACGCCGGAGCATAATTCCCGGCGATGCTTCGGTAGAAATCCAGGCCGTCCTCCCCGCCGTACAGGGCCATATGGGGCTCAAACTCCCGGACGCTGAGATCAAGATCTTCCATTTCCGCTTTCGTAACATAGGGCGGGTTGGATACGATCATATCAAACTTCCCCAGAAAGGGAAAGGCGGGCTTCAGGGCGTCGGCGCTGACGCACCGCACCCGCCCGGTCAGCTTGTTCAGGGCTGCGTTTTCCTTGGCCACCGCCAGAGCGGCCATGCTCAGGTCCGCCAGGGTCACCTTGGCGTCCTTCACCCGGCTGGCAATGGCAAGACCTATGCAGCCGGAACCGCAGCAAAGATCCAGGATCCGGGGTCCCTGATCCAAGAATAACGCCTGGCGGATGGCAAGTCCCGTTACCGCGCAGGTATCGTCCCGGGGGATCAGCACATCCCGGGTGACCCGGATGGGCAATCCGTAGAATTCCCATTCTCCCAGTACATAGGCCAGGGGTTCCCCGGACTGAAGCCGCTTTACCGCCGCCTCCACATCCTTGCACATCTGCTCGGAGGCGTACATGTCCCGGTGGGTCAGGATTTCCTCCTGGGTTTTTCCCGTAATGCTGCACAGAAGATTCCGGGCCATGAGTCCCGCGGTCTGAGGATCCTCCGACTGCAGCAGGGCCCGGCGGGTCTGTAAGTACAGCTCACCATATTGCTTTACCACCGGTCAGCGCCCTCCTCCTGGGGAAGCACCGCCTCCACTGCCGCAATGCCCACTTCGATCATGCTGTCATCCGGTTCGTTGGTGGTAAAATTCTGCATCCACATGCCGGGCGCGGACAGCATTCTGGTAAACCAGCTGTCATGGCGGCCGCACCAGCGGTTGATCTCATAGGTGATCCCCACCACCACCGGCAAAAGCAGCAGCTTAAAGGCGATCATCAGCAGTCGATACAGAAAGCTTCCCCGCATAGCCTCCAATCCCGGAAACAGCGCCAGCAAAACGGAGGACGCCACGGAAAATACCAGAATGGAAATCACCATAACCACCAGCAGGAAGCTGGTGCCGCAGCGGGGATGGAGCCTGGTCTGTTTGCGGACGTTTTCCACCGTCAGCGGCAGTCCCGCCTCATAGCAGCGGATGGTCTTGTGTTCCGCCCCATGGTAGGAAAACACCCGCCGCATCTCCTGCATCCGGGAGATCAGCAGCATGTAAACCAGGAAGATGCCCATACGGATCACGCCCTCCACCAGGTTCAGCACCAGGTTGTTGGGGATCCACCGGTCGAAAAAGCCGCCGATGACCATAGGCAGCAGGAAAAACAGGAAAATGGACAGGCCCAGGCCCAAAGCAACCGCCACACCCACAACGGCCTGCTGGAACTTCTCATTGCCCAGCTTTTTTTCCAGCCAAAGGTCAAATTTGGAGGGTTCCTCCTGGTACTCCTCCGGCGCCAGATCTGCGGAACGAAGCAGCGCCTTTACCCCCACCACCTGGGAATCGAAGAAATTGAATATGCCCCGGATAAAGGGCCAGCTTTTGACGGAATTTTTGGGGGCGACTTTTCTGGGACTGACCTCCACGGTCAGGCCATCCTTGCCCCGGATCACAACGGCGTCCTTCTCCGGGCCCCGCATCATAATGCCCTCGATCAGGGCCTGTCCGCCGATCATGGTCTTAAACTTCTCGCAGCATTGATTTTCGTTGTTTGCCATAAACTTACTGTCTCCTTAGTGGGCGTCCGGCAGGGTCACGGTGACCAGGGTGCCGCCGCCCGGAGCGTTTTCCAGTGTCAGGGTGCCGCCGTGCATTTCCACGATCTCGTCGCACACCGCCAATCCGATGCCCGTTCCCCGGGTACTGGAGCTCCCTTTATAGAATTTTTTCTTAACCAGGGGGATCTCGTCCTCCGGGATACCCGGGCCGAAGTCCCGGATGCGCACCACCGCGCAGTTATTTTCATAAGCAATGGAAGCCTGAATCCGTTTTCCCGCGCCGCCGTGCTTGGCTGCGTTGTCCAGGATATTCAGGAACACCTGACGCATCCGCTGGGGATCACAGGGGATCTCAGGAATATCCTGGTCGTTGTCCAGGTATTCCAGCTGAATGCCTTCCTGGGCCAGACGGCTTCCGTACATATATACCGTGTCCTCAAATTCCCCCCGGATGTCCGTAGGCTCAATGGCCAAGGTCATGCGGCCGTCCTGCATGCGGGTAAAGTCCAGCAGATCCATGACCATTTCCGTCAGCCGCTTGGCTTCGCTGGCTATGATCTTCATCCCCTGGCGGGTCTCCGCGTCCAGGTTTTCGTCCGCCAGCAGGGTCTCGCTCCAGCCGTTGATCACCGTCAGCGGCGTTCTCAGCTCATGGGACAGCTGGGAGATAAACTCCGCCTGCATTTTCTCGTTTTGGGCGATTTTGCTGGACATCTCATTGATGGTGTCCGCCAGTTCGCCGATCTCATCCTGATAGGGGGTTTGCATCTGAACGCCGTAGCTGCCCCCGGAGATTCGCTTGGCTTTTTCCGTGATCTCAGCCACCGGGTTCATAATGGATCGCAGATAGTAGCTGCCGCTGAGCACCACGATCGCCAAAATTATCAGCAGAACAAGGCTGCTGCAAGCGGCCACAAAAAAGATCTGCCTGTCCAGCTTCCAGGTGGCGGTCACATAGCGAAGCACGCCGATGACCTCCCCGTTGGAGTAGATGATGGGACTGGAAACCGCCATGATCCGCTCGCCGGTTTGGGGATCCTTGCCCAAATAGGGAAAAATATCCCGGTAGTTCATCGCGTCCTGGATATCCGGCGTCTGGGGGGACGGCCCCGCCCAGGGCCCGTAGGAGGAAGCTACCAGCTGCCCTTGATTGTTGATAAACTGAAGCTCGATGGTATTCTTATCCTCAAAATTCTCCGCATAGGTAATGCAGGACTGGTAGAATTCATTATAGTTCTGGTTGACGTAGTTGGAAAAAAATTCCGTAGTGGTCTTGGCCCGATACTCCATATCCGACTGCATATTGGAGTAATAGTAAGCCGCATAGGAAGCGGTAACCGCCATAACGCACACCACGCCCAGCGCGAAAACAACGCCAACCGTATTCAGCAGCCAGCGCTTGCGCAAACCGCTGGCCTTAATAATGGCCTTTATATTCATCTAGCGTTATGCGCCCCACTTATAGCCCAAGCCCCAAACTGTAGTGATATAGGTGGGGTTGGCGGTATCGTCCTCAATTTTAATCCGCAGACGGCGGATATTCACGTCAACAATCTTCAGTTCTCCCTCATAGTCCCGGCCCCAGACCGCGGAGAGGATGTCCTCCCGGGACAGGGCCCGACCGGGATTCTGCATGAACAGCTTCAAAATGGCATATTCCACCTGGGTCAGGCGGATCCGCTCTCCGTTCTTTTCCAGGGTGTGGTTCCGGGTATTCATCACAAAGGGTCCCTGGGTCAGAAGTTCCGAACTGGCAGAGCTGTCGCCGCCGATCCGGCGGTACAGCGCGTCGATCCGGGCGGTGAGCTCCGCGGGAGAGAAGGGCTTGGTCACATAGTCGTCGGCGCCGGTCATCAGGCCGGTAACCTTGTCCATTTCCTGGGTCCGGGCGGTGAGCATAATAATGCCCATTTGCTTGTTGGATGCCCGGATCCGGCGGCAGACCTCAAAGCCGTCCATGTCACCGGGGACCATAATGTCCAGGATCGCGACCCCCACATCCGGATTGGCAGCGATGGCGTCCAGGGCCTGCTGTCCGTCCCCCGCTTCGATCACGTCATAGCCGGCCCGCTTCAGGTTGATGACCACGAAGCTGCGGATGTTCAATTCATCTTCCATAATCAATACTTTTTTCATGATGATACCCCTTATGTCTCTCCCGTTTTCCAGTCTTTCTGTATCAAACGGAAGCTGTTGATCAATTGGTTTTCCGTAACCTGGTATTCCTCAGCACTGCTCTCCAATTTGGCGGCGTAAACCACGCCCTCCGCCCGGTACAGGGCAAAGCGCCCATTGGAAGTGGCTTCCTCCTCCCGGTCGCTTCCGGTCAGAACGTATATAGAAAACAGCATTGTTGCCTTTCGGTAGGACTCGTCCCACAGGTAGAAGGTATAATGCTCGTCTTCTTCCAAGGTGATTCTGGCTGCCCATCGGCTGTCCAGTTGAAGATACCAGCCTTCCAGGTAATTGTGGAAGGTAAACATCTTATCCACTGCTATGCCCTCCAGATCCATGGAATACCAGCGGATCAGGAATTTGGGGTCCTCGTTCTTTTCCGGGGATACTGCCTTCATGGTGATCAGGCTGGGCAACTCCATAATGCCGTCACCGTCGATATCCTCGGGATACACATAGAAATTGCGCAGGGTCTGTATGCTGGTGTCTCCGGTGGTGGAAAGGGCAATGTTGGTAAAGCTTCCCTCCCGCAGAGCGAACACATCGGTAACGATGGTGTTCTCATTCACCGCGCTGGACACAAACACCGCCGGCGCCCCGTCCTGGAGGACGCCCACGTTGATCCGCCGGATGTTGGCCGGGTCTTCTGAAACCTTTGCCTCCACAGACCGTTCGATGCCCCCCTGATGGATGCTGTAGAGCACCGCTGAACTGTTGGCCGTCACCTCTTCCCGGGGCAGGATCACCATCAGTTCGCCATACCCGTCCTCATTCAGATCACAGGTAAGGAACCGGGAGTAGCCCACCATCATCAGCAGCTTGGCCCCTTCCTGGGAGAAGCTGTACACTGAAACGCTTCTGACCACCTGATCGCTGACCTGCCTGCCCAGAACCAGTTCATATCCCGGCGTATCGTCCATCTGCACGTATTCCACCTGCTCAAAGGCGGTGCCGATGCTTTCAATCACTTCCCACAGTTCGAAGCTCTCGTCCTCCAGCTGTCGGAAGATCAGCACCTGCAGCGGCTTGGCGGAGGTGCTCTGGGTAAAGACCAGATATTCCGATATCCCGTCCCCATCCAGATCCGCCATCTGCACCGACTGCCGGTTTTCTCCCGATACCGGCGCGGAGTATGTTAAGTCGGTCATGGCCTCGTCAATGGCGGACTGCAAACTGCTGTACTCCTCAGATCGCTTTGGAAGGGCATACATTTTTTCCACCGTCTGGGAAGCGCAGCCTCCTAAGAGCAATGCCGCGGCAATTGCCAAAATGAGCCATATGCGCTTTTTCACGGCATCAACTCCTTTCCGTCCAAATTATGTTCCACCGGCTCCGCGCCCGCCCGGTCATCTGTGGCGAACACGGTCACACAGAACCGTTAAATGTTATTATAGCACATGATCTTCCAAAAGGAAAGCTATTTCAGCACAACATTTCCTTCCCCCAGCACCCGCCTCAGCTCCTGAAGCATGCCGTCCATCAGAACGCACCGGGTGCCTCGCCGCAGCTTTGTATCCGCGAAGTAAAGCACCACGGCGCTGTCTCCGGGAAACATATTGAGGATGGCTCTGACCTTGGGGTAAAGGCTCCCGCTTTCCCCGGGCAGCCGGAGGTACAGCGTTCCCTTCCTGACAGGCGCGGCCGGAACCGGTTCCGGATCCCCCTGGGCATAGTCAGAAATGGGTCTTGCCCGGTTAATCACAATCTGAGGCTCCTTGTCATCCCGCAAAGACAGCCGTCCGGTGATCACCACCGGGCTGTTCTCCCGGAGATACCCGCCGTACTGGCCGAGAACATTGGAAAATGCCAGCATTTCCATGGCGGCAGTGTCATCTTCCACCGTGACATAGGCCATCATAGAGTTGCTGCGGGTGGTTTTCATCTTCACGCTTTGCACAATGCCCGCCACGCTGACGATCTGGTCATCCTGAAACTTGCTTTCCTCATCCATCAGCGAGCCGATGTGCACCACCCGGGTGCCCCGGAGATACTGCCTGTAGTCGTCCATAGGGTGGCCGGAAATGTAAATTCCCGTGGTCTCCTTCTCCATAGCCAGAAGCTTCCCCTTGTCCATTTCCTTCATCTTGGGGATGGGGATCTTCGCCCCGGCGTCCGCTTCCTCCAGCATGGAAAACAGGCCCATCTGCCCCTCCAGGTTCTTCTTCCGGGAGGAAACTACGCTGTCCATCATCGCTTCATACACCGCCAGAATCTCGCTGCGGTTGTAACCGAAGCAATCCATCGCACCGCACTTAATGAAGTTTTCCACCGCCCGCTTGTTCAGCTCCCCTTCTCCCATCCGTTCCAGGAAGTCCTCCAGGGATCTGAAGGGCCCGCCTTCGGCGCGCTTTGCCGCCATGGAGCGGATCAGGCCCCGGCCTACGTTTTTCACCGCCCCCAGGCCAAACCGGATGGCTTCCCCTTCCACGGTAAAGTGATCCTCGGAATGGTTGATATCCGGAGGCAGCACCGGGATCCCCAGCTCCTTACACTCGGCAATATAACCGGAGATCTTCCCGGCGGAGTCCAGCACCGAGGTCATCAGCGCCGCCATATACTGCCGGGGATAGTGGCACTTTAAATAGGCGGTCTGGTAGGCGACCACCGCGTAGCACACCGCGTGGGCCTTGTTAAAGGCGTAGTTGGCAAAGTCCACGATTTCATCATAAATGGACTGGGCGATCTGCTCGGAGATCCCATGGCCCACACAGCCTGTGATCCTCTGCTGGGGATCTCCGTAGACGAATACCTTCCGCTCCGCCTCAATGACCTTCATTTTCTTCTTGGAAATGGCCCGGCGGATGTTGTCCGCCTGTCCCATAGTATAGCCGCCCAGGGAGCGGAAGATCTCAATGACCTGCTCCTGGTAGACGATGCAGCCGTAAGTGACCTTCAAAATAGGCTCCAAAAGGGGCGTTTTATAGGTCACCTTCCGCTGATCCAGCTTATTGGCAATGAAGGTGGGAATGGAGTCCATAGGCCCCGGCCGGTACAGGGCCACAATGGCGGTAATGTCCTCAATGGAGCTGGCTTTCATATTCACGCAGACCTGGGTCATACCGGCGGATTCCAGCTGAAACACGCCTTGGGTTTTTCCCTCGGTAAGCATACGGAAGGTTTCCGGATCGTCGTCCGGGATCCTGTCCATGGAGAAGGAAGGTTCCAGCTTCTGGATCTGCAGTTCCGCATCCCGGATTACCGTCAGGTTTCTCAGCCCAAGAAAATCCATTTTCAGCAGCCCCAGCTCCTCAATGGTGGTCATGGTGTACTGGGTGACGATGGTATCGTCGTTGCGGGATAAGGGCACATAGGTATACACCGGATCCGCGGTGATCACCACGCCGGCGGCATGGGTGGAGGAATTCCGGGGCATTCCTTCCAGACTCCGGGCGGTGTCGATAAGCAGCTTCACCCGCTCGTCCCCATCGTACATCTCCTTCAGTCTGGGACTGGCTTTCAGAGCTTCGTCCAGGGTAATATGGGGGGTAGCAGGCACCAGCTTGGCCACCACATCGGTTTCCGCGTAGGTGAAGTTCAGCGCCCGGCCCACATCCCGGATGGCGCCCCGGGCGGCCATGGTGCCGAAGGTGGCGATCTGCGCCACATGGTCGGCGCCGTACTTATCCATCACGTATTCAATGACTTCCCCCCGGCGCTCCTGGCAGAAGTCCGTATCGAAGTCCGGCATGCTCACCCGCTCCGGGTTCAAAAACCGTTCGAAGATCAGGCTGTACTTCATGGGATCCACTTCCGTGATGTGCAGGCAGTAGGCGGCAATGGAAGCAGCGCCGGAGCCGCGCCCCGGGCCCACCGGGATCCCCCGCTCCTTGGCATAGCGGATAAAGTCCCATACGATCAGGTAGTAATTCACATACCCCATCCGGCTGATAACGCCGATCTCATATTCCAGCCGCTCCCGGTATTCCCGGGGGGCGTTGGGATACCGCTCCCGGAAGCCCTGTTCGCAAAGGGCGCGGAAATAGCCTTCGCTGGTATACCCCTCCGGCGCCGGAAAGGAGGGCAGGTGGTATTCATGGAAGGTAAATTCCAGATTGCAACGCTGGGCGATTTTCCCGGTGTTTTCAAAGGCCTCGTCCCATCCGGGGAACAGCCTGCGCAGCTCCTCCTCGCTTTTCAGGTAGAATTCCTCCGTCTGGAACCGCATCCGGTTTTCCTCGTCTACGGTCTTTCCGGTCTGAATGCAAAGCAGCACGTCCTGCATTTTGGCGTCCTCTTTGCGCAGATAGTGGGCGTCGTTGGTCACCACCAGAGGAAGCCCCAGTTCCCGGGCCAGCCGCTGGACTCCCTGGTTTACCGGACGCTGCTCCGGGATTCCGTGGTCCTGCATTTCCAGGTAGAAGTTTCCCTCCCCGAAGATGTCCGCCATGGTCAGGGCATACTTCTTGGCCCCTTCATAGTCGTTTTCCATCAGGTACTGGGGGATGGCCCCGGCCAGACAGGCGGACAGAGCGATCAGTCCCTCATGATGCTGCCGCAGCAGCTCCAGATCCACCCGGGGCTTGCCGTAAAAGCCGCGTATAAAGGCCTCCGACACCAAATAGCACAGGTTTTCATATCCCTTCCGGTTTTCGCACAAAAGAACCAAATGGTAAGGGTCGTTGTCAATGCCGTGGATCCGGTCCGCCATACTCCGGCGGGTCACGTACACCTCACAGCCAATGATGGGCTTGACGCCCGCGGCCTTGGCTGCCTTGTAAAAATCAATGCATCCATACATGACGCCGTGGTCGGTAATGGCCACGGCGGTCTGGCCCAGCTCTTTGACCCGCTCCATCAGGCCGTCAATCCGGCATGCGCCGTCCAGGAGGCTGTATTCTGTATGCAGATGCAGATGCACAAAACTCATTTGTCTGTCTCCCTGGCCAGTGCCACCAATTTTTTCATCCGATTGTTCATAGCCGGTTTGGTAATGGGAGGCTCCATCATCCCCGCCAGCTCTGACAAGGAGGCGGAGGGGTTCCCCTCCCGGGCCTTTGCCGCCTCCTGAAGCTTTGCCGGCAGCGCTTCCAGCCTGCCCGCCTCCTTCAAAATCCGAATGGCGGACAGCTGCTCCTGAGCAGCCTCTACCACCTTGGAGGTGTTTGCGTCGTCGCAATTGCACCGGCGATTGACCTTGTTGTTCAGCTCCTTTTCCAGTCTGGCCTCCATGATCCCCATGGCGGCCACCGGCGCCCCCAGGCGGGTGAGAAAATCCGAGATCCACTCGCTTTGCTTCAGGTACAGCACCTGAGCCCCGCCCCGCCGGGCGCTTTTCGGCGGAAAGCCCATGACCTCCCACATCAGGGCGTTGGTCTCCCGGGCCACGCTTTGATGGGTGGTGGTCAGCTCCATATGGTAGCCCTTCCCGGGATCGGTGACGCTCCCCCCGGCCAGAAAGGCCCCCCGCAGGAAGGAGGCTTTGCAGCAGTCCTCCTCCACCACCGGGTAATTCACATGCAGGGTCAGGGTGTCCTCCGGGTCAAAGCCAAAGGAGCCCATGATCCGTCGGATCTTTTCGCCGTCCCAAATCTGGAACACCAGCTTTCCGGGGGCTTCCATACTGGGACAGCTGTCAAACCTCATGTCAAAGGCCCGGCGGAACAGCTTCGGAAGCACCTGGGCAAACTCCCGGCTTTCTGTAATGATTTTAATATTCTCTGCAGTAAAATTGTTGCAAAAGAGCAAAATCCCGAAGCACTCCGCCAGCGCGCAGCAGCGCTTCGCGGGCAGGACGCGGCATACCTCTGCCTTGGCAGAGGCGGAAAAGGAAACAGCCATGGGAAACCCTCCTTTCTCTAGGCGAAATAACGCCTTTTGTCACCAAATTCTCACTTCCGGTTCCAGACGGATCCCGGACTTTTCATACACGATTTGAGAAACCTGTTCCAGCAGCCGGCGCACATCCTTGGCAGTGGCGACCCCCAGGTTCACAGCAAACCCGGCGTGCTTCCGGGAGATGGCGGCGTCCCCTACCTGATAGCCCCGGAGCCCCGCCTGATCGATGAGGGCCGCGGCGTAGCCGCCCGCGGGCCGCTTAAAGGCCGAACCGGCTGACGGCAGATCCAGGGGCTGGGAGGCGGTGCGCTTGCCGATCAGCTCCTTCATTGCGGCTTTGATCTCAGCCTCCGGTTTCGGCGTCAGCAGAAACTCCGCGCTGATAACAATGTCGCCGGATTCCTCCAAAACGCTTCTGCGGTAGGAAAAGCCCATGTCCTCCCCGGGAACAACACGGATTGCTCCCTGTCTGTCCATGACCTCCACGCTCCGGCACACCCGGCCGATCTCGCCGCCGTAGGCGCCGGCATTCATGTACACGCCGCCGCCCACTGTGCCGGGGATCCCATGGGCAAACTCCAGACCCGAAAGTCCCAGCCCTGCCGCGTACACCGCCGCCCTGGCCATGGTCACACCGGCCATTACCCGGATCCGGGTGTCAGACAGCCGCTCCATGCCCGCAAGGCAATCCTTCAGGCAGATCACCAGGCCATTTATGCCCTCGTCGGGAGCCAGCACATTGGTTCCCGCTCCTAAGATAGCAGTTTTGCAGTCCAATAAATTGGACGCTTTTAATATATTCGCCAGTTCCTCCCTGGTTTTGGGAAAGGCCATGGTCTCCGCCCCTCCGCCGATGCGGAAGGAGGTATGCTTGGCCATAGGCTCCCAAAACCGAAGCTCTGTTTCCGGTAAAAGAGCGGTCAATTCTCGCTGCAGCTTTGTCAATTCCGTCATAAACGCCTCCGGGTGTATACTTTGATACAGTATATCATATTCCATTTCTCTTTGCAATTATTACAACCGTGAAATTTGTGTAACAGAAAGCCGCAAAAAACCTTACTTTCGATGGCGGCGGCCCCGGCCTGCGGGCAATAGAAAACGGCATGGCCCTTGCCATACCGCTTTCTGTAGAATTATTTTTCTTCCCTCTGGGAATGGATGAAATAGGGGGCGTTACTCCGCCTCAACCACGCCTTCTCCCAAAGTCAGGGCCCGCATGGTTTCCTTAGTGGACTGCTCATTGAACAGAAGCACGCTGTGCTGAACACCGTTGCCGTAAATGTCTCTCATTTCGCCCCAGTATTCCGCCGGGCAGGTGCCGCCGTTTACGATCTCCAGACTGGAGAGCTTCGGCAGCATGGTCAGCAGCAGGTCGGTGATCTCCTGGTTGGTCATGCTGGTGGTGATGTTGGGAAGCAATTCATCCACCAGGGCATTCAGTTCCGTAACGCTCTTTGTTTTCAGCTTGTTGATCACAGCCTCGATCAGCTTTCTCTGCCGTTCGGTACGAACGATATCGCTCTCATTGTCCCCTTCCGCCTTCCGCATACGGGCATAGCACAGGGCCGCATAGCCGTCAAGATTCACCAAACCGGGCTCCACATCAAAATAGACCCAGTTGTCCTCCTTGTTCAGATAATCCGCCTCTGCCTGGTTCACTTCGACTTCCACGCCGCCGAGGGTATTGATCGCCTGAATAAAGGCGGTGAAATCCACCTCAACATTATGATCCACTTCAATGCCAAAGTTATTGTACAATGCCTGGTTCATCAGCGCCATGGAGCCGCCAACGTCATTTCCTGCCCACTGATAGCCCAGATGGTACACCGTCGTCAGCTTGATGCCGCCGTAGGTGTGTCCGTTGTAGGAGCCGCCTCTCTGCACGAGGGTGTCCCGCAGGAAAGAGATGGTCGTCAGAGTATTCTCATAGGTGTTGATGCTGCAAAGGATGGAGGTATCCGCGAAGCGCTCTTCCTCCCCTTCCCGGGCCGCCTGACCAACCACCAGGATATTCACATAATCCTCCCGGGAAGCAACGTGGGGCTCCGTAGCCTCAGTAGTGGCTTCGGTAGTGGCCTCGGTGATTTCTTCCGTGGTCTCTACAGCTGTTTGCTCTGTGATTCCGGTTTCACGCAGATCCGGCACCGTCACTCTGGGCACCTTATCCAGCTTGGCGTTATAAAAGGAGACCGCGCCAATCACAATGGCCAAAATCGCCACCGCCACAACGCCCAAAACGATCAGCAGGATCTTTTTCCAGCCAAGGGGCTTCTTTTCATTCTTTTTTTCAAAACGTCCCATATGCATCCTCCCTCGTATAATAAGATTAAAGTTGATAATTTCAGGTATCAGCAGGTTTTGAGTTACCCGTGATACAATAGCTGTAGGACAGCAGGGTCAAGTTCGGAATCCTCCTGGTTGCGCCATAAGGCTGCTTCATATTAAGTCCGTTCCCCTGAGCCGGAAGTTAGCTTCATACTCATTAGCTGTTTGCCGGGATGTCAGACCTCCATCTTAGCAGTGGTGGAATCGCATCGGTCTGCCCCGGAATGATTCTCATATCCCGCCGGAGAGCTGATTACAGTAGCTTCTTCAGGTGAAACAGGCCCTGTCGAAAAAATTCTACAGGCAGGGCTTTGGTTGGTGTACGCTTTTTTCGCTGAATCGGCCCCTACTGATACAAAAATATTACAAATACTTCTCTATTTCTCTCTTGACATCACACCATTAGACTTAATCTCACAGGTCATTTTATAGATTCTAAACGATGTATTTTATACAGCACCGTCAGGCTTAACCATGGTTTCCGGAACACCGGCCGGGAAAGCCCTGTTTACCTGGTTCATATTAGCACATATTCTCCGAAAATACAAGTGAATAATTCTTTTCCCGCGCAACAATATTATTTTTGCGCGCCCAAAAAAGAGCGGCTTGACGCCGCCCTTCTTTTCCAGCTTTTACTTCTCCACGATCTCCAGCACGTCCATAGGACAGGCCTTGACGCAGATGCCGCAGGCAATGCACTTGGAAGCGGTGTCCTTGAACACCATGACCTTCATGGGGCAAACCTCTACGCATTTGCCGCAGCCAACGCACTTTTTCTTGTTAATCATGTAAACGCCGGTCTTGGCATTCTGGGTGATGGCCTCGTGCTCGCAGGATCTCATGCACTTGCCGCACTGGATGCAGGTCATAGGCTTCGCGCCTGTGCCTTTGGCAACGATTTTAATGCAGCTCAAATCCTCGTCGAATTCCTTGAAAAAAGCGGTGGAGCAGGCGTCCACACATTGCAAACAGGCCATACACTCCGCGTTTTTCCGAACAGCAAGCTTTTTCATAGAAGAGAACGCTCCTTCTTATTTGTTTGATTACGCACCCCATTATACATGTTCCCGGGAGGAAATGCAACATAAAACAGAAAAAATGGTGTATTTTGTAGTTAGTTTCCACTAACTGCCAATCTTTCTCCCTCATTCTCCCGATGCTTCTTCCGGCAGATTTTGTTAAAAATTTCCAGGGTAAAGGCGGCATTACGGGAAATAATAGCTACGAAGCAACATCATTTGGAGGTAACACAATGAAAAAATACACCATTTTCGCCTTGACCCTTGTCCTTACCGCGGCGCTGTTTACCGGCTGCGGCTGTACCAATCAGGATATGGACATGACTACCGTGCCCGCGGCTCTTCCCACCACCTACGCGACCACCGAAACCACCCACGCCACAGTGCCCACCACTCACGCGACCACTCCCACCACCAGGGCCACTACGGAAAGCACCACCGAGCCTCTGGAAAGCGGCATTACGGAAACCACCACCGCCGCAAACCGGTCCGCGGACAGAAACGGCAGCACCCGGTGAAAGCACCGGCGCAGAGTACCCGCTCTGCGCTACATAATGTCTGCTGAATAAGTCGTGATAACGACTTATTCACACACCTTTCGGTGTGTACAGAGTGTTGAAAAAGCTTCTGGCGCTTACAGCGCCAAAGGCCCCCTTGTGCAAAGGGTAAGGGTCGCGCAGTCTCGGTAGTGAATGACAGCGTAAGTGGGCAGTCAGAGCCGCGACCGGGCTCGCCGCAGCGAGCTGTCACGGCTAAGCCGTGACTGGGGGATTGTGCGGTACAATGTGCGAATTCGCCCGCGCTCCGGCAAAGAGAGAACATTCTGCCGCTTCAATCCCTCCGAGCAGGCTTCGCCTGCCCACCTCCCTTTACACTTCGGAGGCTTTGGCGCGGTGCCGGATAAGCAGATGCAAGGTTTTTGTTCTAAAACGAGCAAAAACCTTGCATCCGAATAACACGAAAGGAAGCGGAAAGCCTTGGTTTTCAAGCTGTTTTGTGTTATTCAGTACTCATTATGTATTTTCTCACAAAACCGTCACATACCGCTTCAGATTGTTTTTCATCTTTTGGGCGGCCGCCTGGGCCTGTTCCCCAAAATCCGTTCCGTCAGATTGTCCCTGCCTCCACGCGCCGGCAATGGCGCTGCCTCCGCAGACCACTGCTCCGTGGCCGAACTTATCAAAGGCCGGGGCACAGTTTTTGGCGTTGGCGCCGGGGCAGTCGTACCCGTCTACCAGCATAAACAGCTGAGGATATTTTCCCCGAAGAGCGCGCAGACTTTGGGCGGAACCGGCGGAAACCAAAATCCCCACCCGGGAATACCCGAATTTCCCCACCGTATCCCCGCCGTACCGATTCACATAATCCGCGGCGGCAGTATGAACCAGCCGGGAACCGGCCAGAAGATCCTGTAATTCCGAGGCGGATCTGTTGGCAGAGCGAACGACCACAACCAGATCTTTTTTTCCGTCTTTGCAATAGGGCAAAAAGGGCTTGATGATATCGCTGCCCAAATACCCGGAAATCACCACAGCATCACATGGAAAACAGGTGTCCGCGCTCAGAACGGCCCGGGCAGTTCTTTCCGCCGCCTCCGGTGAAAGGATCTCCGGCCCGTCCAGAACCACGTAGTAGCCCAAACCGGCAGCGGCTTTCAGGCTCTGGCACAATTCCTCCAGCCCGTCAGGGCCCAGCAGGGCAAAGGCGGCAAAGCTGAATCGCACCGCCGGGACGATGCCCTTCAAGGCAGTCAAAAGCCCCCGGCAGTAGCGCCCATACCCGGCAGCCAGGGTATCCGCCCCCTGCATGATACAGCCGGGAACGGCCTCGGCCGCAGCTCCCAGATCTACCATGGACGGATTTTTGGTTTTGCGGATCTTTTCCTGCAAACGATCGATTGCCATGCCATCGCCCCCAAGCATTCCTGTTCCAGAGCCCGGGCAAGTCCCTGCCCTGTTTTTTTGATTATATCATATCTTTTCCGCCCTGCAAAGACAAAAACCTTCCAGCGGTGAATTTTTTCAAGCGGGGCATACTAATGGGGAACATGAGGAAAGGAGGAACGCATATGAAGCTGACAGGATGGGCCATTACCGCCGGGATCGGCGCCGCGGCTGGAGCCGTGGCTGTGATGATGATGCCCCGGCAGAATCCGGTGCGCAAGCTTGCCGCCAAAGCCGCCAACAAAGCCGAGGATCTGGCCTGGAAGGTTGAAGACAAGATGAACCAGATGGACTTCTGATGGATCATCGAGTCAGAAAACCCCAATGCCAATGCCGGATAACCCCCTTTGCTTTGTCAGGAAAGCGACGCCAGGAGACGAGGCCGGTTTCCCTAAGCAATCACGGACACCCACCGGCGTATTTCAGCGGTTAAAAAAGCGGGAGGCAGCGCCGTACACGGCTTGCCTCCCGCTGTTTTTCTGTTAATAATCAGGATTCCACATCAAGCATGACTTTATCATCCTCCACCCGAATATGGATGGCGGAGATGGGATGCTCGAAGCTGTCGATAATGACCTCGCTGATGGGATCCTCCAGCTCTCGCTGGATGGTGCGGCGGAGATTTCTGGCGCCGTAGACCAGAGAGTAGGCTTTCTTTACCAATAGCTGGCGCAGATCCTCGTTCCAGGTCAGTTTCAGCCCCCGGGCTGCCAGGCTGTCCTTCAGCTCCTTCAGCATAATATCCGCGATCCCCAGGAAGTTTTCTTCCGTCAGATGGTTGAAGGTAATAATCTCATCCACTCGGTTGAGAAATTCCGGCCGGAGGAAGTCCTGGAGCGCCCGCATAGTCTTTTCCTTGGTCTGGTCATTGGCCGTCCTGCCAAAGCCCATGCCTCCTACGCTGCCCTCAGAGCCCGCGTTGGAGGTCATGACGATGATGGCGTTCTCAAAATTCACCACCCGACCCTGGGCGTCGGTGATCCGGCCATCGTCCAGCACCTGCAAAAGGATATTCAGCACATCCGGATGGGCCTTCTCAATCTCGTCAAACAGAACCACGGAATAGGGCTTGCGGCGGATTTTCTCTGTCAGCTGCCCGGCCTCGTCATAGCCCACATAGCCGGGAGGGGAGCCGATCAGCTTGGAGACCGTGTGCTTTTCCATATACTCCGACATATCCAGCCGGATCAAAGCGTCCACGCTGTCAAACATATCCTCTGCCAGCTGCTTTACCAGCTCGGTCTTGCCCACGCCGGTGGGGCCCACAAAGATAAAGGATACAGGACGGCGCTTGGGAGAGATTCCCACCCGGTTCCGCCGGATGGCCTTGGCCACCGCGTCCACCGCTTCATCCTGGCCCACAATGTGCTCTTTCAGCCGGTCGGCCAGGCCCTTAATCTGCTGGTATTCCTGGGCCTTGATCTTGGAAGCGGGAATCTTGGTCCACAGCTCAATGATCCTGGCCAGGTTTTCCATGGTAACCTGGGGCTTGGGCAGCTTCTCCAGTTCCTCGATCTTGGCCGCCAGCTGCATCAGCCTGCTGCGCAAAATGGCGATGCGCTCATAATTCTGGTTCTCGGTGTCCTCATTGAGCATCCGCAGCTCCAGCTCGTAGTCGTCCCGCTCCTTTTTCATCTCCGCCAGCTGAGAGATCTCCTTACACTGCAGGTTCACATCCGAGCAGGCTTCGTCCAGCAGGTCAATGGCCTTATCCGGCAAAAACCGGTCGGTGATATACCGCTCAGACAGGATCACGCACTGCCGGGCGATCTCCGGAGAAATCTCCACGCCGTGGAACTGGGCGTAGGCCTTGGAGACGCCCTGCATAATCTGGCAGGCCTCCTCAATGGTAGGTTCCGGCACAGATACCGGCTGGAACCGCCGCTCCAAAGCCGCGTCCTTCTCAATATACTTACGGTATTCGTTGAAGGTGGTGGCGCCGATCACCTGGATCTCTCCCCGGGACAGGGCAGGCTTTAAGATATTGGCGGCGTTCATACTGCCTTCCGCGTCTCCCGCCCCTACCAGGTTGTGGACTTCGTCGATCACCAGAATGATGTTTCCGCACTCCTTGACCTCCCCGATCAGGCTCTTCATGCGGCTTTCAAACTGGCCCCGGAACTGGGTACCGGCCACCAGGGCCGTCAAATCCAGCAGAAACACCTCTTTATCCCGCAGCTTATAGGGCACCTCTCCAGCGGCGATCCGCTGGGCAAGGCCCTCGGCAATGGCGGTTTTACCGACGCCGGGCTCGCCGATCAGGCAGGGGTTGTTCTTCTGGCGGCGGTTCAGGATCTGGATCACCCGTTCCGTCTCCACATCCCGTCCGATGACCTGATCCAGCTTGCCTTCTCTGGCCCGGCCGGTCAGATCCATACAGTATGTGTCCAGGAATTTATGCTTCTTGTTTTTCTTTTTGGTTTTCGGCTCCTCCTGGTCATTTTCCCGCCGGGGCTGCCGGGGCTGGGAAGCAGGCAGATTGGAGGAATTGCCGGAGCTGCCAAACAGCTGGTTGAGCAGAGGGAATGTGGCGGTCTGGCTGTCGATCTCGTCCTCGTCGGCATCGTCGCTGCCGTCCCGCTGGCCGAACATACTGCTCATCTCATCGCTGAGCAGATCCAGATCCTCTTCGGAGATCCCCATCTGCTTCACCGCTTGATCGATCTGGGGAATGCCCAGGCTCCTGGCGCACTTCAGACAGTAGCCTTCGTTGGTCATTCCTCCGTTTTCCATTTTTGTAATAAATACCACGGCAATGTTTTTCTTGCACTTGGCACACATTTTCGGTTGCATATCCTCACTCCTTTTTCAAGGAATCCTTTCCTTTTCACAGCAGTATACCATAGATGAGCTGAAAAAGGGCTAACAAATTATGAACATCCTGTCCCCCGGCCCGGGCGGGCGAGGGCTTTCTCACCGGGTCCAATCGCTGCCGCATTCAAATTTGGCGATGCCGTCGTCATACCACAGGTGGGTCATGTAAAGCCCCCCCGGGGGCACAGTGGGGCCGGCGGCGGTTCGGTTGCCGGAATCCAGGATCCTGCCAATGTCCTCCGGCCGGATCTTCCCCTCGGCGGCATACACCACCGTTCCCGCCATAGCCCGGGCCATGTTGTACAAAAAGCCGTTGGCGCAGACCTTCAGGGTAATCAGATTGCCCCTGCGCTCCACGTTATAATAATATACTGTCCGCACGGTGGATTTGACATCGGTGCCCACACTTCTCACAGCGGCAAAATCATGGGTGCCCACAAATTGGGAGGCAGCCGCCTGCATCACCCCTTCGTCCAAATGCCTGGGGTAAAACCAGGCCCGGTTCACAAAAAAGGGATCCTTCAGCCGGGAGTTGTAGATCTGATAGGTGTATTCCTTCCGGACGCAGGAGCCGATGGCATTGAAGTTTTCATGGACTTCAAAGGCCTTGGTCACCACAATATCACAGGGAAGATGGGTATTCAGGGCATAGGGAAGCCGTTCCACCGGAATGGTGGAACCGGTGCGGAAATTGGCCACATAGCACCGGGCATGAACTCCGGCGTCAGTACGGCCGCAGCCGGTCATATGAACCGGATGCCCTACCACCATGGCCGCCGCCTTTTCCAGGGTTTCGGCAACGGTTGGCAGGTTCTTCTGAACCTGCCAACCGTGATAATGGGTACCTAAGTAGGTTAAAAACAGGGCGATGTTGCGCATAGTGTACCTCACAAGCCAAAGGCGGACAGGACGCCCACCAGCGCGATCACCCCCGCCCCAAGGCAGAAGGCGGTCATATCATTGCGGTGGTAATGAAGCAGCTTCATTTTGGTTCTGCCCTCGCCTCCCTGATAGCAGCGGCACTCCATGGCGGTGGCCAGCTCGTCCGCCCGGCGGAAGGCGCTGATGAACAGAGGCACCAGCACCGGGATCAGCGCCTTGGCCCGCTCCATCAGGCTGCCGTTTTCAAAGTCCGCCCCTCTGGCCTTCTGAGCGGACATGATCTTGTCCGTCTCCTCAATGAGAATGGGAATAAACCGCAGGGCTATGCACATCATCATGGAAAGCTCGTGCACCGGCACCCCGATTTTCTTCAAAGGGTTCATCAGGCTCTCCAGTCCGTCGGTCAGGGAAATGGGAGAGGTGGTATAGGTCAGCAGGAAGGTTCCCGCAATGAGCATCAGAATCCGCGCCACCATGAAAACAGCCCGCTTCAGGCCGCCGGTGGTGACGGTGAATATCCCAAATTCCACCAGCACCCGCCCATCCTGGGTAAAAAACAGGTTCAGCACGCCGGTAAACACAAGGATCATCACCAGCGGCTTCATGCCCCGGATAATGGACTTGGGGGGAATGGTGGAAATTTTCACCACCGCCACCAGAAACACCAGCATGACCCCATAGGAGATCCAGCTGCCCGCCATGAACAGGGCCACGATGTAAACCACCAGCATAATCAGCTTGGTTCTGGGATCCAGGCGGTGAATAGGAGAATTGCCCGGGAAATACTGGCCTAAGGTAATATCCTTCAGCATATGTTCGCACCTCCCCCGAAGCCCTTCAGCGCCTTTACGGCCTGATCGATGGTGTATACGTTGGGCACATCCAGTCCCATTTTTCGCAGATGCAGAAACACCTGGGTCACCTGGGGAATGTTCAGGCCCATTTCCACCAGCTGCTCCGCGTGGGTAAAAATCTCCGCCGGCGCCGCGTCCATGGCAAGCCGGGCGCCGTTCATCACCAGCAGCCGGTCGGTCAGCCTGGCCACATCCTCCATGGAGTGGGATACCATCATAACGGTGGCGTTTTTCGCCTTCCGGTACTGTTCAATATTGCCCAGGATCTCTGCCCGACCCACCGGATCCAGACCGGCGGTGGGCTCGTCCAGGATCAGCACCTCCGGCTCCATGGCGATCACACCGGCGATTGCCACCCGGCGCTTCTGTCCACCGGACAGGTCAAAGGGAGATACCTCCAGCTGCTGGTCCGTCAGTCCCACAAAGCCCGCCGCCTCCCGAACCCGGCGGTCAATCTCCTGTTCGTCCAGCCCCATATTCTTCGGCCCAAAGGCGATGTCCTTATACACCGTCTCTTCAAACAGCTGGTACTCCGGATACTGGAACACCAGGCCCACCCGAAACCGGGCCTGCCGGGTCAGCTTCTTGTCCGCCCAGATGTCCTGACCGTCCAGCAAAACAGTGCCGGAGGTGGGCTTCAGAAGCCCGTTCAGCTGCTGCATCAGGGTGGATTTTCCCGAGCCGGTATGGCCGATGATGCCAATAAACTCCCCCCTGCTTACGGCAAAGGACACATCATCCAAAGCCTTGTGCTCAAAGGGGGTTCCGGCGCTGTAGATATAGGTTACGTTCTTTATTTCCAGAATGGGCTTCAAATTCATTTCCTCCCGATCTGTCATAACTGCTGAATATTCCATACGAAGCGCGGCCGCCGCTTAAGCCTTGGAATGGGCCGCCGTCTCATACAAACAGCGGGCGCATTCCTCCGGATCCAGCCGGTCCAGAGGAAGCTGAAAGCCCGCCTGATTCAAAGCATAGCACAGCTCCACTGGTTCCGGGGCCGCCAGGCCGATGCTGTGGAGCAGCTCCACCTGGGAAAACACCTGTTTGGGGGTGCCGTCCGCCGCCACCTTGCCTTTGTGAAGCACCACTACCCGATCCGCCTTGGCGGCTTCGTCCATATGGTGGGTAATCAGCACCACGGTGATTTTCTTTTCCCGGTTCAATCTTCCGATGGTTTCGATCACTTCCCGGCGTCCCCGGGGATCCAGCATGGCGGTGGGCTCATCCAGCACGATGCACTTGGGCTCCATAGCGATGACGCCGGCAATGGCGATGCGCTGCTTCTGTCCGCCTGAGAGCAGATTGGGCGCGTGCTCCCGGTATTCGTACATCCCCACCTGCTTCAGCGCCTTATCCACCCGCTGCCGGATCTCCGGGCTGGCGATCCCAAGATTCTCCGGCCCGAAGGCCACATCCTCTTCCACCACATTGGCAACGATCTGATTGTCCGGGTTCTGGAACACCATCCCCACATTCCGGCGAACGGTCATGATCCGATCCTCAAAGGAGGTGTCAATGCCGCATACATAGACCTTGCCGCCGGTAGGCAGCAAAATGGAGTTAAAATGCTTGGCCAAGGTGGATTTACCACAGCCGTTGGCCCCCAAAACGGCCGTAAAGCTGCCCTCCTCCACCGTCAGATTCATATCCTCAAAAACGCTTACGCCGGGCGTGTCATCCACGCCCGGATAGGTGTAAGCCAAATGTTCTGTTTTGATAATCTCCTTCAAAGGGATCCCTCCGTTATGGTGTCCATCTTCCCGCCGCGCCGCAGGGAAGCATCAGCCCCGACTGCCGGACCATCAGCCCCAGTTCTCCCGCCTGGGTCTTGCCGCCGTACTGCCTGCCAAAGACCACATCCGAGGCGTAGGCCACCGCGGAAGGCGCCAGACCGGTGGTGTAGGAATTGATGATTACAAACAGCGGATCCTCGGACAAAACCTTTACCACCTCCTGCAGGAAGGGGTAGAAGCTGGTTTCCATTTTCCAGATCTCGCCGCTGGGCCCCCGGCCGTAGCTGGGCGGGTCCATGATGATGCCGTCATAGCGCCGGCCCCGGCGGATCTCCCGCTGGATGAACTTGGCGCAGTCATCCACAATATAGTGGATGGGGCACTGGCCTAAGCCGGACGCCTGGGCATTTTCCTTGGCCCAGGCCACCATTCCCTTGGAGGCGTCCACATGGTATACCTCCGCGCCGCCGGCCGCCGCCGCCAGGGTGGCGCCGCCGGAGTAGGCGAACAGATTCAGCACCCGAACGGGACGGCTTACCGCCGCCTGGGACACCTTTTCCCGGATAAAATCCCAGTTGGCCGCCTGCTCGGGAAAAACGCCGGTATGCTTAAAATTCATGGGTTTTACATTGAAGGTCAAATAGTCCTTATAGTGAATCTGCCACCGCTCGGGAAGCTGATGATCCGACCACCGGCCGCCGCCGGTATTGGAGCGCAGATACCGGGCGTCATAGTTTTTCCATTCCCTGGCAACCCGGGGGGTGTTCCAGATCACCTGGGGATCCGGCCGCACCAGGATATAGTTTCCCCAGCGTTCCAGACGCTCCCCGTTGCTGGCGTCCAGAACCTCATATTCTTTCCATTCATCGGAGATCCAACGCATTCCTTTCCGCACCTCATTCTTGTTTTATCCGACGGGGATTTCCGTAATATCCCCGCCGTCACCGGACTCATCGGTCCAGCCCTCGTCGGGCCATTCTCCTTCAGGCCATTCTCCTTCGGGCCATTCTTCTTCCGGCCAAATGGTTTCCTGCTGATGATCTTCCCAGCTTTCCTGGTTGTGCATGGTGCACACCACATAAGGCGCGTCCACACCGTCATTGACATTGCCGTAGAATCCATGCCAGGAAGCAGGCTCTCCGTTGCCGTCCACCAGGTAGACATAGTAATTGGCGGTATATATATCGTTCAGGCCCACGTTTGCCGCCGCTTTAATCTCGTCCACTTCCGCCTGGGTCAGCTTCACCAGGGAGCGGGACTGGATCTCCGCGTCCTCAAACATGGCGCAGTATTCGTTGGCCACACCGCCGCCGGTGACACAGTACTCCACCTGCACATGCTTATCACAGGTGCCTTCCGGCTCGTCGCCGTTGTATACATTCACATAAACCACCCGCTCCAGCTCCCGCACGTCGCTGCTGCAGGCGGCAGTGGCCTTTTTGCCGGAATCCAGGCACACCCCAACGCTGTGGAAGGCGTTGCCGTTGAACAGGCCCTCCCGGGGCAGGTCCTCATGAATGGGCTGCATCACCATCTTCCACAGCCGGGCAGCCGGGTTGCTGGTATTGCCGGTAAGGTAAATTTCCTCGGGAATATTGTAGCCGCACCAAACCGCCGCGGTATAATGGGTGGTATAACCGCAGAACCAACGATCCCGGTTGCTGGAGGTGGTGCCGGTCTTACCGGCAATGTTCTGACCGGCAAAGACCGCCGCGCCGCCGGTACCGGAGTTGGCCGCGTTATACAGGCAGTAGTTCATATAGTTCACGGACTTTTCGCTGAGAATCTGCCGGGATTCCTGGGTGTTGTCCACCACCAGATCCCCGTCGCTGTCGTAGACCTTGGTAAAGAGCCTGGGTTCCCGGTAAACGCCGTCGTTGGCGAAGGTGGCGTATGCCGCCGACATTTCCCGAACCGTGGAGCCCACCGTCAGCGCGCCCAGGGCCAGGGGGGCCTGTCCGATGTCGGTGAGCACCTTGCCCGAGGCCAACTCATAGTTTTCCGTCAGGGAGTTTTGTCCGAAATTGTATTTGGCAAAGCTGTAGGCATATTCGTGGCCGATGGCGTCCAGCGTCCGTACGGAAATGGTATTCACCGAGGATACGATGCCCTGATAGACGGTTCTGGCGTACTGATATCTCCGGTTGTCATTTTTGGGCCAGTTGCCGCCGGAATAGGTCACAGGCAGATCCTTGAACACCGTTGCCGGGGTAACCTTTCCCGATTCAAAGGCCGGGGCGTAAACAGAGATGGGCTTCTGGGAAGAACCGGTCTGCAATTTTGCCTGGGTCGCCTTGTTATAAGCCAGGAAGGTATCCTTCTCCCCCACGCCGCCGGACAGGGCCACCACATCGCCGGTTTCGTTGTCAATGACCACGATGGCGGACTGAAGCTGCTGCTCGCTGCGGGTGGTGGGGATATTGGCAAGATCGGTGTAAATGGCGTCTACCTGCTTCTGAACATCCATGTCCAGGGTGGTATAGATGTGATAGCCGCCCTTTTGGATGCGATCCAGGTAGATGTTCTGTTCGTTGGTATCCAGCTCATCCCAGGTTTTGCCGTCCTGTTCCGCCAGATAAGTGGCAAAGTCAATGATCACCGCGTCCACAAACCAGGAATAAATATGCTGGGAAGCGTTGGTGTTCACAGAAACCTCGCCGCCGCACTGGGGGCAGTAGCACACTTCCCCTTCGCCGCTGAAGCTGCTGCGGATGCCCTCGTAGCCGCAGTCGGGATTTTCACAGACCGTCCAACGGTCGGCGTCCTCAATGCCGCTTTTAAAGACCATCTCCTGGTTGACCGCCTCGTCATATTCCTCCTGGGTCAGATACCCCTGGTTATACATTTCGCTGAGCACGTTCAGCTGGCGGTAGCGGTTCCGTTCCGCGCCGTTGCGCTCCTCGCCCTTGTACATATACACGCTTTCGGAATAGGGGTTGAAAATAGAAGGGTTGTTGGTAATGCTGATCAGGCTGGCGCATTCTGCTACGGTCAGGCTCTGCAGTTCCTTGCCGAAGTACTCCGCCGCCGCGCTTTTCACGCCATAGCAGCCCCGGCCCAGATAGATCTCGTTCAGGTAATACTCCATGATCAGATCCTTGTCGTATTCCCGCTCAAACAGCTGGGCCCGGAAAATCTCCGTCACCTTCCGCTGCACGGTAACGCTCTTCTCGCCGGTGTGGTTTTTGATAAACTGCTGGGTGATGGTGGAGCCGCCGAACTGCTCGTCGCCGCCGAAGAACATATTCAGGCAGGCCTTCACAGTGGTGATCCAGTCCACGCCCTGGTGCTCGTAAAACCGCTTGTCCTCAATGGCCACTGCCGCGTCGATCATGGCCTGGGGAATCTCGTCCAAAGACGCCCACTGGCGGTCCGTGGTGGTATACACCTGCTGCAGAAGCTGAATATTCCCGTGATTATCCACATAATAAATAAAGGAAGTTTCTTCCAGATCATAGTCGTCCAAAGACCAGTCCGCGGCCTCCGCCAGAATATCATCCTGTAAATAATCCCCCAGGGTGCCCACAAAGACGATCCCGCAGATCAAAACGATCAGCAGCACCGTAGCGGCGGCGCCTACGGCGATCTTCAAAACGGAAAAGGCAGTGGACAAAATGGTATACAGAAGCTTTATCAGCCAGTGGGGATTCCACTCCTGACGAGGTTTTTTCACTCTTCTTCTGGGCTTGCGTTCTTCATTTGCCATAGGGGTAACCTCCAAAAAGTCATGCCAAAGGGCCGACAATGTAACATTCATTATAGCCAGTGTCATAAATGCATAACACTACTCGTATCATTATAGCATACCTCCCACAAAAACGAAAGCCCTATTTTTTTAAGAAAGAATGAATTTCCCCATCCGGGAAATACTAGCACCAAAAGGAGGTCAACGGAATATGCTGAAGAAACGATGCTTTTCTCTGGCCCTGTCTGTGGTGCTGGTGCTGGGCGCCTACAAAGGATATGTGGCACTGTACAACGAAGGAGAGGCCGAGCCCAGGCAAATCTACCCTTATCCGGTAAACGTCCTGCCCCCGGCGGATCAAAAGGCCCTGGAAGCGGGGATCCCGGTGCGTACCGACGGGGAATTAAACCGGCTCCTGGAGGATTTTTTGTCGTAAATCCCCGGAATTCTCCTTAGTGTAAAATATTAATTGGCAAAAAAAGAGGCAGGGCAAAACAGCCCTACCTCTTGCAACCAAGTGATATC
>CALWXR010000025.1 GCA_944385535.1 uncultured Oscillospiraceae bacterium
GCACACTTCGTATACGGGTCTACAAGTGTTTGGTTCGGGAGGAGATCAATTCCAAGTTTTGCGGCCTCTGCAGCTTTTTCGGCCGAGTGATGTTTACCAGCTGCCATTGTTCTGATGTGTCTTCTCACGTCAAAGGCTTCTGTCGGAGATGTATATGGTCTCTTTCGCAAAATCGCTTCAGTGGCAGGTGTTGCCGTCGCAATTTTCGGCATAGAGGTCGTTGTTGTTACAGAATCCATTTTTATACTTTTAGCAAGCGACGACCACAATTTGGTAAGCTCATCTTTGTTTTTGACTCCCCAAATGATACCAACAATGGCTGTGATACTGACACCAGCAAGAATCAACTGAGCTTTATGCTCCTTAATCCATACAAGAACCCCCTTTTTGCTTTCTGAGGAACTTTCCATGCTCTGCTCCAAAGCAATGGATTCCTCTTCAATGGATTTCTGCTTTACTTCATTCATATTTATCCTCCTTTACAGCAGATAATTTATCAATTAGCTTTTGAAATTCGGCGATTTGCAATTGATCATCTTGAATTTGTTTTTGAAGCTGGTGGATAGTATCTTCCTTTATTTTGATGGCTTCTTCGTATTTTTTGATTTCCCTGCGAAGGAAGTTGATGACATCTTTATTGGATATCTGCGCCTTTTTTAATTGTTCTTCATCAATCAACTTCTGAGCAATTAATCCTCCTATCATAACCGTTGGTAACACAGCGGCTCCCACTGCTGCTCCTGCTAATGAGGCTTTTGCTATTGAAGCATATTTAGGGGAAGAATTCAGAAACTCACGGAGAGCCGCCTCATAAACAATGTGACCCCCCTTTTTAGACACAATAGTTGCATCAAGCTTTTTGTCACGAATCCATCGACGAACTGTTTCAGGATTTGTATTTAGCATCTCAGCGATTTCCTTCACGTTATAGCTTTTCACAGCACCACCGCCTCCCGTACATCAGTAACAGTATAACACAAAAATATAGTATTAACAAGATTTTTGTAGCATTAAAATATCGCATTAAAAACAGATAAGATTTGAAGAGCATAAAAAATTTTGGGTACTCTTGAAAATAGACCAATTCTTATCTACTATCAAGGTTTTCTTGAACTCCATTTTTTACCTTTCTGAAGGTCAAGAACAGAGTCAAAGCTACGCAGTATATACGCATTATAATTAGCAAAACATTAAAAGCCGCCAGAAGCATCATTCCTTGGATGTGCCTCTGGCGGCTTTGTCGATCAATCAAAATCTGACGGTGGTATCTCTGTGACGGTTCGCAAGTATTCTTTTGGATCTCCATTTAAAATCAACTCCGCATAGGACAGCGGATCGTTGTAGATGAGCCAGTCCAGTTCAGACCGCTGAAAACGGCTATTTGCCACCTCATCCTCAACAGCGGTGCAGTTAATGGAAATCACGCTGCCGTCAGAATATTTCAGTTCCACACAGGCGGTGTCGATATTAAACTCGCAGGAAATAAGTTTTTTCATGGGATGTACCTCCAAAATTTAATGTTCTGGAAGTAATGTAAGCGTGGGTTTGTGGTGTGGTATCCTTAACTATGGGAAAGGTCACGTTCCCATTTGCTGACCGCCTGCCTGGACACCCTTAACTGATAGGACAGCTCTTCCTGTGAAAGTCCGGCCTCTTTACGCAGTTTTTGTATTTTTTCTCCAAAGGTCATTTCAGTGTCCTCCTTTCGCTGTCAGTATATAATTTTTACCGACGGCGCACCACCAAAATACGGTTGCAACTGGGCAACAACAGGTTGCACTCAGAAAAATCATTGTGTTTTCGACGCGCACGGTCGTTCTCTGATTCAATGGTTTGCGTCCATTATATCAGAATTCTTGCGGACGCACAAACATTTCTTCCCATCCGTTCCGCCCGGCTTGGCAGAAAACAGGAACGCGCCAAGGCGAGATGCCTTGGCGCGTAGATTATCGAATCTTTTTTCCGTTGAGCACCGCTTCTGTCAGGGTGTCCGCCTGATAGCGCAGGGTTAGCAGGAAGAAGGGGGCGTCCTGCCATAGAAGGTTCAGGAAGATCTGATCCCCTTCCCACTTGGGAAGGCTGTCCAGAAAATCCCGGCTGACCCACTGCAGTTCCCCCTCCGGGCAGTCGGAAAGTTCTCCCTCAAAGCCGTCGGCGGTGAACAGGTACATGTATTCTCCCTCACAGCAGCTGTTTAGGAAGGTGACGATCCCCCGGCACCGCCAGGAGGTGAGCTTCAAGCCGGTTTCCTCCCGGGCCTCCCGCAGGAGGCATTCGTCGGGGCTTTCGTCTTTTTCAAATTTGCCGCCAATGCCGATCCATTTCCCCTGGTTGATATCGTTTTTCTTTTTGATCCGGTGGAGCATGAGCACTTCATTGCCCCGGGTGATGTAGCATAAGGTGGAGTTAATCATGGTTCGGTCCTTTTCTGCATCAGCTGAATGGCGTGGTGGAGATTTTCCACTTCCACCTCTTCGTGACCATCTTCTTTTTCTCCGTCCAGAGTCCAGGGCATTTCCGAACCGGCGAAGATCCTGATCTTCCTGGCGCTGCGGAAGGTAATCATGGCGCAGTTGTATTTCTGGATCTGCAGCGCCTGGATACACTCGGAGATCTCGGCCAGGTTCTGGGGGGCACGAACCAGCAGGATCTCAAACAGGCCGTCGCCCATGTCCACCTGGCTGGGATCCAGGGTCAGAATGCCGCCGATGGAGGTGGAGTTGCAAATGGCCCCGAAGAGAAAATCATCCTCCACCACCTGGCCGTCGATCTCCATGCGGATGTGCTCGTTGCGAATCTGGGAGATCTCGGAAATGCTGCCAAGCAGGTAGGCGGTGTGCCCCAGGGCGTTTTTAATATTCTGAGGGGTCACATAGCTGGACTTGGTGAAGGCCCCGAAGGAGGCTACGTAGGAAAAATACCGGCTGCCGAATCTGCCCACATCATAGGGCACCGGACGGCCCCCCACAATGTCTTTGGCGGCCTGAACCACGTTGGACGACAGGTGCAGGCTGGAAGCAAAGTCGTTGGTGGATCCGGCGGGGATGTAGCCGATGGGCACCTGGGCCCCGGCCCGGAGCAGACCGGTGATGGTCTCGTTTAATGTGCCGTCGCCTCCGCAGCAGACCACCAGATCCATGCCGGCGCTGCGGGTCTGGGCGGCCACAGTGGCGTCCCCCTGGGCGGAGGTTACATAGGTGACCACCTCATATCCCCCGCCGCAGAATACGCCCAGGATCTCTGCCAAATGCCGGTTGGCCTTCTTCTGACCGGCGCAGGGGTTCAGGATAAACAGCATTTTTTTCATAGGATCGCCTCGAAAGTTAGTTTACATTTGCTTTACATTATATCCGCGGGGGAAAGGATTCGCAAGAGATTTTCACTGGAATTTACCAAAACAACGCTGAAAATTTACGATTCATTCATAGTTTCCATAACACATTGCATTTCCCCGGAAGCTGTGATATAGTAGCTTTTGGAAACCTGCGGAAAAGAGCGGGCGCTTGCCTGCCCCGCCGGAAAGGAGGAGATCCCCTGGAACTGAAGTGCGTTGCCGCCCGGGAGGGGCGGCTGTCCTCATTTTTGCTGGGAGAATTGAAAATGTCCGCCGGACTGATGAACAAGCTGAAGTGGGGAGAGGGGATCCGGGTCAACGGCGTCAGCCGGAGAACCAATTATCCGGTTGCCCCCGGAGATGTGATCACCGTCACCTGGGAGGAGCCGCCCATCCAGTATCCGGCCCAGGAGGGGAAGCTGCGGATTGTATATGAGGATGGGGGCATTCTGGTGGTGGATAAGCCCCCGGGCATGCTGATCCATCCCTCCCGGCAGAAAAATGAAGGGACTCTGGCAAACCTGGTGGCGGGATACTATCGGAAAACCGGACAGAACGGCGCCTTTCACCCCATGACCCGCCTGGACCGGGATACCTTCGGGCTGGTGCTGCTGGCGAAAAACGGATACCTCCACGCCCTGCTCCAGCAGACGGCGGTGGAGAAAACCTATCACGCGCTGGTGTTCGGCGGGCCGGAGCGGGATCGAGGGGTCATCGACGCGCCCATTGCCCGGCGCCCTCTGCCCAGCCTGCTGCGCTATGTGGGGCCGGAGGGGAAGCCCTCTGTGACCGAGTACCGGGTGCTGGAACGAAGGGGGCAGATCTGCAAGATTGCCCTTCGTCCGGTGACCGGCAGAACCCACCAGCTGCGGGTACACTGCGCCCATATGGGATTTCCCGTTTTGGGAGATCCCCAGTACGGCACGGAAGATTCCCAGGCCCTGTCCCGGCAGCTGGGACTGAAGCATCAGATGCTGTGCGCCAGAGCCCTGGAATTCACCCACCCCCTCACCGTGGAAAGGATGGCCATTACCTCCGACATGGACGCGGAACCAGACGGATAAAAACCGGCTTCTCTCAAAACGCTTGCTTGAGAGAAGCCGGCCCCATTTTATGGGGAATCAGCGGAAGGTATCCGGGGAAGGGGCAAAAAACCTGCGCCGGAACAACAGACGAACGCGGAAAGGCTTTGGCGCTGAAGGCGTTTGGCGTTGCTCAATGCGCGTTATGTAAACTATTCCGGCAAAAAATAAGCAGGGCCCCTGTGGGTCCTGCTTATTTTCCGGAGATTAGCCGTTGGCGTGCATCTGAGCAAAGCACTCGCTGCAGAACACAGGACGGTCGGACTTGGGCTCGAAGGGAACCTTGGCCTCACCGCCGCAGCGGGCGCAGGTAGCGGTAAAGAACTCACGGGGGCCACGGGCAGCATTCTTGCGAGCAGCGCGGCAGGCCTTGCAGCGCTGGGGCTCGTTCTGGAAGCCACGCTCGGCGTAGAACTCCTGCTCACCGGCGGTGAACACAAACTCGTTGCCGCACTCTTTGCACACTAAAGTCTTGTCTTCGTACATGGAAAATACCTCTCTTCGGTTTGTTGTGCCCCGTGAAATTCCAAGATAACGGTGATTACGCAGGGTCGGTTAATATGTGGTATAAACTGCCACAAACCGGATTATACACAAATGTGAATATTTTGTCAATCCTTTATGAAAAAAATTTGTACGGATTTTGACGGCTTATGCAGCATGCCAAAGGGCCTTTAAAGGGAGAACTGGGTCTGGCCCTCGTAAGGGATGTGCAGGTGATCGTAGGCCAGAGCGGTGACGCACCGGCCCCGGGGAGTTCGGGTGAGAAAACCCAGCTGCATTAGAAACGGCTCGTACACATCTTCCAAAGTTACCGCTTCCTCGCCGATGGTGGCGGCCAGGGTCTCTAAGCCCACCGGGCCGCCGCCGTAGTTCTGAATGATGGCGGTGAGCATCCGGCGGTCGATGTTGTCTAAACCCAGCTTGTCCACCTCCAGCCGCCCCAGGGCAAGATCGGCGGCCTCTCTGGTGATGGTGCCGTCTCCCATGACCTGGGCAAAGTCCCGAACCCGGCGCAAAAACCGGTTGGCGATCCGGGGGGTGCCCCGGCTCCGGGAGGCGATCTCCATAGCCCCCTCCGGGGCGATGGGCATGCCCAGAATGGCGGCGGATCGGGTGACGATCCTTGCCAGCTCCTCCGGGGTGTACAGCTCCAGCCGCAGATTCACCCCGAACCGGTCCCGCAGAGGGGCGGACAGCTGTCCGGCCCGGGTGGTGGCGCCCACCAGGGTAAATTTGGGCAGATCCAGACGGATGGAGTTGGCGCTGGGGCCCTTGCCCACGATGATGTCAATGGCAAAGTCCTCCATGGCCGGGTACAGGATCTCCTCCACCACCCGGTTTAAGCGGTGGATCTCGTCAATAAAAAGAATGTCCCCAGGGTTCAGGTTGGTCAGTAGGGCCGCCAGATCCCCGGGCTTTTCAATGGCGGGGCCGGAGGTGACCCGGATGTTCACCCCCATCTCATTGGCGATGACTCCCGCCAGGGTGGTCTTGCCCAGCCCCGGAGGGCCGTAGAGCAGGGTATGATCCAGGGATTCTCCCCGCTGTCGGGCGGCTTCAATATAGACGGACAGGTTGCTTTTTACCTTCTTCTGCCCGGTGTAATCGGAAAGCAGCTTCGGCCGCAGACCGATCTCCCCCGCGTCCTGTGGGGCAAAGGTGGGGGAGATGATGGGGCCGGTGTCGTATTCCTGAGAAAAGTCCAGACTCATGGTTACCTCCTGAAACCGGCGGGAGGGCTTCCGCCGGATGCAAATTTATCCTTTCATGACCATTGCCCGCAGGGCGTAGCGCACCATTTCCTCGGTGGTGGCGGCGCTGTCCACGCCCTTTAAGGCGGCGCTGATCTCCGCCGGGGAATAGCCCAGCTCCTGCAATGCCGCGTGGGCCAGGGCGGCGGCGCTGCCCCCGTTGGCCGGGGCGTTCTGAGCGGGGCCGCCGGAATAGTCCAGCTCCATGCTGCCGCCCAGCTTGTCCTTCAGCTCCAGAATGATCCGCTGGGCGATTTTTTTGCCGATACCCTGGGCGGCGGTGAGCATTTTTTCATCCCCGGTCATAATGGCCAGGGTCAGGTTCTGGGGGCCGCAGGAGGAAAGAATGGCCATGGCGGCCTTGGGGCCTACGCCGCTGACGGAGGTCAGCAGGGTATAGCAGCGCTGCTCCTCCCGGCTGATGAAGCCATACAGATCAAAGGCATCCTCCCGGATGGATTCGGTGATGTAAAGCCGGGCAGTTTGGTTCAGCTTCAGCTGACCGGCGGTATAGGCGGTGATATGGCAGCCGTAGCCAACGCCCCCGCAGTCGATGACTGCCAGTCCGGGCTCCAGAATGGAAACGATGCCGGAAACGTAGTATAACATGGAAAACCTCCAAAGGGAAAGGATTTGTCACTTTACTTGCCCGAAAGCTGCCCCAGCAGGGATGTGGACGTGCGGGCGTGGCACAGGGCGACGGCGATGGCGTCGGCGGCGTCGTCGGGCTTGGGCGTTTCGGTTAAGCGCAGCAGCCGCCGGGTCATGTCCTGAACCTGTTGTTTGGTGGCGTTGCCATAGCCCACCACCGCCTGCTTTACCTGCATGGGCTTGTATTCGTAAACGGGGATATGGGCCTGCTGGATCGCCAGCAGGATCACCCCCCGGCTTTGGGCCACTTTGATGCCGGTGGTCACGTTCTGGCCGAAGAACAGCTCTTCAATGGCCACCGCCTCCGGCTGGGCGATTTGCAAAAGCTTGGTCATGTCGTTGTAGATCACTTCCAGCCGCCAGGAAAAATCCGTATTTGCCGGGGTGGTGATGGCGCCGCAGTTTAGAAGCTGGTACTGTCCCCGCTGAGCGCCGATCAGGCCGAAGCCCGTAATGCCGTAGCCCGGGTCAATGCCGAGGATCCGCATTACAGATTGCCTCCGGCCATGTTGACGATCTGCCAGATCACAAAAAGAATAAACAGCACAAGCCCCGCCCGGGCCGTCCACACCTGCCAGGCAGGACGGGGAACATAGCCTTCCCGGCTCTCCTCCGGCTGATTCAGGTCGCGATTCTCTTCCATCTCATTCACCTCTGGGGTATATCATAGCACATTTGTTTTGTTTTTCCTACTGCCTTTTTGAAAAAAGTTTGCCGGAGGAATTGGCTCCATATACATGTTTTTCGTCCGCTGGGAAATACTAGCCGGGAAAAGGCGGTGGGTTTTGTGGAGAAGTTTTCCTGTAAGACAACGATTATTTCCGGGGAAGGGGCGATTGCTTCCCTGGCAGAGCTGAAGGCCAATCGGCTGTTTCTGGTAACGGATCCCTACTTTATGAAAAATGGAGTGGCCCGGAAGGTGGTGGAGGCGGCAAAATGCGCACAGGCGGAGATTTTTGACCGGGTTCAGCCGGATCCCACAGTGGCGCTGGCGGCGGAGGGTACCGCCCGGCTGAAGGCCTTTCGTCCGGATCTGGTGGTGGCCCTGGGCGGGGGCAGCGCCATGGACTGCGGCAAGGCCATGGCCTTTTTCGCCAAAGGAAAGTATCAGATAGCGGCCATCCCCACCACCTCCGGCTCCGGGGCGGAGGTGACGGATTTTGCCGTTTTGACCCATGACAAGGTCAAACATCCTTTGGTGGATCCGGGGCTGAAGCCGGATATGGCGATTTTGGACAGCGATCTGCTCCAGGAGCTGCCCAAGGGGCTGATCGCGGAGACCGGCTTTGATGTGCTCAGCCACGCTTTGGAAAGCTATGTGGCGAAAGGCTCCGGGAACCTTACGGATCTGTACGCCCGGGAGGCATTCAGCAGCGCCTACGCCGCCCTGCCCGCTTCCTACGCCGGGCGGAAGGAGGTGCGGCTGAAGGTGCATTTGGCGGCTACCATGGCGGGCATGGCCTTTACCCAGGCGGGGCTGGGGCTGTGCCACGCCTTGTCCCACAGCTTAGGCGGGCTGTACCATGTGCCCCATGGGCGGCTGAACGCCATATTGCTTCCGGCGGTGATCAGCTGCAACGCCCATGTGGCGGGAAAAAAATACGCCGAGCTGGCCCGGGCGGCGGGGATGGGGGGCAGCGCCGATACCATTGCCCTGCGGAACCTGAAAAACGGCCTGATCCGGCTGCGGCAGGAGCTGAACCTGCCCCAAACCCTGGCCCAGGCGGGAGTGGATCCCCGGTCGGTGTGGCGAAACGCGGAAGCAATCGTAAAAGCCGCCCAGGCAGATCCCTGCTGCCGGGACAATCCAATGGAGGTGGAGGACTTTCTCATCCGCCGGATCCTGGAAGAGGTGACCGGCCGTGTCTGATGCTGTTTTTTAATCTTTCATTTTGCTATAAAAAACTATGATATAAAGGTAAAATTCAAACATTTTTGATGACGTTCATTTTTGGCGGCGCTGTACTCAGCATGGAGATTTAATCAAGAAATAGGATCGGGAACAGGAAACGGGATAGGCAGGAGACAGCCATGAACAAACAGGAATTGGCCGCGATGATCGCGGAAATACTAGGCACCATGGAGGCGGAGCCTCTGGCGAAGGGGGGGAGACTACCGCCCCCAGCCGGAGCGGACAAAGACCGGATACCGGGACTTTGCCGGGAAAAACGGAATGGTGGAAGTGCGCGCCAAGTGCCGGGGCAAGGATGAATACCTGACCCGTCCGGATCTGGGAAGATGCTTCGATGAGGAAAGCAAAGAGAAGATCCGGGCGGCGGTTCCCGGTACGCCTAAAATTCATCGTGGCGGGGGACGGCCTTTCCTCCGCCGCCATCACCGCCTTCGCCGAAGGGGCGGCTCAGGTGGCGCTTGGGCCGCGGGAGGAATAGATACCGGCCTGCGGGGAAAGCTGTTGTAGGCAGCAATATGAAAGGAGAAGGAAGCTATGGATACAAATTCTTTGGGAATGATCGAAACAAAGGGTCTCGTCGGCGCCATTGAGGCGGCGGACGCCATGGTCAAGTCTGCCAATGTGCAGCTGGTGGGCAAGGAGCAGGTGGGCGGCGGCCTGGTGACGGTGATGGTTCGGGGGGACGTGGGCGCGGTGAAGGAGGCCACCGACGCCGGGGCAGCGGCGGCGGAAAAGGTGGGCGAGCTGATTTCCGTCCATGTGATCGCCCGGCCTCACATGGAGGTGGACGCCATTTTGCCCAAGGGCCGTTCCGGCCAGACGCCCCCGGCGGCAAAGTAAATGCTCTGCAGCGAAGAAGCGGCCCGGGCCAATGTCCGAAACCGGGAGGGCAGGAGGGTATTCTACCTGGGTAAGGGGTATCAGCTGACCAGCGCCTTCCGGGATCGGGAGGGAAGGCCTGCCCGGGTGGACATCCTCCGGGCCTGGAACCCCAGGAGCAGCATGCCCTATATATTGATGGCGCGGTGGAAAAGCGGAAATTTCCCCCCTGACAAAGGATAGACTGGGTTCCTCTGTATGCAAAGGATGAAGATCATGAAGCTGAAAACCACCCTTTTTGGGAAAAACTACACATTTCGAGACATCAAGCAGGCGCTGGCTAAGGCCAACGAGGAACAACCGGGGACGCTCTGGCGGCGGAGATGATCGCGGCGGTATGCAAGATCATGGGCAAGCGCGCCGGCGTTTTCATGGGCTGCGACTGCTGCTGCACCAACCATATGAAGGCGGATCAGAACGATATTGAAAATCTGGCGTCCTTGCTGACCTTGGCCGGGTGCAGCTGCTTTATGGGCATTCCCCATGGAGACGACATTATGCGCAACGATCAGACCACCGGTTTCCGGGAGACGGCTCCAGCTTGCTGTTTTAGCGGAAGTCCGGGAAAGGAGGCAGTATGGAACTGGATCAAGATCTGGCGGCACGACAGGAGGCGCGGGCTTTGGCAAGGCAGGCTAAAGCCGCCCAGGAGGGGCTGGCGCAAATGTCCCAGCAGGAGTTGGACGCCGTTGTGGAGGCGGTGGCCAAGGCATTCTCAAGGGAAGCCGCGGTTTTGGCCCAAATGGCGGTGGAAGAAACCGGCTTCGGCAACGTGGAGGATAAGATCGCCAAGAACCGCTTCGCCTCCGAAACGGTGGCGGCGGCGGTCCGGGGGATGAAAACCGTGGGGATTCTGCGGGAGGATCCGAAGTTTTGGGAGGTAGGCGTGCCGGTGGGGGTGATCGCCGCCATTGTCCCCAGCACCAGTCCCACCTCTACGGTTTGCTACAAGGCAATCATCGCTTTGAAGGCGGGAAATGCCATTGTCTTTTCTCCCCATCCCAAGGCGGCGGTCTGCACCCGGAAGGCGGTGGAAATCGTGGCGGAGGCGGCGGAAAAGGCGGGAGCGCCAAAGGGGAGCGTTGCCTGCCTGACCATTCCCACCCTGGCCGGGTGCCGGGAGCTGATGGGCGCGGACCCGGTGGGGCTGATCCTGGCTGCTGGGGGCCCCGCCATGGTGAAGGCGGCCTATTCCTCCGGCAAGCCCGCCATGGGCGCAGGGGCGGGGAACGGCCCTGCCTATATCCACCCCAGCGCCGATCTGGGCCATGCTCTGGAGTGCATTGCCCGATCCAAAAGCTTTGACTACGGAACGGTATGCGCCTCTGAGCAAAGCGTCATTGTGGAGAAGGGGATGGAGCGGCAGACCATAGAGCAGGCCCGAAAATTGGGCTTTTACTTTATGGATTCTGACCAGGCGGGAGCCCTGGCAAAGCGGCTGTTTCGGCCTGACGGAAGTTTGGATCCGGCGGCGGTGGGGAAGTCCGCGGAGCGCCTGGCGGAAATGGCGGGCTTTGCCGTACCCGGGGGGACGCGGGTTCTGGCAGCCCGGGAGCAGGAGACGGGGCCCGCCCGGCCCTGCTCCATGGAAAAGCTGTGTCCGGTGCTGGCCTTTTTCGTCATGGACAGCGAGCAGGCGGTTCTGGAAAAGGCCATGGAGGTATTAAAGCATGAGGGGGCGGGGCATACCTTTGCCATCCACGCCCGGGATCAGGAGGTGATCCGCCGGTTCGCTCTGCAAATCCCCGTGTCCCGGCTCCTGGTGAATACCCCGGCGGCTTTGGGAGGAATTGGGGCCGCCACGGAACTGTTCCCGGCCCTGACCCTGGGCTGCGGGGCGGTGGGAGGCAGCAGCTCCTCCAACAACATCTCCCCCCTGGATCTGGTTAACATTCGCCGGGTGGCCTGGGACGCCCGGGAGCATACAGCCGGGGCGCGGGTGGAAAGCTGCTCGGTGAACCCGGAGCTGGTGGAGCTGCTGACGGAAAAAATCCTGCGGAGGCTGGACGGATGAGGAAAAGAGGGGAGAAGCATGGACGAAGGGCAAATAAATACGCTGGCGGAAGCCCTGATGGGCAGTCTCTTTGTGGAGCTGGAGGCCTCCGGGCGGCATGTGCATGTGACCAAAGAGCAGGCCCTGACCCTGTTCGGCCACCCGTTGACGCCGGAACGGCCCCTGTCCCAGCCAGGGCAATATCTTTCCAAGGAGCGGGTCACGGTCATCGGGCCCAAGGGAAGGTTTGACCGTGTGGCAGTGCTGGGACCGGAACGGAAGCGGGCCCAGGTGGAGATTTCTCTCACCGACGCCCGCACGCTGGGCTTGACGCCGCCGGTGCGCCAGTCTGGGGATGTATCCGGAAGCCCCGGGACACTCCTGGTTGGGGAAGCCGGACAGGTGGAGCTGAAGCAGGGGGTCATTGCCGCCCAGCGGCACATCCACCTGACGCCCCAGACCGCCGCCCGGTTTGGGGCGGGGGATCAGCAGAGGGTGAAGCTGAAAACATACACCCATCGGCCGGTGGTGTTTGAGGATGTGGTGGTTCGGGTCAGTCCGGATTTTGCCAGCTATGCCCATTTGGATTATGATGAGGCCAACGCCTGCGGGTTTCAAAAAGGGGACTTGGGGAGGATCTTGCCATGATCCGGGCGCTGCTTATCGGGCAGGAGCCGGCCGCCGCCCTGGGGTATGAATATGTGCGGGAGGCTCCCTTTGAGGCGGTGGTCATTGGATCTCTGACCATTTCCCAGCTGCTGCGGTTTCGGGAGGAATCGGTTCTGGAGGCCCTGGCGGAGGGAAAGCCGGTGTATTTGTACACCCCGGGGCTGCCCCAGTCCCCCAGGAACCGGGAGCTGGGGGCCAGTCTCACCGCCGCCCAGCGGGAACTGAAAAACTGGGGGGTTCTGTTTACCGACGGAGGCAGGAAGAAACTGATCACCGCTCAGGAGGCAAGGCTCCTGCGCAGCGCTGGTCAGCGGCCCGGCCCGGGCGCGGTGCTGACGCCCCTTGCCAAGGAGATTATGGAGGGAACGAAATGAAGGTTGGAAAAGTGGTAGGAGCCGTTTGGGCAACCCGGAAGGCGGCCTGTTTACAGGGTCAGACCTTCCTGGTGGTGGAGGCCGACGGGGAGAAGATTGTGGCGGCGGATCAGGTGGGAGCGGGTACCGGAGACCGGGTGCTGCTGGCCACCGGCACCGTAGCCAGCCGGTACTGCATGGACGCCCCGGTGGACGCGGCAGTGGTGGCCGTTGTGGATGAAAAGTAGGGGCCTCCCCAGGCTCCCCCTATGGGGAAGCTGTCACGGTGTAAGCCGTGACTGAGAGGGTATACCGCGTCCTCTGTACGGAGAACCGCCCGTCGCCCCCGCCACACCAAACGCCTGTCATCTCGAGCGAGCGAAGCGAGTCGAGAGATCTACGCGCTTGCCGCCTGTAGGTACCAAAATGGTTGCTGCGGAGGAACCAACGGAGGTTTCAGGTTCCATGGATGCCAAGATCTCTCGACTGCGCTCGAGATGACAGAATTCTTAGTGCGGAGGAACCAACGGACGTTTTTTGGTTCCGCAGATGCCAGGATCCCTCGACTTCCCTCGGGATGACAGGTGTTTGGTGCAGAGGAAGGGACGGGGCGCGGCGGTTGCTATGGTACCTACAAACGGCAGCAATCAGCAGGAGAGAGGGGAAAACCATGTCGTTTCATGTGCCGTTATGGCGGTATTCGCGGCGCTGGGGGCTGTTGACCGGATCCTGGGCAACCGGTTCGGACTGGGGAAGGAATTCGGAAACGGCATCCTGGCTATGGCATTGTGGATGACCCGGAAGGAACGCTGATTTGGGATTGGGTGTTGACAAAAAGGACGGGTTCGGGTTATAATGATTCCAATATTTGCAAAAGCTGTGAAGAGGAGAGTACCCTTTGCGGCCGCCGGTCAGAGAGCCCTGTTTGGTGGGAGGGGGTACGGCGCGCGGAAGGGGAACATGGCCTCGGAGCCGGGCCTTCGATAGGTAGGGGGCCCCGGGAGATCCCGTTATCGATCCCATGAGGCAGCGGGCTTTTCCGCTGTAAATCAAGGTGGTACCGCGTCAGCTCTGTCGCCCTTGGGTTTTCCAAGGGCGATTTCTATCTATTTAGGAGGAAAAACCATGACGGAAAAGAAACCCTATTATATTTCCACGGCCATCGCCTATACATCCGCCAAGCCCCATATCGGCAATACCTATGAGATCGTTCTGGCCGACGCCATTGCCCGGTATAAGCGGCAGCAGGGCTATGAGGTGTATTTCCAGACCGGCACCGACGAGCACGGCCTGAAGATCCAGCAGAAGGCCGAGGCCGCCGGCATCACCCCCCAGGAGTATGTGGACAAGGTGGCGGGCCAGATCAAGGACATCTGGGATCTGATGAACACCACCTACGACCGGTTTGTCCGGACCACCGACCCGGAGCACAAGAGCAAGGTCCAGAAGATCTTCCGCCGGATGTATGAAAAGGGCGACATTTACAAGGGCAAATACGTGGGCAAGTACTGCACCCCCTGCGAGTCCTTCTGGACGGAAAGCCAGCTGGTGGACGGCAAGTGCCCTGACTGCGGCCGGGAATGTGTGGACGCGGAGGAAGAGGCTTACTTCTTCCGGATGAGCAAGTACGCCGACCGGCTGATGAAGCACATTGAGGAGCATCCGGAGTTCATCCAGCCCGAGAGCCGGAAGAACGAGATGGTGAACAACTTCCTGAAGCCGGGCCTGCAGGACCTGTGTGTCTCCCGGAGCAGCTTCACCTGGGGCGTGCCCCTGGACTTTGCCCCCGGCCACGTGAGCTATGTGTGGCTGGACGCTCTGAGCAACTATATCACCTTCTGCGGCTACGACCCCGACGGCAACCACGACGAGCACTACAAGAAGTTCTGGCCCGCGGATCTGCACCTGATCGGCAAGGACATTGTCCGGTTCCACACCATTTACTGGCCCATCTTCCTGATGAGCATGGGTGAGCCCCTGCCCAAGCAGGTGTTCGGCCATCCCTGGCTGCTGGTGAAGGGCGATAAAATGTCCAAGAGCCTGGGCAACGTGATCTACGCCGACGATCTGGTGAAGCTGTTCGGCGTGGACGCGGTGCGGTATTTCGTGCTGCACGAGATTCCCTTCGCCGCCGACGGCATTATGACCTACGAGCTGATCATCGAGCGGGTGAACAGCGAGCTGGCCAACATCCTGGGCAACCTGGTGAACCGGACCATCGCCATGAACAACAAGTATTTTGACGGTGTGATTCAGCAGCCCGCCACTGTTGAGGCTGTGGACGAGGAGCTGAAGGCGGTGGCCCTGGCCATGCCCGGCAAGGTGGCGGAGAAAATGGACCAGCTGCGGGTGGCCGACGCCATCGACGAGATCTTCGTCCTGCTCCGTCGGGCCAACAAGTATATCGATGAGACCATGCCCTGGGCCCTGGCCAAGTCGGAAGAGAGCAAGCCCCGGCTGGGTACCGTGCTGTATAACCTGCTGGAGGCCATTCGCTTCGCCGCCATCTCCCTGAAGCCCTATCTGCCCGATACCGCCGACCGGATTCTGAAGCAGCTGAATGTGGAAAACGGCGGTCTGGAGAGCCTGGCTTCCTTCGGCGCCCTGGCGCCCGGCGGCAAGGTGGGCCCCGGCGAGATCCTGTTCGCCCGGCTGGACCCGGTGAAGAAGATGGAGGAGATCAACGCCTATAACGAGGCCAAGGCCCGGGAAAAGCTGCCCGCCTTGGAGATCGAGCCCTATACCCAGGAGAAGGTGGACTTTGACACCTTCTGTAAGTCTGACTTCCGGGCGGTGAAGGTGAAGGACTGCGTGAATGTGAAAAAGAGCGACAAGCTTTTGCAGTTCACCCTGGACGACGGCTCCGGCACCGACCGGCAGATCCTCTCCGGCATCGCCAAGTACTATAAGCCGGAGGATCTCATCGGCAAGACCCTGGTGGCCATCACCAATCTGCCTCCCCGGAAGATGATGGGCAAGGAGAGCAACGGGATGCTCCTGTCCGCCGTTCACACGGAGAAGGGGGAGGAAAAGCTGAACCTGATCATCCTGGACGACGCCATCCCCGCCGGCGCGAAGCTGTGCTGACAGAAAATTCACCACGCCCCCGGTTCCGCAGAGCCGGGGGCGGTTCCGTCCTATGTGAATTTTGGCACTCTGTTGCTGAGAGTGCTAAAATTCACAAACTGTTCACGGAGGCGACACATAAAATCCGATTTCTTCCGGTATCCTAATCATAGAAAAAAGAAACACAGAGGCCCTGAAGATCGGGGACAGTCATCCCGGGAGGGGCCGCAGGAATTTGGAGGAATTGTTATGTTTGAACTCAGCCGCAGAATGAATCATCCCGTCAACCAGTATAACCCCTTCCGGGAAATGGAAGAGATGGAACGCCGGTTCTTTGGGCCGGCCTATGAGGACTTTTTCCGCTCCCCGAGCCTGGCGGAATTCAAGACCGATATCACCGACGAGGGGGATCACTTCCTTCTGGAAGCGGATCTGCCCGGCTTTGACAAGAAGGACATCCAGCTGGATCTGGACGGGGACACCCTGACGGTGAAGGCGGAGCGCCACTCCAATGTGGAGAAGAAGGAAAAGGACAAGGTGGTTCGCGTTGAACGCAGCTATGGCAGCTACAGCCGCAGCTACGACATCACCGGCATTGACAAGGATGGCATCCGGGCCAGCTACGAGGGCGGCGTGCTGAAGCTTACCTTGCCCAAGGAGGCGCCGGCCGTTCCCACCAATCGCCGGATCGAAATTCAATAACCGAAACACCCGGGATTCCAAACGGAATCCCGGGTGATTTTTTTGAACGGAACGGATGGGGCGCGTTCATCCAAAATTTCATGAGCGCCTGGCTCACTTTTTCATTGACATTTACAAAAAAGTCGTAGTATAATAATCTCAATAAGTAGTCGGAATGTGTTCAAACTTAGAAAGGAGTGACATTAATGTTTAATATGTCTAAAAAAGCTTTTTGGGTACCATATGACGAAGGAGACGTCTATCCTACTGTTGTCAAAGCACACCAAGCAATTTCCAAGTATTGTGATGAGAATGGCGACTCATACACTTTTACAGGTGATGACGAAGTTGTAATTAACGACATACTCTATGAAATATATAGAGGTTATGAATCTGGAAGCCGTGGTAATTACGGAATTAAGTGCAGAGAAAAGTGAATTCCCTAGATTTTTAAAACTGATTATTAGTCGTCTGCTCGAAGCACTAGCAAGCAGGGAAACAGAGATGTTTTCCTGCAATTTTTATATTTTGAGAATAGTATTCAAAGCAGAAATTTAGACGAGAGTCTACTGACAAAGCCTAAATTTCGAGAGAGCAGTTTCTAAACTTCCACCAGTAATTATATCGTTTTTTACCAATCTTTGGTATATTCGATAAACTGCTTGTCGCTGATAACCTCCGTCTTACTCAGGTCGCTTCTCCAATTTCCGTAATTTTCAATGTCCAAAACAAAATCCCACACTTTGCGAAGTTCGGCGGGAATTACAGCTTTTATATTTGTAGTCGCCATTTTTACACCTCTTGCCCCGAAAAACTCATAGCTGCACAGACCAATCGTTAAAATTGAATATACCGCTTCCGTGATGAAGCTTTCCTTCCGCTTCAAGCCGCCTGAATTCATCTCTCATACGAGCTATAATTTCCGGTTGTACATCTAACGAGTGGTGAGCCGGAAATATTCTCTTTACCGGAAGCGCGGCTATTTTTTCCAGTGACTTCAGGTAAGCTTTCGGATCGGTAGAGGGAAACCAAGCTGTCAAAGTACCCTTATACACTAAGTCTCCGGTAAATAAATATCCTCTCTCTTTTTCCAAAAAACACATATGTCCCGGTGCGTGTCCCGGCGTATGGATTACCTCGATCGTTCTTCCCCCTAATTCAAGGAGTTCGCCGCCGTACAGCACCTTAGCTGGTTTGCCCTGAAAAAGCCGGTAGTCGCTGATATTAAAATCCTTTGGTAATTCACAGCGCTCAACAACATATCCCTTTATCATTACCAACGGCTGCGGAAAACTGCCGCTGAGCCAATCAAGCTCCAATTCGTGGGCGTAGAAATCAGGATAGTATTGGTGACCGCCGATATGATCCCAGTGAATATGCGTTGCGACAGCGGTTACAGGCTTATCTGTCAGTTCCGAAACCACCTTTGAAATATTGCAAATACCCAGTCCGGTATCGATCAGCAGGCTGCGTTTGGTGCCGTTCAAAAGATAGCAATGCGTTTCTTCCCAATGCTTGTATTCGCTTATCGCGTATGTACTTTCATCAATCCTATCGATTGTAAACCAATTGTTCGCCATATTTTCCTCCACAAATCAGTCGTATTTCTCGATATGCACCGTCGCAATCGCCGACTGATTCGGCTCTCCGGTGATCAGGTCTTGGGGGGCAGGCACAAGCAGCATAAATCCGTCTTTCCCGTATCGCTGTTCATATCCTTGGGCATAGGCTTCTTCCACGGAGATATGCCGTACCTGCCCGATTACCATGGCCGTAATTCCCGCGCCGCTTAAATCCTGCACTTCTTTCAGGGCACATTCCATGGTGAGAAATGCCTCGCCGATCACAGGCGCATTTATCGTCTTGGCGTTGGAAACCGAAAAGCCCCCCGCCGCGAATTCGTCATCGTCCATTTCGTTCCGGTGAATGGTATTGACCAGATCGTCATAACGGCTTATGGGAAGGAAGTTGATACAAAAGCATTTTTCCCTTTGAATGTTGGCATAGGTATGGGTATGCTGATATAGACCCCCCATCACGGCGAAGAAGGCGGTCTTATCGCCGTGAAAGCAGCTCCACGAATGAAAGCACACATTCGGCTTCCCGTTCTCTTTCCAAGTGGTGATGGCGAACAGAACGGTGGGTATTCCCGCCGTTACCTCAAAATGGGAGAACAGTTCAAACGCCTCCGGATAAGCGGGCTTAAAATACTGAGGGAAATCCTTCCCGATCTCTATTTTCATAACGGCTCCTTTCGTGAACTGGAATTTATTTTGTAATATGTTTATCGACTTGGTTCAGCAAAGGATCTGCCAGCGCCGGTAAGAGAAAATGTTTGTTGGTTCCTCCGGGCTTCCCTGAAAAATGGCGGGCTTAAGGCTGGGCAGTGATTGGGATGTTGTGTACCGATTCGGGCACCGTACCCATTCGGCGGCGAAAGGGTATACCGGCACTTACCAAGTGCGCGCCGGGAGGGGTCCGGGGAGGGCGGCTCTGGCGCGGGAGCTGGCCAGCGTTCAGCGCCTCCCCGGTCGGCTTCTTTGCTTCCTTTCTTGCCGAGACAAGAAAGGAAGGCCCCCGGCAGGGTAGAGGAGCACTCGGACATGGGATGCGCCAAATCTTTCCCGCATTTGCATTATACTTTCTGACAGAAAATCCAGTTTCTTGCAGAAGCTGAATTAACCAGATAAGCATATTTTGTAATAACAGGTTTTCCTAAAGTTTCTTCCTGTCACAGCTTTTTCACATCTTCCATATAGATGGAAACCTCGCCGCATTTTGGGCAGATTGCCACCTTCGGCTTGCCGATTCGACCGCCGAACAGCTTATTTTCATCTGCGGACATCACAATCCCGTATCCTGCCCCCTCTACCTTGACGGCGCAGTTTTCTTTCATTTCCGTTCCGCATCTGAGACACATTCTCATATACAGCATCCTCCGTTTCCACATTTCTCATAGCCATGATGTTTCCGCGTAATGGTACAGAGCCTCCGCTTAGGCCCTGATTTTAAATGTTTGAGGCGCAAAACGATATACCAAAATGCTTGCGACAATGCTGTAAAGCACACAGAACACAATCGTCATTATTCCAAAGATCATAATCGGCATACGCAGCTGCATGCAACCAAAGCAAATGAGATAGGTCACGGTCAAAACAATCCGGTATGTGCCGCTTTTCAGTTCCGTCCCCGCGTTATAGGGCTGAAGCAGATAGTAGATCGTAAGGTAATGGATGGAGAAAAACAGGCTCATGCACAAAATGGATACGATCAGCACCACATAGTTGAGCGGGTTGTCCGTTCCTCCGGTAGCAAACAGGATCAGCGCCAGCCCGCCGCCGATGACCAGCGCCGGAACAGCATTGATCTTCATGATTTCACGAAGGCGGATCTGAAACAGCCGCAGGATACATTTCGGCTGCTTATAAAATGAATAGGTCAGCAGGCTGTGGTCGCAGTTCATAAAAAGCGCCTGTGTAAAGTTCGTTCCACGGTTGATGGAGTACATAATAAACACAAAGTACGGAAGCCAGGTCATTACAATTTTATTAATGATGGGTTTCTCTTCCGGAAGCAGATAGATCCCCGCCAGCACCGCGGCAACGAGAAACGCGCATATATAAGAAATCTTTTTCGTTGAGTTCCAGAGTATCTTTTTGTGCCGCTTGATAAACAGCTCATTTAAGTACTCAAAGCCTTTGCGGCTGCTGGTAATGGAGGTATCCGTGGATATTGTCTTTTCGTTTGCCTGTTTCAAAAGCTTCGTCGCGGCGGCACTGTCCATCTGATTTGTCAAGCCTGCCAGCAATTCTTTGTTGATTGCATAATAGTCCCGGAAGGTGGTCAGCCTTGTGATACTTGCCATTCCAAGGGGAATACACACCAAAAATATACCCATTGATGCCACCGCAGGCACAGCAAAACCAAAGGCGGGCGGAGCATAGGCAATCCCTAAAAGCAGGGCGATACATCCCCAAACATATTTAGACAACTTGTTTTCGTTATATCCAAAGCCCCTTTTCTCATAATCCCACAGGGTAACAGCCGCCGCAAACAGTTTCATGCCCGCTATGCAAAGGGGCAGAAGGAGGCAGAACCACAAAGGAACGTCCATATTCCTTCCGAATAGGATCGTGAACGGCAAAAATCCGACAATAACCTTCAAAATGGAGTAGAAATAATTTATCAGCGTATATTCCCGCGCGTCCATTTTCATTAGGATCATGGCATAATATTTATCCTTCGTAGGATTAAAAAGATGGGTATTTACAAAACTGCCGATCACCGTTAAGAACAGTAAAATATGCAGAAACACTTCCGCTTCAGGCAATCCCTTATAGAGAATGCCAACGCCGCATACCATGGTAATAAAGTAAAGAAACTTCCCCAGGAACGTGGAAACAATTTCCCATAGCACAGACAGTACGTTGGCAAAAATTTTAAGCCCCTTTACCCGGTACAGCGTTGCCGGAAGCAGCCGCTTTAACAGAGGAATCTGCTTCAGAGAAAACAAAATGCCATTGACACGGTAGGTGTTTTTCAGGGAAAAGGAAATTATAAGCGTTTTATTCATTTCCTTCCTCCCGCAGTGCCGCAATGATCTTATCCTTAAATTCGCCGCTGTCTAAATCCGCTTGCTCCACAACCTCCAGCTCTCCGTGATTGAGCAGTACAATCTCATCGCAAAGGTCCAGGGCCAAATCCATAATATGGGTGGAGAAAACGGTGATGCGGTTTTGTTTAAGCGAGCGGAGCAGCTGCTTCATTTCTTCGGCGACAACCACATCCAGGGATGTTAAAGGCTCGTCCAGCAGCAAGATGTTTGGCTGGGCGATGATGTTGATGAGCATTTGCATTTTGTTTTTCATGCCGTGAGAGTAATCCTTGAGCAGTTTATCCCTGTCCTCCGGCTCGATGCTCATATAATCAAAATACTCGTCAATGCTTTTGGGATTATTAATGGATCGCTCATTGATGTCCATAAAGAACTTTAAAAATTCCCTGCCCGTAAGAAATTCCGGTACGGTAGGGGTGGACAGCACATACCCAATATCCTCCGCGGCCACCTCACGGCGGACTCCGTTTTCATCTTCTATGTAGAAATTCCCGTTATCCGCCTTCAAATCCCGGTTCAGGCAGTTGAACAGCGTTGTTTTGCCGGCGCCGTTCCTGCCAAGCAAACCGTAAATTTTACCTTCTTCAAATGTAAAATTAATGTCTCTGAGAACTTCCTTTTTCTCAAAGTGTTTTGATAAATGCTCAATGACAAGCTTCATAGGAACGATCCTCCATTACATTTTCTTTTGATAATAGGACATAAAACAAAGTCTAATACCGTTTTGAGCAAAAATATTCCCACGAGAAGAAGCGTAATCCACATGGGAGCGTCCAGAAAAATTCCAATCCACGCGCCGGCCATCAAAAGCCAGTGAAGGATCTCGCCGGATTTTGCCTGGGCTTTATCACGGATCAGCTGGTTGCGTTCATCTTTTTCCTCAATCTCGTTCAGCTTCATCAAATCGGGGTTTTTTCTCCCCACAGATCGATATACCATTTTGCGATGCCATAGCCAAACAGTCCGGCTCCTATGCCGATCATGGCGCCGCTTTGAGAATCGCTCAAATAGTCCAAAAGAAATCTTGCGGCAAGAACCAAAGCAATGCCCACAACGCCAATGGCAAGATACAGGCTTGTTTTCTTTCTCCTCTAAATGAGCAGATTTGAAAAATGCACAATTTCGGATTTGCACTGGAGCGGGAGCTCCCAAGGCTCCAAAAGTGTAAAGGGAGCTGGCCCGTAGGGCCTGAGGGATTGTGCAGTGAAATGTTGCGAATTCGCCCGCACTTCGGCAAAAAGGGAAGCGCCCTGCCGCGTCAATCCCCCAGTCACGGCTTCGCCGTGACAGCCCCCTTTACACAAGGGGGCCTTTGACTGCTTCCTTTTTCTGCAATTTGTGTACAATTTGAATTTGCTCATTTAGAGTTTCTCATTGCTTTTCCTCCTCATAAATGAAAATATCTTCAATGCTCATATCAAAATACCGCGCAAGCTTAAACGCCAATATAATAGAAGGGTTGTACCGTCCATTTTCCAGAGAGCCGATGGCCTGCCGGGATACTTCCAGCGCGGCGGCAAGTTCTTCCTGCTTGATTCCCCGTTCTTTCCGGATTTCCTCCAAACGATTTTTCACGGCGCGCCTCCTTTCTATGGAAAGTTTGCTTTCTATATCCATATTATAGCAAAGCGTATGATTATCTCAAGCATACTTTCCGTTTAAAGAGATGTTTTTCTTACGCCATAGATCACCGGCTAAGACGAAAAGCACAAGAAATCAAAATACAATACTTATATAAATAGTCTGTGAAGGGCTGAAAACAATATTTATAGACTATAAACGAAGGCTGAAACCTGCTTTCTTCACAGTCTGCTACACATCTTCGTCGTGTAAATAATGCCTGCTGAATAAGTTGTTATCACCACTTATTCAGCAGACATTACATAGGCATTTTACCGGGAACTTGCTGGCTCCGCTGCGCGTCAGGGGACAGAGCAAAGGCGGCCGGCAAGGGTTAAGCCTGTCCGTCCTCTTGCGGAGCCTCAATCGATTTGCATTCCTGCGCTGAGTTTGGCGGCATCGACCGGGATGGAGAGGGGTTCCGTGATGAATCGTTTTGAACATCACGGAACCCCCATGTTAGCCCTGTCCCCGGGGTGAGAAGCGGCTGATGGTATCCTGGGGTTGTATCAGGAAATCGAAGCTTCCTTTGCCAGCTGACCCATCAGCTTGTCCATCTCCTGGCGGGAGCGAACGGCCCGGGCTTTTTTCAGAACCGCGTCCTTTTCTTCCCTGGTCATCATGGCGTAGGCGTTCGTTGCTGCTTCGTTTCGGATTAAAGCGGACACAAAGCCGCTGGGGATCTGATCGCTTTTCATAAAGTTTACCTCCTGTTATGCTGCCGCGGAGAGCATATTTTCAATGAAAATTCCGTATCCGGTAGTTGGATCTTTTACCAAAACATGGGTCACCGCCCCCACAAGACGGCCGTTCTGGATGATGGGGGAGCCGGACATGCCCTGGACGATGCCGCCGGTGGTTTCCAGAAGCTGGGGATCTGTGACTTTAATGAGAAGATTTCTGCCGTCCGGGCGGTCTGCGGAATAAATTTTCATAATTTCCACAGAATACTCCTGTGCCTCCTGCCCTTGGATCGTGGAGCGGATCACAGCGGGGCCTGTCTGGATCTCTTCCCGGGTGGCGGCGGGGATCGGTTCGCCCGGGAATTTCTGCTTTGTTACACCGAACACACCTTGCGGGGTGTTTTTCTGCAGAGCGGCAAAGGCCGCTTCCGCAGAGCCCTTCAGCTGTCCCGGCTCCCCGGATTTTCCTTTCTTTATGCTGAGGATCCGGGCGTCAAAGGCGCTGCCGCTGGTCATTTGCAGCAGACTGCCTTTGGCGTTGCTGACGCCATGGCCCAGAGCGCCGAAGGCGCCGTTCTCCGGGTCGTAAAATGTGACGGTGCCGATGCCGGCAATGCCCTGGCGCAGATAAACGCCAAGCCGGGGCTCGCCGCTGCCGCGTGTGGTGGGGATCGTAAGATCTTGGGTTTTGTTCCCCCGGCGCACGGTAAGCAGCGCGTCCTCGTCACAGCTTTTTAACGCGGAGCGCACATCCTCCGTACAGTCGATTTCCGCGCCGTCGATCTTTAGGATCTCGTCGCCGATTTTCAGTCCTGCTTCTTTCGCCCGGATTCCCATTACATCATCAAAAGCAGCCACGGTGACGGTGTCGTCGCTGAGCTGCAGACCGATGATCCTGCCCACCGGCACCAGCATTTGGGCCGCCTGGGCGGTTCCGGGGATCAGCAGGCAAACTGCCAGAAAACAAAAGAAACAATTCCATAGTCGTTTTATCATCTTGCTGCCCTCCTTAAATTTGTCTGCCTTTTTAATATGACCCGGGGCAACCAACATAACCGCTGAAAATGTCGAAAATTCAGGAATGGAATGGGGATAGTGGGGGTTTTTGCATGCTGAAATTTTTTGAAGCGGACGGAGAAAGACGCGTTTAACGCAGCCGCAAGCGCCGCCGGGACGGATGGAACGGAAGCTGGTTTATTTCCCCGGAAATTTTTCGAAGAAAAGACGGACGGGGACTGCTTCATTTACCTATTGACAAAGTAGGCAGAAGGTGCTATATTACCTATGGATTTACTAGGTAAATACACTCTGGAGGATAGACTATGATGCATGTATACGCTGATAACGCGGCGACCACCGCCATGAGCCAGGTGGCGATTGACGCGATGACGCCTTATTTTAACAAAATTTACGGCAACCCTTCTTCCCTGCACTCGGTTGGCCAGGAGGCCAAGGAGGCGCTGGACGCTGCCCGGGCGACTGTGGCCGCCTGCCTGGGCTGTGAGCCCCGGGAAATCATCTTCACCTCCGGCGGCAGCGAGGCGGACAACCAGGCCATCCTTTCCGCCGCGGCCTACGGCAAGAAGAAAAACAAAACCCACATCATTACCACCGCCTTTGAGCATCACGCGGTGCTCCACACCCTGCAGAAGCTGGAGAAGGAAGGCTTTACCGTCACCTATCTGGATGTAAGCAAGGGCCACAACATCACCGCTCAGCAGGTCAAAGACGCCATTCGGGAGGACACCTGCCTGGTGACCACCATGTACGCCAACAACGAGATCGGCTCCGTCTTGCCCATTTCGGAGATCGGCGCGGTTTGTAAGGAAGCGGGCGTGACCTTCCACACCGACGCGGTTCAGGCCGTGGGCCATCTGCGCATCCATGTGAAGGAGCAGAACATTGACATGCTCAGCCTGTCCGGCCATAAGTTCCACGGCCCCAAGGGTGTGGGCGCGCTGTATGTCCGCCGGGGGCTTCCCCTGGTGAACGTCATTGAAGGCGGCGCCCAGGAGCGGGGCAAGCGGGCCGGTACGGAAAATCTGCCCGCCATCTGCGGCATGGCCGCCGCCATGAAGGACGCCTGTGACCACATGGATGAGAACATGTCTCGGGTAGCCGCCATGCGGGATCGGCTGATCGAAGGCTTAAGCCGGATTCCCCACAGCGCCCTGAACGGCGACCCGGTGAACCGGCTGCCCGGCAACGTCAGCTTCTGCTTTGAGGGTATTGAGGGAGAGAGCCTGCTGCTTCTGCTGGATATGAAGGGGGTCTGCGCCTCCTCCGGCTCTGCCTGCACCTCCGGCAGTCTGGATCCCAGCCATGTGCTGCTGGCCATCGGCCGGGTTCACGACGTGGCCCACGGCTCCCTGCGGCTTTCCTTAAGCGAGTACAACACCCAGGAGGAAGTGGATCACATTCTCCAGGTGGTTCCGGAAGTGGTTGCCTACCTTCGGAACATGAGCCCGGTGTGGCGGGATCTGCAAGACGGCAAGCGGGAATATATTCTGTAAATGAACTAAAATAGATTTAAGGAGATCATATAAATGGCACTGTACAGTGAAAAAGTAATGGATCATTTCACCCACCCCCGGAATGTGGGCATCATTGAAAACGCCGACGGCGTAGGAGAAGTGGGCAACGCCAAGTGCGGCGATATTATGAAGATCTATCTGAAAATCGATCATGAGATCATTTCGGACGTAAAGTTCGAGACCTTTGGCTGCGGCTCCGCCATTGCCTCTTCCTCCATGGCTACGGAAATGATCAAGGGCAAGTCCATCCACGAGGCCATGCAGCTGACCAACAAGGCTGTGGCGGAGGCCCTGGACGGCCTGCCCGCCCACAAGCTCCACTGCTCTGTGCTGGCGGAGGAGGCCATCAAAAACGCCCTGAAGGATTACTACGACCGCAACGGCCTTCCCTACAACGAGAAGGATTTCCCGGACTGCGCCCATTGCGCCCACTGCGAGTAAGGGTATGATCGTATCGACCAAGGGGCGTTACGCTCTGCGGGTGATGGTCAGCTTCGCCCAGCGGGGCCGGGAGGAGTACATCCCCCTGAAGGAGATTGCCGAGGCGGAGGGCATCTCCCAGAAGTATCTGGAGTCCATTATGACCACCTTGTCCAAGGCGGGCTTTGTGGACGCCGTTCACGGCAAGGGCGGCGGCTACCGCTTAAACCGCAGCCCGGAGGAATACACCGTAGGCAGCATTTTGAAGCTGACAGAGGGCGGCCTCACCGCGGTGTCCTGCACCGCCCAGGGGGCGGCTGCCTGCTCCCGGACGGAGTGCTGCCAGGCTAAGCCCATGTGGGACCGGCTGGATAAGATGATTGACGATTTCTTTGAGGGCATCACCATCGCGGATCTGCTCAAAGACAATGGCGTTCAGAAATAATACTGATTCTCTTTTAAAATCTTACATCGGATGAAGGATTTTCATTAGAGAACCATATTCGGCAGTGCCGGAAGGCGATGCCTTCTTGATTCAAATGAAAGATTTACAATGAAGGTCTCTAAAACAACGATAAAATTCAAATATGTTTGATGACTTTCATTTTTGGCGGCGCTGTACTCAGCGCGGGGATTTAATCAAGAAATGGTATAAAACAAGGCGTTGTCTAAAAATGATTGTTCCGAATCATTGGAGACAACGCCTCTTTTTATGGCCGGCCTGTGGATTATGTTTTCAAAATGTGAATAAACAGCCGACTTTTTTGAGGGGCAGATTTCCCTCTCAAAAAAGTGGGCTGTTTTCTTCTTTTGGGATGCTGCGCGACAGTCGGGACAATCAAACGGCTTCCCAACCGGCTGGTTTGTATTTTATGACGCAGCTCCTAGATAATGTGTACTGAACAACGCAAAAGCCCTGCCAAGGCTTTCCGGACTTTTTTGCGTTGTTCCGGCGCAAGGTTTTTTCCGTCTTTCAGCGAAAAAAGCCTGTACCTGTTTGGATGACGCGGTGCGCCCCATCATCGAAAATACCCATTGATACGCGCCTGAATTGAAAAAAACGGTTGGAAAGAGCCGTTTTTTTCAATTTCCCGCCTGCGGCGGGGAATAAGCCGCTTTCCTCGGCTTATTCAGCAGGCGCTAATTTAAGTCCTTTCATATCCAAGCCTCCATTCAAATCACGATTTAACGCCATGTTATTATAGCATCACACTGGGAATCATAAGGAAAAAGAGGCGGCTGCACGCTGAAGATCCGGGCATTGGATCAAAAACGCCGGTTTTGGAGAATACGATCGAAAAAATATATGCATATTTCACGGAAAAATGAGTTGATATTCATTCGTTTTTGTGATATTATACATAATATCTGGGAGGGGATGCCTGCTCCTCCCATTGTCATTACGAAAGGAGAATGATGGATGAAGTTGATGAAGAAAGCCCTTGCGCTGCTGCTGGCACTGGCAATGGCGGGCTCTCTGGCTGCCTGCGGCGGCGCCCCCGCGGAAGAAACCCAGCCCCCTCAGCAGGAAACGGCTCCTGTTCAGGAAACCGTTCCTGCAGCGCCCGTGATTTCCGTTACGGAGGAAAACACCTATACCAAGCCCCTGACCAATGTTCCCGAGGTGCCCTACTGGTTCCCCGCGGATTTGCTGAACTGGACGCCCAATGAAAACGGGACGGACGTGTATAATGTCAGCAGCATTCCTTTGGCAAAGCGTGTTGACCGGGAGAAGCTGTCCACCGTCAACGCCACCCAGAACAAGGATGTGAAGGTCGTTGCCATTTCCATTATGAACAGCAACACCAGCGGCAACGCGCCCCACGGCCTGAACAGCGCCAATGTCAACATCTTTACTTACTGGCAGTATGTGGATATCCTGGTTTACTGGGGCGGCTCCTCCGGCGAGGGTCTCATCGTCACCCCCAGTGCCGATGTGATTGATGCCGGCCACAAGAACGGCGTCCCCGTGCTGGGCACCGTGTTCTTCCCTCAGGCGGCCCATGGCGGTAAGATCGCGTGGCTGAACGACTTCCTGCAGAAGGACGAAAACGGCGAATTCCCCATGGTGGATAAGCTTATTGAGGTCGCCAATTACTTCGGCTTCGACGGCTGGTTCATCAACCAGGAAACCGAGGGCAGCGACAGCGATCCCGACGGCTTCCTGACCGAGGATCACGCGGTGCTGATGCAGGAATTCATCAAGGCCTATAAGGCGAAGGCCGGCGATGATCTGCAGCTGATGTGGTACGACTCCATGACCGTGGACGGGGAAATGGACTGGCAGAACGCCCTGACCGACAAGAATAAGTTCTACGTTATTGGCGATAACCAGGAGGCTGTGGCCGACAGCATGTTCCTGAACTTCTGGTGGAACACCGAGGAATATGCCTCGGACGAGCTGCTTAAGGCCTCCGCCGAGAAGGCTGCTGAACTGGGTGTGGACCCGTATGATCTGTATGCAGGCATCGACGTCCAGGCAAACGGAACCAACACAAACGTCCGCTGGAATCTGTACGCCCCTGAGGGCCAGGCTCCTTATACCTCTCTGGGCCTGTACTGTCCCAGCTGGACATATTTCGCCGCCGAGGACTTCTTCACCGATTTCCAGGAGAAGGAAGGCCAGATGTGGGTCAATGAAAAGGGAGATCCCTTCGCGGACGTCACTGTGGAAACCGGCAAGTGGGCCGGCGTCTCCACCTACGCCGTGGAGAAAACAGTTGTGAACACCGTGCCCTTCATCACCAACTTCAGCATGGGCAACGGTTATAACTTCTTTGTGGACGGGGAGAAGGTCTCCACCAAGGACTGGAACAATCGCTCCTTGCAGGATGTGCTGCCCACCTATCGCTGGCATCTGGAGCAGGGTGAGGGCAACAGCCTGGAGGCCATTATGGACTATTCCGATGCCTGGTACGGCGGCACCAGCCTGAAGCTGTACGGCAAGATGACTGCCGGTCAGCCCACAACCCTGAAGCTCTACAGCTCCGATCTGGCAATCACCGAAGGCCTGTCCTGGACCATGAAGGCTAAGAGCAGCGTGGAAATGGATCTGGATCTGCTGGTCACCCTCTCCGACGGAGATACCCAAGTGATCCCCGGCGATCAGAGTGTCGGCGAGGCATGGACTACCGTCACCTTTGACATTTCCGGCCTGAGCGGCAAAACCGTTTCCGGCTTCGACATCCGGGTGACCTCCCACGCGGATGTGGTTGGCATCAAGTTCTTACTGGGCCAGATCGCTGTTACCGATCCGTCCGCGGAAGCTCAGGCGGTGTACGCCTCCGATCTGAAGGTGGACAGCACCAGCTTCGACGATGACGACTGCATCTACACCGGCGTCTGCCTGAGCTGGGCCGGCAATGCCGACCTGTACGAGATCTACCGGATCAATCGGGACGGCTCTGTCTCCTTCCTGGACGCTACTCCCAGCACCGCGCTGTACATCAACGCCCTGGAGCGCAACGACGATACCAACAAGACCAACTTCAAGGTGGTTCCTGTGGATCTCTACGGGAACCGGGGCACGGAATCCAACGTTGTGACCATGGATTGGCCTGACAACAGCCTGCCCAAGGCGGACTTCATGGCCTCCTCCACCCTGGTCGCTCCCGGCCAGGAGGTCACCTTCACCAGCCTGTGCTCCGCCAACACCGAGACGCTGACCTGGGAATTCCCCGGCGCCTCTGTGGAGACCAGCGCCGAAGTGGCCCCTGTGGTTAGCTACGCCGCGGAAGGCGCCTACACCGTTAAGGTCACCGCCAAGAACGCCTCCGGCGAAGCCGTGGCCGAGAAAACGGATCTAATCACCGTCACCGCCAAGGTTACCGGCGAACTGGCCCTGCTCTCCGGCGGCAAGGATACCGAGGCTTCCGCTTATGTCAACGAAAACGAGGCGCCTCCCTTCGCCGTGGATGGCGACTACAGCAAGAAGTGGTGCGCCACCGGTGACCCGCCCCACACCATCACCATTGATCTGGGTGATGCCAAGGCGGTGAGCCAGGTGAAGATCTTCCACGCCCAGGCAGGCGGAGAAAGCCCGGATATGAACACCAAGGCTTACACCATCCTGGTCAGTGAAGACGGTGAGACCTTCACTGAGGTGGTCAAGGTCACCAAGAACACCGACGGCGAGACCTCCAATACCTTCGCCGCTGTAAATGCCCGCTACGTGCGGCTGGTGGTGGAGAAGCCCACCCAGGGCTCCGATACCGCCGCTCGGATCTACGAGGTGGAGGTCTACGGCCTGGACGAAGCCCTGTGATCCGTTTGACCGACCCCCCTGCTGACACAAAAAATGCCGAGCTTCCTCCGGGAAGTTCGGCATTTCATATGGGATGAAAGATTTGCATTAGAGAATCCTATGAGACGAAAAAATTCAATCCTCGGCAATGCCTTCGCAATGACCGCAGCTTGCGCGCATGATTGTGATGCCACCGCTCCAGGGGCGGAGGCAAAGCTGTGAATTATGCATGGGCCGGCCGTTTGGCTGGTAAAGCGTGATTTTTCGCGCGTGCCATGCAGCGTTTCCTTCTCCGCGCATTGGTGCCAGGATTTCTCGACTGCGCTGGATATGACATGGGGAAAGTGCGGGGAACCAATGGAGCAGGGGGTCTCAGCAGAAAAAGACTGGGGCAGATTGTCCTTTTGCCGCTGTGATCACATCTGAAAAATATTCCCCAAAACTACTCCGCCGTTGCCGTTCGGTTCCGGGGGTTTTACGCTGTCGTAGGCCAGGGCGTAGGTGACCTGAATCCGATTGCCAAAGGCGTAATAAATCAGGAACATAACCGCCAGGTACAGCCCATAGAACAGGAAGTATGCCACGTCATCAGAAAAGGGCAGGGAAATGCCCAGAGCGGGGAGGATCTGGTCGCCGTAGCCCACCGCCATGGCAAGCAGTCCGGCGGCATAATACCACCAAAGGCTCAGATCCAGCCGGAACAGGGGGATCCGATTTCCTTTCATCATCTTCCGGCTTTCCCGCAGGACCGCCACCGCGCCCAGGGCCGGACAATCGATGAGCACGTAATTGGCCATCCGGTAGCGGTAGTAGAAGGGAAGGCTGATGGCGCAGAACAGCCCAAAGCAAATGATCAGCGCCGGAAGCATGGCCTGCTCCAGCTGGGCGTAAACCTCGTCGTCCAGGACGAGGACGCTTTCCCCGGCGGAGGCCGCCTCTGTGACCAGGGGAGTGAGGATTTCCATGGCGCTGTCTGAGAGGGGAGTGATCAGGTATACCGTGACAGCGGCATAGAGGCTCAGCAGAAAAATGCCAATATAAATGACGCACTGTACCAGGGTGCAGCGGATCAGGGGCCAGAACCGGTCAAAGCCCAGCCGCAGGGAATTGACCGAGGCGTATTGCCCCCGGGCGATCCGAAGGGCGGCGGACTGATAGCCTAAATCCAGGCACAGGAGCGCCACCCATTGGGCGATGAGCACCACAATGCGGATGGTGGAGAGAAAGGAGCGGGTACCAATCTGACCCAGACCGCCGGTTTGGGAGATCTGCTGATTCAGAACATAGGAAAGGATGGTTACCAGAGCCGTCAGCCCCAGGGAGAGTCCGGCATATATGAGCACGATTTTCTGTCCGTCCCGGGCCTGACTCAGACGCTGAGGAACCAGTGATTTTATACTGCGTGTGTTTCGGATATCCATAGTGTGTTTCCGTCCTTGTAGAGCATTGAATGTTACTATTGTTATAAACCAATCCGGGAAAAATAGCAAATAAATTTTTTGTAACCATGGAAAAGGAAGGCAAAATGTGATATAGTGGGGTAAATCTCATTTACAAGGGAGAGAAGTCCATGGAACTGGGGGAAAAGCTGCGCCAGGCCCGGCTGGAAGCGGGGCTTTCCCAGCGAGCGCTGTGCGGCGAGAAAATCAGCAGGAACATGCTTTCTCAAATCGAAAACGGCGGGGCCCGGCCCTCCATGGGGACGCTGCAATATCTGGCGGCCCGGCTGGGCAGGCCGGTCAGCTGGTTTTTGGAGGAAGAGGCGGTATGCTCTGCCAATCAGACGGTCATGGAGCAGGCCCGGCAGCGGTTTGACAGTGGGGACCATTCCGGAGCCGCTGCCGCCCTGGAGGACTACCGGGAGCCGGATCCTGTATTTGACCGGGAAAAGCAGCTGCTGGAAATTCTCATTTGCCTTTTCCTGGCGGAAGGGGCTGTGGAAACGGGGCGGCTGCCCTATGCCCGGGAGCTGCTGGAAAAGGCGGGGGCCCTCGGCGCGTCCGCTGCCTATTACACAGAGGAACTGGAACGAAGGCGGTTGCTGCTGCTGGGCAGAGCGGGGCAAACGGACGCGGTTTCCCGGCTTCCCAGCCTGGATGAAGAGCTGCTCCTTCGGGCGAAGGCGGCCCTGTCCGCGGGAGAGACGGAGCGGGCCTGGAAGCTACTGTGCGCCCTGGAAAATGGGACAGATCCCGGCGCTGCCCTGATGAAGGGAAGGTGCCGCATGAAGGAAAAAGACTACCAGCAGGCGGCGGCCTATTTCCAACAGGCGGAGGCCCGATTTCCGGAGGAAGCGGTTCAGGCGCTGGAAGTGTGCTTCCGGGAGCTGGGGGACTACAGGAAAGCCTATTTCTATGCCTGCAAGCAAAGACGGGGGGCAGAAGGATGAGCAACGATCAGGTATTCGCCATGGGGTTCCAAAAGGTCTATCCGCTGTTGGTGAACAAAGCGGTAAGAAAAGGAAGGACGGAAGGGGAGGTTCGGCAGATTGTCTGCTGGCTTACCGGCTACAGTCCGGAGGAAGTGGAGGAAGCGGTGAACGCCGGGACCGCCTACGGGGATTTTTTCCGGAACGCCCCCCGGATGAACCCCAACTGTCATTTGATCACCGGGAGGGTGTGCGGCATCCGGGTGGAAGAAATCGAAGATCCTATCATGCGCCGGATCCGGTATTTGGATAAGCTGGTGGATGAATTGGCCAAGGGAAAACCTATGGATAAGATACTAAGAGGATAAAAGAACGCCCCGGAAGGAAATGGGAATTCCTTCCGGGGCAGTTTTATACTCTGGCTGCGCCATCCACATTCAGCACGGCGCCGGAGATATAGGCGGCTTCCTCAGAGGCCAGAAATAGGAAGGCGTTGGTAATGTCCTCGGGCTGGCCCAGGCGGCGCAGAGGGATCCGCTGGGTCAGGCGGCAGGTTGGGTAGCATCGCCAGTCTCCTGGGTGGTTTCGGGAATGGTTTCGGGAATGGTCTCCCGGGCGGCCTCCGCGGCGTACTTTTCCGGGTGCCAGGCCAGATCATAGTAGTATTCCTCCCGGGCCTGCTTCTGCTCTGCCAGCCAGGTCTTGCAGCTTTCAAGACCTTCCCCTACCAGGCCCATGGTTCGGTCATAGGATTTTTGGGCGGAGGAGAGCATGGCGCTGTTTAAGTTAAAATCGCTCTGCCACTGATCCCGGCGGGAATCTTCCAGGGGCAGGATGTTATACTGCTTGACGCTGCGGGTGTCCATATTCACCCAGGTGGGGATCAGGTTGGTATCCGCCAGATACACCGTGCCGTCGGAGTATTTTTCAAAGGTGACGGAGAACAGGGCCGCATCCTCGGTATAGCCGTAGGGGTTGTATTCATCCATATACTCCTTGCGCTGGTTGGATACCGCGTTGCCAAGAGAGTAGATGCACACGGTTTTGTGCTCCGGATCCACGGTGCTTTCCAGCAGGGCCATGGGCTCTACCACATGGGGATGGCCGCCTACGATCACATCGAACCCTAAGTCGCACAGCTTCTGGGCCATTTCCGTTTGATCGTCGTTGGCGTAGGTCAGATACTCCACCCCCCAATGGATATACAAAATGGTGGCTTCCGCCCCTTCCGCCTTCATATCCGCCAGGTATCCGGCGATTTCCTCGTAGAACGCGTCCAGATCGGCGTAGCGGAAGCAGTTGACCAGGTCATAGGAGCCGTCCGTCATGGCAATACCGTTCAGGGAAGGATAGCCGCTTTGGCCGTTGGAGGTCTCATAGGTATAAGCGATCATGCCGATATGGATGCCGTTTATATCCTTGACCACATATTTCGGCTCTTCCGCCGAGGCCATGGTGCCCAGGGTCTCCATACCCCGCTCCCGAACCACTTCCAGGGTTCGCAGGAAGCCATCCAGACCGGTATCGTAGCTGTGGTTGTTTGCGGTGAGCATCATATCAAAGCCTGCGTCCCGGGCCCCGTCCACAATGGCGTCGGGACTGTTGAATTTTGGGAAGCCGGAGTAGGGCTTGTCACTGCCTCCCAGAGAGGTCTCCAGATTGATGGCGGCGTAGTCCGCCTGGGAAACATAGTCTTTGACATACTGAAAGACGGAATCGAAATTGTAGCTGCCATCGCTTTGCAGGGCGGTGTTCACCACGGGAAGGTGCATCATCAGATCCCCCATGGCGGCTACGGTGGCGGTGGAGACCACATGCTCCGGCACCGGATCCGGCTGGGTGGTTTCCGTGGGCTCCGTCTGTTCCGGCGTGGTGGGGATCGCCACGGAAGCGGAGGGCTGGGTCGGGGCGGGCTTGTCCGCTAACCGCACAGACAGCCAGATGACCCCGGCGGTGGCGGCTATAAAGATGAAAGTGAGAATGACCAGCAGCACATACACGATGGAAGCGCCGCTTTTCCGTTTGCGGGCCATAAATGCCTCCTTCAGAAGATGAGATCAGAGTTAGGACGGTTACCCGGCCATAGAGGCGGTTTTCTCGGCCTTTGCCTGCTGCAAATGGTTCCGGCAGGCCTCCAAGCCGCTGCCTACAATGTCCATGGTGCGGTTATAGGAGTCCTGGGCCAGGGAGAGGAAACCGGCGTTCAGGTTAAACAGAGTGCTCCACTGATCCTTCTGATCCGGATCCAGGGGCAGAATCAGATATTCGGTCTTGCCGCCGATGCCGGTGAGATTCACCCAGGTGGGGATCAGGTTCACATCCGCCACGGCGGCGCTTCCGTCGGCGTAGCGCTCAAAGGTAACGGTGAAAATGGCGCCGTCCTCCGTATGGCCGGTTTTCAGCCGCATTTCCGCGATCCGCTGGTTGGACACCGCGTTGCCCAGGGAATAAATGCACACGGTCTTATGTCCGGCGTCGGTGGTGCTGGTAAGCAGCTCCATGGGCTGAATCACGTGGGGATGGCCGCCTACAATCACATCCACGCCCAGATCGCACATCTTCTGGGCCATCTGGCTTTGAATGGGAGACTGGGTAAGCTCATACTCCACGCCCCAATGGATGTAAACCATGGTCAGCTCCGCCCCTTCCTCTTTCATGGCTTCCAGCTGGGACTGGAGGCGGGTATAGAAGGTATCCAGGTCGGTTTCTACAAAATAGTTGACAATGCCGGTCTCCGTGACCGTGGGACCGTAGTTCAGGGAGGGGCGGCCGTCTGTTTCGCTGGTGGCGTAGGTGTAGCAGATCATGCCCACTTTGATGCCGTTCAAATCCACGACGGCGTATTTCTTCTCTTCGCCGTTTAGCTGGGTGCCCAGGGTTTGGACGCCGTAGCTGCGGACGGTTTCTACGGTGCGCAGAAGTCCGGCGGTATCCCGGTCGGCGCTGTGGTTATTGGCGGTGAGCAGCATGTCAAAGCCGGCCTCCACCAGATCCTCCATCAGAGAGTCGGGGCTGTTGAAGGGATTGCCCCGGTAAGGGTAGTCAGGGCCGCTGAAGGTGGTCTCCAGGTTGGCTACCCCATAGTCGCTGGCGGTAAAATAGTCGTCCACATACTGAAACATGGAGCTGAACTCATAGGTGCCGTCCTCCTGGGCGTAGGCCTCGCAAATGGGCCGGTGCATCAGAAGATCGCCGGTGACGGCCACTGTGGCGGTGGATACCACCGGGTCAGGCTCCGTAGGGGGCTGGGTGGTTTCTCCGGACGCCTCTGCCCCGGCCCCCTGGGATACCGGCAGACGGACGTCCTCGGAGACTTGGATGGAAGCCTCCTGATTGACCAGGTCAACGGATTTCCACAGAAAAAAGACGGTGGCGGCGATCATGAGAAGGATCAGCACGTAAAAAACGGCGATGCCTTTGCTGGATGATGAGCGTTTGGATCGGCGGGACATGGGAACCTCCTTAGAATATAGAATCCGAAAGATAATGGATCCGGTGAATTTCACGGCCCTCCCGGAGGTATACCCGGGGGACCCGGCGGCTGACGCCGCATACGAATTCATAATTGAAGCTGTCTGCTTGGGCGGCGATCTGCTCGGCGGAGATTACTTCGCCGCCGTCCCGGCCCATAAGGGTAACCGGATCCCCGGGGACAACGCCGGGAATATCCGTCACATCCACCATCATCTGATCCATACACACCCGGCCCAGGATGGGGGCTTTTCTGCCCCGGATCAGCACATGGAATCTGCCGGAAAGGTTCCGGCGGTAGCCGTCGGCATAGCCAACGGGGATGGTGGCAACCACCGTTTCTCTGGCGGTGACGAAGGCGCCGCCGTAGCTGATCTCCCGGCCCGGGGGCAAAGTTTTGACATGGGTGACCTGGCTGCGCAGGCTCATGGCGGGCTTCAGGGGCAGCAGGGCGGGGTCTACCTCATCGCTGGGGTACAGGCCGTAGAGGGCGATGCCCGCGCGAACCATATCGTATTGGTTCTCGAAGTTCATCAGCCCCGCGGAATTGTTCAGGTGGCGGATGGGGATCTCCAGGCCCTGCTCTTTCAGCATGGCGTCAAAAGCGTTGAACCGGGCTTCCTGGACCTTGGCCCGGCTTAAGTCCAGGCAGTCGGCGGTGGCCAAGTGGCTAAAGAGGCCCTCCGCCTGAAGTGCGGGAAGGGCGGCGATTTTGGCGCACAGATCCGCGTCCTCCCGGGTGACCTGAAAGCCGATACGGCTCATGCCGGTATCCAGGGCGAAGTGAAAAATACCGGGCAGACCCGTTTCCACGGCCGCTTTGGACAGGGCCACGGCATCCTCCCAATGGAAAATGGCGGGACGGATCCCCTGGCGGATGGCGGTCTCATAGGCGGACACCGGGGTGTAGCCCAGGATCAAAATGGGATTTTGAATTCCGGCCCGGCGAAGCTCCAAAGCCTCCTGCATGGCGCTGACGCCGAAGAAGGGGCATTTATCCTTCAGAAGGCCGGCTACGGCAACGGCGCCGTGGCCGTAGGCGTCGGCTTTCACAATGGCCATCACCGGCACCTTGACTTTGGCCTGAATGGCGTCCATGTTGGCGGCAATGGCGTCCAGATCAATTTGGGCGTAGGTGGTATCGAAATTTATGGAGGACATGTTTCTCACCCCATAGTTACAGTTAGATTCATTCTAGCATAAATCGGAAAAAATGTAAACCTACAAACAGCTTAAGGTTTTCTTGCGTTTCCGGCCTGATTTTTGGAAATCCTGCGGCCGGAAGGGAGGAAAAAAGACCGCCCTGGGCGGGCGGTCTTGGTATGGTTTGGGTTTACGGATCTGCGGTTTCCCCTTCCTTGGCAGCCTGGGCGGCTTTGACCTCCGGCAGGCTTTGGATGTACTCGTGCATGGCCAGGGCCACATCCTTGCTGTGGGCCACGGCCTCTACCACGGTGCGGGCGCCGTTGACCACGTCGCCGGAGGCGAAAATGCCTGGGCGGCTGGTGCGGCCCTGTTCGTCCGCCACCAGCAGGCCCCGATCATTGGCGGACAGGCCGGTGGTGGTGTTGACGATGGTGTTCTGAGGGCCCTGGCTGATGGAGATGATGACGCTGTCGGCTTCGTACAGGGTATCGGTGCCTTCCACTTCCGTCAGGGTGCCGTCCTCATTTTCCACCACGTCCCGGAAAATTACGCCCTCGTCCACAATCTCAATGGGCTTTTTGTTGTACTGGAACTGTACGCCTTCCAGCTGGGCGTAGCTGAATTCATACTGGCTGGCGGCGATCTTCTTTCTCAGGGAGAAGCAGGTCAGTTCCTCCGTACCCTTGCGCATGGCGGTGCGGGCCACGTCCATGGCGGCGTTGCCCGCGCCGATGACGACGACCTTTTTGCCCAGGTGGTAAACATCCGGGTTGTGCAGGTAGTTGATGGCATAGTGGACGTTGCCGAAGGTCTCTCCCTTGATGTGCAGGGCATTGGGCTTCCACACGCCGGTGCCGATGAAAATGGCCTTGTAGCCGTCCCGGAACAGATCGTCAATGCCGATGGCGCTGCCGATGCGGGTATTGGGGCGGATCTTGATGCCCTTGAGCTCCAGATGACGGTACTGGATATCCTCCAGCACCGACTTGGGCAGCCGGAACTCGGGAATGCCATAGCGGAGCACGCCGCCGATCTGGTCGTTGCTTTCGAAAATGGTCACCTGGTAGCCGTACCGGGCAAGCAAAATGGCAATGGTAATGCCTGCCGGGCCGGAACCGACGATGGCAACTTTTATTCCGTTGGAGGGGTGGGGGCCTTTCACCATTTTGGAGGCGTAGGTGCTGGAAATGTAGTGCTCAATGGTGGAAAAATGCACCGGCGCTCCTTTTCTTCCCAGGACGCAGTGGCCCTCGCACTGGTTTTCGTGGTTGCAGATCAGGCTGCATACCGTGGTCAGGGGATTGTTCTCAAACAGGAGCCTGCCTGCCTTATCCAGCTGGTTGTCCTTCAGCAGCCGGATCACCTGGGGAATGGGGGTGTTGATGGGACAGCCCTTCTGGCATTGGGGATTTTTGCAGCCAAGGCAACGGTTGGCCTCGTCCATAACGTGAAGCGCCATTGGAATTCCTCCTTATTTGGTTGATAGAACCATTTTATCACCAGAATGCCGGGGACGCAAGGGGCGAAATAAGAAACTCCCGACAAAAGCAGGACTTTACCAAGCTTTTGCCGGGAGCGGGGATTCAGTATTTGGGACTGGGGCCCCAGGGGTTTTCTTCCGGCTGGCTGTCCTTGCAGAACTGTACCAGCAGGATGATGGTGCCCACAATGGGAAGGAGAATGAACAGATACCACCAGCCGCTTTTGCCTACATCGTGCAGGCGGCGGATACACAGGGCCAGGCTGGGCACAAGGGTGGCCAGGGTCCAGATCCAGGAATAGTCCGGCAGGACAGCGCCGACAATGCCCCCGGCCAGGCCGATCACCAGGGTGGCCCACCAGTACTCACTCCGCCGGGAGCGGCCGTGAAAGTCGGTATAGCCCACAAAGTACAGCCGGACCGCTTCCACAATCCCCACCTGGGGCTTGGGTTCCCGACGCTTTCCCACCGGATCGCTGAACAGTCCCCCAACAGGGGCGCCGCAGAAATCACAGCGACCGGCGTTGTTGGGAACGAAATTGCCGCATTTCTTACAATACATGATCCTTCCTCCGCTTCTTTCTGTTTTGTATGCCCTCCGGTTCAGGGGAAAAGCGCCTTAGTCCATCAAGGTGCCGTCAGGGTGAAACAGGGGCAGTTTTTCCAAATAGGTAAGATCCGGCCGCTCCTGGGCCTCGCCTTCCGCCAGGATCGCCATCCGGCCGCAGATCACGCCGCCGGCCTGCTCCACCAGGGCTTCCAGAGCCTTCAGACTCTCGCCGGTGGAGATCACGTCGTCCACGATCAGGATCCGCTTGCCCTTCATCAAAGCGGCGTCGGCGCCGTCTAAGTACAGCTTCTGCTCTTTGGCGGTGGTAATGGAGTGGACGCTGACGCCGAATACATCCCGCATGTACAGCTTGGGCGCCTTCCGGGCCAGAATATACTTTTTGTCCCCGGCCTGCCGGGCCATTTCATGGGCAAGGGGGATGCCCTTGGCTTCCGCGGTGATGATATAGTCATACTCCGGGGCTTTTGCCAGAAGATCCCGGGCGCAGGCCACGGTCAGTTCCGGATCGCCGAAGATCACAAAACCGGCAATGGACAGCGTATCGCTGACAGGGCAGATGGGCAGATCCCGCTCCAAACCAGCCACGGTCATTCTATAGTACATGGGGAACATCTCCTTGTTTGTTTTAGATATTTCCATTATACAACATGCCCTAAAAAAGTCAAGGATGGGAGTAGGAAAGGGGAGGGGCAGTATGTGTCAAGTAATAATTGGCAAGAATCCTTTTCACGAAACCAAGTGAAAAATCTGACTGCATCCGGTAGCA